>NZ_VMNX01000010.1 GCF_009377235.1 Streptomyces acidicola
CGGATAGGGGCCACAGGCGCCGATCGGCAGCAACGGCTCGACCAACGCCCACTCGTCGTCGCTGAGTTCACGCCTCGCCACACGAGAGTTGTACCAGCAGGTGATCACGACTCCGTACAGGCCCTAGTGCTGTGACCGGGATGGTCCACCGTGATCGGAAGGCGGCTCGCGGGACGAGCGCACGCGCAACGGCTGGTATTACTGGGGCATGCAGGAAGAGACGGCACGCTCCGCGATCGACACGTTCATCTCCGCGTTTAACGCCTCGGACGACAGCTATGTGACTGCCCTGCTCTCCCAGGCCCTGACCTCAGACGTGGTCTTCTGGGGGCCGTTGGGTCGCAGCGAAGGAATCGCGGCGGTCGAGCGGTTCGTGCTGGACATCCGGCGCCACCCGGCGGGGACCGGCACGATGGTGCGCTGCTCAGCGGTGGACATGCCTGACGAGTGGGCCCGGTACCAGTGGGTCTTCACCACGCCGGATGGAGGCCCCCGCCTGGCGGGAACGGACGTCGTCCACCTGCGGCGGAGCCTCATCGACCAGGTCATCGTCTTTGCGGGGGAGATCGAGCCGTCCACCTCCTGAGTCGTCCTTCTGCCGCTGTCCTTCTCGTGAACTTGTCCCTTTCGGCACTCCGGGGCTGCGGTTCGCGGTCGGTCAGGCTGCGGCGTTGAGGGGGCGTCCGCCCCAGCGGATGCCCTTCTCGCTGCGGATGCGGGCGCGTTTCTTGCGTTGGGCGGCAAGTACGTCGGGGTGGCGGGCGTTGGCGTTGCGCCAGCGCAGGTAGCGGTGCAGTGCCTGGGTTTGCCTGGGGTGGCTGCGGTGGTGGGAGTTGGCCAGGGTGAACTGCCGCAGCGGGCCGAAGTGGGCCTCGATCGGGTTGGCCCAGTCATTGTGGTTGAACGAGAGCGCCTCGCAGGTCAGCGGTACGCCCACGGACGGGCTGTGTCGATCGCGTCGGTGTCGAGCTGGAACACCAGGCCGTCGTGGTCGCTTGCACCGCCGGGCTGATCGAGCAGACGGTAGCCGGACACGGCGCCGGCCAGCGGCCTGGACACCCACGCCTGGTCGATGCGGTCGTCGGTGACGGTCGGCGCAAAGCCCTGGACGCTGCCCCATAGACCGGCGCTCCGCCAAGTCAGGTTTCAGCAGGTCACAGCATTCCGTCGGTTGACAACACCTCACCACGCACCGGCGTGACCCGGCATCAGCCCACACTGTTCCGTCGCAGCGAAGATTGAGCGTTCTCACCGAAGGCTGGCGGGTGGGCTTCTTCTCATCGTAGGTTGAGCGGGCTGATCAGAGCCGGTTTGGCGGCCAGGTTCGTGGCGCACTCTCGGCGTTCTGGGTGCGTTAGCGTGGCGCCAGTTGCAGCGACCTTGTCGGGCGCGGTGCTCAGGTGCGCAATCACAGCGGCGACCGGCGGTTCGACATCCGATCCGCGGCCAGCAAATAGGCCACGGGAGAGCCGGTTCGCTGCTGCTGACGGGCCTTCATGCGGCCCGCGATGTAGGGAATGACGGTGAGCGCGACCGCCGCGGCCCCGACCGCCGGGTGGCCTCCGGAAGCGGCCAGGGCGCCCAACGCCGTGCCGGAGACGGCCCCAAGGTCCACCTTCAATCCCAGAATGCCCACCGTCGATTCGATGCCGAACGCGCGCAACGCCCGGCGCAGTTCGTCCAGTTGCGGCTCGGTGGCCCGCTCGTAGAGCGCCTGCAGATGGGCCTGGGCGATCTCGGCGTTCTCGACAGCGGTGATCTGTTCCAGTTCGGTTGCCAGGGAGTCGATGTGCGTCCGGAAGGCCGCGAGCTCGGGCGCGTACCGCTGCCGGAAGCCACCAGCCGGGAAACGGGCACGGCGGCGATCCTCTCGGGCCGGATCACCGCGCGGAGCGAGAGATGGACGTAGGCGGCCTGCGTGTCCTGGAAGGCCCGGGTCACTGGCTGGTCGAGCAGATCAGCGAGGCGGTCGAGGGCACCCACCGCGTGGTGCATCCGCAGGTCGTCGGTCACAGGTGACAGCGCGTTGTGACGGGCGACGGCGTCGGCCAGGGCAGTCAGGTAGACGGTGCCCAGCTTCGGGTGCAGCCCGATCCACGGGTCCTGCTCGTGAACCTGGCGGGCCAGGCCTGCCTCGACCAAATGGTGCCGCAGTTCGTTGGACATCTTGGCGTAGGTGCCGCCGCAGTAGATCCATACCAGTGCCCGATGGTGAAAAGGATCATCAGGTGCCCGCTGGCTGTACGGAGGGGACAGGACGGGCCACCGTCATCCGCGGAGACGACGAGTGCTGGATCTTCCGCTCGCATCGCCATGAGTGCTCTGGTGGTGTACGCCACAGCCGTCTCCTCGCCGCTGAGAAGTTCGAAGAAGGCGGTGGCCACCGTGTCCAGGTCGTCCTCGCTCGGAGTGATCTCGTGCAGCAGATCACTCTCCCCACGGATCTCGCGGACTAACTCGTTGTCGCGATCATCGACCGCACGCGGACGAAGCCTGACGATCCTTTCCCATGACAGCAGCGCGAGCTTGAGCCAGTCGCTGTCCTGGAAGTGCATCCACGGGTAGTACAGAGCGATCGCCGCCATTTGCCCTCCGATTCGTCAACGCGCCTGTTTCGCGGCCGGTTTGGTCAAACATCGATGAGAAGGACGCCCACCCACCAGACTTCGGCGAGAACGCTCAAGGTTCGTTGCGACGGAACACACACCGTACGTACACGAAAGGAGTGTGCGGGCAGCAGTCGCCAGCGGGAGCGGCCGGGGCTGTCGTCATCAGGCGTACTCGCTGTAGCGGTCTGACCCGGAGGAAGACGGGCACGAGGATCCTGGCGGTCTTGGCCGTACCGTCGGGGTTCGGGCGCAGGGACGGGCCGTTGTTCTGCACGATCTCGACCTGGAAGCCGCGGGTGTCGCCGAGACTCAGGGCCTCGACGTCCCGCTCGCCGAAGGTGTCAACGCCTTCGCCGAGCACGCGGACGAAGGCAAGGGAGGCCCGGTGTACACGGACGGTCAGTAGTCACTCACCTTGTCCGGTCCTGGCGACATCCCGAGGATGTCAGCCCAGGGCGGGATAGCCGCCGGCATCGAGGTCGTCGATCAGGCTCGGGTGGGTGGGCTGCCAGCCGGACCGTTCCCGGGTCAGTGCACTGGACGACGGCATGTCAAGTGCGAACACGCGACCGATGACGCCGAAGCGCTCAGGCGGCACCGACTCGACCGGCATCGCAAGAACGCCGCCGATAGCCTCGGCCAGTGTCCTCATGGTGTCGCCCTCGTCGGCTACCGCGTGCAGGACTGTGCCCGGCGCGGCGTCCTCGAGTGCGATGCGGAACAGCCCGGCGGCGTCAAGCCGGTTGACCGCTGGCCATCGCTGCGTGCCGTCGCCGACGTACGCTGACACGCCGGTTTTCTGTGCGGCGGCGATGAGCACTGAGCAGAAGCCGTATTGTGCCCCGCGCTGGTGCACGGAGCGCGGCAGCCGCACGACAGAGGACCGGACGCCCTGGTCGGCCAGGGCCAGCACCATCTCGGAGGTGCGGCCGCGGCCACCGACCGGACCGTCGGTGGTATCGGGGTCGTCCTCGGTGGAGGTGTGGCCTGGCATCATCGGCGTGAGGCCGGCATGTACGAACGGCTTGCCACTGCCTGCGAGTGCGGCCGCGAGAGTCTGCACGGCGCGCGCTTCCTCGTCGATGCCCTGTTCCAGGTTGTTCCAGTCGTTGCTGAAGGCGAGGTTGATGACACCGTCGGCCTGCGCGGCGCCGGCGCGGAGGCTGTCCAGGTCGGTGAGGTCGCCGCGGAGCGGCGTCCCGTCGGCGGCGGCGACGGCCTTAGCCGCGGTATCAGAGCGGACGAGGCCGAGGACCTCGTGACCAACGGCGATGAGCTCGGGAACGACAGCTGAGCCGATGCTGCCGCTGGCGCCGGTGACGAACACGCGCATGGGAGGCTCCAGATGACTGCTGCGACGCTGCGTCGCAGGATGGGCATGGTGAGGGTCAGGCGTGGCGGTTGTGGGTGCGCGGATCCACGGGTTGCTTGGACTTGGGAAGCCCGCCGACCACGAGACGGTAGGAGTCGGTCACGAGTTCCTTCACCAGCTTGTCGTCGATGGTGTCTCCGCCTTCCATTGTGATCCAGTGTCTTTTGTTCATGTGGTAGCCGGGGGTGATGTCTGCGTACTGCTCACGCAGGGCTGTGGCGTCGTCAGGGTCGGCTTTCAGGATCACGACGGGACGTCCAGGCATCTCGGTCATGAGCATGAAGACCTTGCCGCCCCCCTTGTGGAGCTCCCAGTCGGGGTCGAAACGATGCTCCTGGTCGGTGCCGGGCAGTTCCGCGGTGTGGTCGCTCGCGATCTTCTGCAGTTCCTGTCCGTCCAAGGTGATCAACTCCTCTGTCGGTTCGAATGCCTGGGGTCCCTTTGCGCCGGTCGATGGCCGGCAGTGGACGGCCACCGACCGACCGGCAGGTCATGGTCCTGATCTCCGCCATGGCCATCTACGGCAGGACGCGGATGACTGTCTTGCCGCGGCGTCGCGTGGTTGGGTTGAGGGCGCCGATGGCGTCGTCGAGGCTCGCGATGTCACCGATGTTGGTCCGCAGGCGTCCGTCCCGCACCCGCTGCACGATCTCACCGAGTTCGGCGCGATCGGCTTCGACGACGAAGTCGACGGCCAGGCCGTCAGCGGGCCGTGCTTCGACCGGGCCGACGGCGGACACCAGGGTTCCTCCGGCCTTGATCAGGGCGGCGGACTGCTTTTGAACATCGCCGCCGATGACATCGAAGACCAGGTCGACGCTGCCGACGTCTTTGAGCGTATCGTTCTCGAGGTCGACGAACTCGTGTGCGCCGAAGTCGAGTGCCTTCTCACGGTCGGCGGCGCGTCCGGTGCCGATGACGTAGGCGCCGGTTTCACGTGCGAGCTGGGTGACCATCGTCCCGACTGCTCCGGCTGCGCCGTGGGCGAGGATGGTCTGGCCGGCCTGGAGGCGGCCGTGCTGGAACAGCCCCTGCCACGCGGTCAGGCCTGAGATGGGCAGGGACGCGCCTACCGTGAAGTCGACGTCGCCTGGCAGCGGTGCGAGGTTACGTGCTTCGATCGCCACGTACTCCGCGAGGGTGCCGTCACGGTGCCAGTCGGCGAGGCCGAACACCCGCTGTCCGACCGAGAGCCCTGTCGTGCCGTAGCCGAGGGCGGTGACCACTCCGGCCAGCTCGTGGCCGGGGATCGACGGTGTCTTGTCACGGCCGGCGCGATCGGTCCAGGTCGATGGCCAATCCATCTCTGTGGGGACGAAGCCCGATGCATGGATCTGAACGATGACGTCGTTGATCGCTGCGGACGGCTCAGGCCGCTTGGTCAGCGTCATCCCGGCCGTTCCCGCTGCCTGGTCGGTTACCACAATGGCTTTCATTGAAATGGTCCTTTCTCGTATGTGTGGTGGGTTTAAGGTTTCCGGGTACCCCGCGGGCGCGGCGGCCGCACCGGTGAGGGGGCCGTCGGGGCTTGGGGGCTGAGCTTGCGCATCGCCCGGTTCTGTCGCTCTACCGCCTGCGCGATGTGCCCGGCGCGGCGGCGCGGGCTCGCGGTGCGCGGCGGTGGCGGCGATGCCGCTGGCCGGAATGACGGTCGTCGTGACCGGCGCGATGACCGGCCCACTGGAGAAGCTCAGCCGGAACCAGATGAACGAACTCATCGAACGCGCCGGCGGCCGCTCCTCCTCCAGCGTCTCCAAGAAGACCACCCTGGTCGTCGCCGGAGAAGGCGCCGGATCCAAACGCACCAAGGCCGAAACCCTCGGCATCCGGCTGACCACCCCCGACGAATTCGCCACCCTCATCGCCGACTTCGTCGACTGAGTGGTCCCCAGAGGCCTGTCCGGAGGAGTTCAACGAATGGGCACAGGGATGCCGGGATAGGGATGAGATGTCTTCTCCTCCCGTTGATCAATTTGCCGCCGCCCCATCCGCCTGGGAGCTGTCTTGGAGCCGGTGGAGCTCGGCCCAGTTCACTTGAAGAGGGGCGGTCGTCACGAAGGGCGACCGAACCAGGGCTCGGCGCACCGGGTCCGGCCCCAACGCAGTCGGCGTCGGGGCTGCGGCAGACGGCTCCTGCCTTCACTTGACGTGGATGACGTGCTTGGAGATGCGCCAGCCGTCGGCGGTGTGCCGCAGGTCGTCCATGAAGACGACGCTCACGACCGAGCCGTCGGCCCGGAGCCCCAGGCCCTTGGACCGGACATGGACCTCTTCGCCCGGGCCGTCCGAGATGACGAAGTTCGTCGTGTGATGGGCCAGGGCGTGCCCCTCGGCACTGAGGACGGAGACGATCGCCTTCAGGCCGATGGCCGGTTCGAAGCCGAACACGGTCCCGTCCCAGAAGGCGTCCTCGGTGAGGCACTCGCCGAGGCGGTCCATCTCGTGATCGTCCATGAGGTGGTTCAGCAGCGACAGGACTCTTGTGATCTCGACGGTGTCGTCGTTCGTGGGTTGCATTCTGTATCCACCGGGCCTTTCCGTACTGAAGGAGTACGAGCTCAGCGCTGGTTGCTGAGGAGGGCCAGGACCTCGTCGTACTTGCCGTTGGCCTCCGCGTCGCGGACGAAGCGGGCGCGCTCCACGACGAGTTCCTTGGCCTCGGGGTTGTCGCGCAGCTGGCCGAGGGTCTCGTCGAGGAAGTCGTCCAGCGGCATGGACGACTCGGCGTCCTCCTGGCCGAACATGGCCGTCCGCACACCCGGCGGGGCCACCTCGATCACCTGGACCCCACGGTCGGCGAGCTGCACGCGCAGGCTGTCCGAGAAGGAGTGCAGCGCGGCCTTGGTCGCGTTGTACGTCGGGGTGATCGGCAGCGGTACGAACGCCAGCGCGGAGGAGACGTTCATGACGGCCGCGTCGGCCTTGCCGATCAGGAGCGGGAGGAAGGCGTACGTCATCCGGAGCGTGCCGAGCAGGTTGACGGTGACGTGGTCCTCGGCGATCTGCAGGTCGGCGGGGTTGAGGACGTCCTCCCGCAGCATGATGCCCGCGTTGTTAACCAGGACGTTCAGTTCCGGGTGGTTCGCCCTGACCGTTTCGGCGGCGTGGGCGATCGACGCGGGGTCCGTGACGTCGAGGGCGAGCGCCTCGACGCCCGGATGCTCGACCACGATCCGGTCGAGCAGCTCCTTGCGCCGTCCGGCGACGATCACCTTGTTGCCGGACTCGTGCAGGCGTACGGCGAGGCCGAGGCCGATGCCCGAGGTGCCGCCGGTGATCAGGACCGTGTTGCCCGTCAGGTTCATGCGGGGATTTCTCTCTCTCGCTGGTCGTGGGCCCGTGAGCGGCCCACAGGTCGACCGTAGGAGCGCCTCCGCCGGGGCGGGAGAGGACCGGTTGTCCAGGGATCGGCTGTCCCTGCCCGCCCCTTCCGGTCGTAGCGGATCGTGCCCCGCCAGGGTGCCCAGCCATGGATTACTGGTCCCTGGCTGGGCAGGAGGAAAGGGGCGACCATGGGAGCCATGGAGCGCATGGACAGGAAAGCGCTGGCGGAGTTCCTGCGCCGGCGGCGCGAGACCCTGCGCCCGCGGGACGTGGGAATGGCCGAGGGGCCGCGTCGGCGTACCCAGGGGCTGCGCCGCGAGGAGGTCGCCGCGCTGGCCGGTATGTCCACGGACTACTACACCCGGCTGGAACAGCAGCGCGGCCCGCAGCCCTCGGTACAGATCGCGGCCGCCCTGGCGAGGGCGCTGCGCCTGACCCTGGACGAGCGCGACCACCTCTTCTCGCTCATGGGCCACAACGCGCCGGCCCGCTTCCTCCGCTCCGAGCACGTCGCGCCGACCCTGATGCGGGTCCTGGACCGGCTGGAGGACTCCCCGGCGCTGGTCCTGTCCGACCTGGCCGACACCCTCGCGCAGAACCGCCTCGCCACCGCGCTGCTGGGCGACCAGACCCAGCACACCGGGCTGGCCCGCAGCGCCTACTACCGCTGGTTCACCGACCCGGCCGAGCGCGCGTACTACCCGGAGGAGGACCACGAGCATCACGGCCGCACCCAGGCGGCACGGCTGCGGGCCGCGCTGACCAACAGCAGCGACACCTCCCGAGCCGCTCGTATTTTCGCCGAGCTCCAAGAACGCAGTACGGAGTTCGTCCGGCTGTGGGAACTTCAGGAGGTCGCCCTGCGCTACGACGAAAGCAAAACCATCCTCCACCCCCAGCTCGGCCGCATCGACGTCGACGGCCAGGTCCTCTTCACCGACAACCGTGCCCAGACCCTGGTCGTGCTCACCACCCGTCCCGGCACGGAGAGCCACAGCAAACTGGAACTGCTCTCCGTCATAGGCCACCAAGAGCTCACCCCCTGACCCCCTGCGGCGAAGGCGTCCCCCAGGGGATCCGAACCGCCGGGCAACGCCAACCGGGACGGCCATCCGGCGGAGGACGTGGTACTGGCCGAGGTCCTGCCCGCGGCGGAGACCACTGAGCTTCCATCCCTCGGCGGAGGCGATCGCCGAAGTCACCAGCCTGCTCGCGCCCGGCGACAGCAGGCGCTAAAGGACTTGGGTGCTGCGGTCTGATCTCCGTGCGCGTATCGCAACCATCGCGCCGAGCTCGTCGCCGCCACCGCCTTGAGTCCGATGCCGACTGGGGTCTTCCCTGCTTGGTGTCAGCTGCCGATCGTGTCGAGTTCGGAGACCGCGTTCGTCGGCAGCGTCAGGTCGGCGGAGGCGATGTTCTGGCGCAGGTGGGTGCGCGAGGAGGTGCCCGGAATGAGGGCGATGGTGGCCGAGCGCTGCAGCAGCCAGGCCAGGGCGACCTGTTGGGGTGAGGCGTTAAGGCGTGCGGCGACATCGGTCAAGGTCTGTGACTGCAGCGGGGAGAAGCCGCCCAGGGGGAAGAACGGGGTGAAGGCGATGTTCTGTGCCGCGCACCGCTCGACGAGGGCGTCGTCCTGGCGGTTGGCCAGGTTGTAGAGGTTCTGCATCGTGACGACCGGGGCGATGGTCTGCGCCTCGGTGAGCTGGGCCTCGGAGGCGGCGCTGAGTCCGAGGTGGCGGATCAGGCCTTCCTGCTGCAGCTCGGCCAGTGCGCCGAACATGTCGCCGATCGGCTCCTCGTCCGTCTGCCCCTCGTTGGTGCCCAGGCGCAGGTTCACCACGTCGAGCGTGTCCAGGCCCAGGTGCTGGAGGTTCTCGTGGACCTGGGCCTTGAGGTCCTGGGGGTCCCGCGAGATGTTCCAGCTGCCGTCGTCGCCGCGACGGTTGCCGACCTTGGTCACGATGCGCAGGTCCGCGGGGTAGGGGTGCAGGGCCTCCTTGATGATTTCGTTGACAACGGCGGGTCCGTAGAAGTCGCTGGTGTCGATGTGAGTGATGCCCCGCTCGACGGCCTCTCGCAGTACCGCGACGGCCTCGTCCCGGTCCTTGGGCGGCCCGAACACGTTGGGTCCCGCAAGCTGCATGGCTCCGTATCCCATGCGGCTGATGGTCAGGTCGTCGGCGAGGGTGAGAGTTCCGCCGGGGGTGGTGCCGGTCATGGCGTGCCTTCCATTGCGTTACTTGATGGGCGGTTTGCCCTTTATTGACTGTGTGCGGGGACATCCGCAGCCGCAGCGGTGACGGACGCGTCGTCGGTGACGTCGATGGGGGCGAACCGTGCGCCGAGCGTGGGGGCTGCCTCCGCGCCCTGTTAGGGGTTGCGGGCTCCGACCAGCACGGTGTGACCGAGTTCGATGAGGCGGTGAGTGGTCTCGCGACCAAGCCCCTTGTTCGCTCCTGCGATGAAGATGATCGTCATGCGTTCATAGTGCGTACACCCGCGGCAACCCCGCCAGGGACGCTTCAACAGTAGGAGCAGCAGTACCACCCTCGATATCACCTTGATGACCGAGGATGCAGGACGATGGACATCATGACGATGACACCGGAGGCCGGGCTGGGGGCAATGATCCGCACCTGGCGGGAACGGCTGCCCCCGTCGGCCGCGGGACTGCCGGTGGGTCGGGCACGGCGCGCGGTCGGGCTGCGCCGCGAGGAGCTCGCCGACCTCGCCGGTGTCTCGGTCGACTATGTCGTGCGCCTGGAGCAGGGCCGGGCCACGACGCCCTCAGCGCCGGTGGTCGCGTCTTTGTCACGCGCCCTGCAGCTGTCCACCGCCGAGCGGGATCATCTGTACCGGCTGGCCCAGCTCGCCCCACCGGTAGACGGCGCGATCTCCGGCCACATCACACCCGGAGTGCACCGTGTCCTCACCCGGCTCGGGGACGTCGCAGTCGCCGTGTTCGCGGCGGACTGGCAGCTGATCTGGCGGAACCGCAGTTGGGCTGCGCTGTTCGGCGATCCCTCGTCGGTGCCACCGCATCTGCGCAATTTCGCCCGCGAGCGGTTCCCGGTAAGCGCAGATCCTGTTCGCCTCGGGCTCTGGCCGGTGACCGAAGTGGACCGGGACGCCACCGACGCCGCTGTCGTGTCCGATCTGCGCCGCGCCACCGGCCGCTTCCCGCACGACGCGCGCCTCGCAGAGCTGATCCGGGTATTGCGCGCGGGCAACCAGCGGTTCGCCGAATTGTGGGTGAGCGGCACAGTGGCCGCTCACCGTGAGGACCATAAAACGATCGAGCACCCCTCGGTGGGGCTGATCACGGTGGATTGCGATGTGCTGACCGATGGTGACTCCGAGCTCAAGATTGTGATCATGACTGCCGTGCCCGGCAGCTCGGACGAGACCAAGCTGCAACTCGCGGCGATTACCGGTCCGCCGGACACCACGACCAGCTCGCACACACACCGGTAGGCGGCATACCAGCCGCCCGCGACGGGCGGCTCATGCCAGATCCGGGAGGACAGCACGCGGAACCGGCCCGGGAGAGCGGGGCGGCCTCCACTAAGACCGGCACCGACTCCTACCGGCTCGCCTCCACCCGGGCCCGGGCCGAGGAACCCGCCAAGGCCGGCTGAGACCCCGCCTTTGAATCGCGGAGCCGTCCGCGTGCGCCACGGCCACACGGCCCGCGGATCTACTTCCTGACGCGCCTTGGAAGAAAGTTGCGGGCCGCTGTCGATCCGGCCGCGTCCCATTCGACATCATGATGTGCGGCGCCTCGCCACACGATGACGCGACAGGACCAGACGAGGAAACACGTGGATCAACTGCTGAGAGTCATGAACTTCACTGTCTCGAGTGACGGAATCGGCGCCGGTGAGGACCAGAGCCTTGAGAGTCCGTTCGGCCACGTCGATCCCGGGAGACTGTTCGCCTGGGCCGGTGCCACGGCGAGCTGGCCCATGCGCACCGACCCCGGGGGGAGCCGGGGCCTCGACGACTACTTCACGCGGGACTTCGCACGCAACATCGGTGCCGAGATCATGGGCCGCAACAAGTTCGGGCCCCAGCGCGGGCCCTGGCAGGACCATGACTGGCTTGGCTGGTGGGGGGAGGAGCCCCCGTTCCGCACCCCGGTGTTCGTCATGACCCACCACAAGCGTCCGTCGTTCACGCTCTCCGACACCACGTTCCACTTCGTCGACGGCGACCCGGCCACGGTCCTCGAACGGGCGCGGGAAGCGGCACAGGGTAAGGATGTCCGGCTCGGCGGCGGGGTCACCACCATCCGGCAGTTCCTCGACGCCGACCTCGTCGACACCATGCATGTGGTGGTCTCGCCGGTAAAGCTCGGGTCTGGACTACGGCTCTGGGAGTCCCCCGATGAGCTGCTCGACCGGTTTCACCTGGAGGTCGTGCCCAGCCCGAGCGGCGTGACGCACCACCTGTTCTGGCGCAGGTGACGCATGGGCCCACTCGGGAGCGGCTGAAAAGGCCGGCCAGGCACTCACCGAGGACCAGACGTTCAGCTGATTCGCCCTGATCAAAGGTTCAAAGACGGGTTCTGACACCTGCAGGCCCCGCCTCGACGGCCCTCTGCCCTCACCGGCGGCGGGCCGTCCCACGAAGTGACGTCATTTCTCGGTTCTGGCACAGATCTTGGGGAGCGGTCGCGGAGGGTTACTGAAGGAGGATCATCTTGCGGAGTAGTTCGAATCCGGCCCGCCCGTAGAGCTGCCTTTTGATCTTCTTGATGCGGTTCACGGCGCCTTCGGTGCCGCCGGAGCTCCAGTGCAGGGTGAGGCCCGCGGTCACGGCGTCGAGGTCTCGGAGTAGGTGGAGTGCGAAGTTGGTGAGGCCGGGCAGTTGGCTGGCGTCGACGGCATTGATCCATGCGGGGAGCGTGGAGCCGAGGCGGTGGGTGAGGATCTCGCCGAAGTCGCGGACGTGCCCGGCGGCGGTGTCCAGTTCGGGGCAGCGGGCCAGGACATCCTTGAGTGCTGCGCGTTCGTCCTCGCTCAGGGCCGTGGGGTGTCGGGTGAGCCAGCCGGTGACCTGCCGCACTGTTGGCGGAGGAGGCGGCGCTTGCGGTGGGGCAGCGCGCAGGGTGGCGATGTAAGCGCGGACCATCTGGTGAGTGACGGAGGCGTTGTCGGCGAGCAGTTCGCGGTGGAGGCGGGTGACGCTCGTGCATCCCGCGGCGAACCGCCGCTCCAGATAGGGCTTGTAGGGGTCGAGCCTGGTGGGTCGGGGCCGGTTCTCGCGCAGGGTGTCCTGCCAGTGCGAGGCACGCGCATATCGCAGCACGGTGTTGAGGCCCCAGCCCAGGTGGCGGGCGATCGCCCGGCGGGAGTGGCCCTGCGCGAGCAATTCGCGGACCAAGGCGTGCGCGGCTTTCTTGCCCTGTGCCCGCCGACCGTCAGGGGCTGGATCAACGCGCACCGGGTTGTCCTTGGATGAGTAAACGTCCATGCTCCTGGACGGCGTTGGGATGCGCAGGCGCTCGCGGTGGGCGGCGACGCAGGTCTCCACGGCTCGGCCGACGCCCTGCCACAGGTGGAACCGGTCAGCGACCTGGATCGCGGCGGGCGCGCCGAGTCGAGCGCCCTCGGCGTAGGCGCCCGCCCTGTCCCGGCAGATGATCTCCACGCCTGGGTGGGTGGCCAGCCACGCGGCCAGCGGTCCGGAGTCGCGCGTCGGGAGAACATCGACGACACGATGGGTTTCTCCGCAGGTCAAGACGGTGGAGTAGGTCTGCCCTCGGCGGGTCGCGAAATCGTCCACGCCCAGCACGCGCGGAGTGCTGGGTTGCGGGTCGGGCAGCGCCATGACCCTGCGCAGCAAGGTCATCCGTCCGGCATGGAAGCCCAGTTGGGCGGCCAGCCGGGCGCCGGCCCGTCCGGCGAGCGCAAGCCCGACGCGCTCCAGGGCGTGGTTGAGCCGCATGGTGAAGCGTGCGTACGGGGTGGTCAGCTGCGCGAACGGCTCGGCGAACGTGCGGCGCGGGGCAACTGTCCGTGCTGCAGATGAAGCGCCGGACCGTCAGATGGATCACGACGCTCTGCCCAGCGAGCGGCAGATCCTTCAGTCTGCGCTGGTAGGAGTCGTGCACTCGGCGCCTGGCCCAGGTCCGTGCGGTGGGCGGCGTCATCGAAAAGCCGGCTTCGTCCTCGAAGCACAGCCGGGCGTCGAGCGCCGCCACGGACCTTCCACCTGCGGCCAGGTCTCCTTCACCCAGCCCGCCACGGCCTCCTCGTCGCGCTCGATGGCGAGGCACCGGCAGCGAATCGCTCGGCGGCCTCCATCCGGATCCCCTCGCGAAACGCCTGCCGTTCAGGCGTCAGCCCACCACCCTGCGGATATCTCACACAACCGGCATACCGCGACGATCACACACCGTCAGCCCCCAACGACATCACGCCGAAAAGGTCAGTAACGCCGCACCGTGGGTTCGGAAGAGGCCGCTGGGAAAAGGAGCGCGCTGCCACCTCGCCCGGCGGCCCACCTCAACTCCGCATCACCAGGGTCTGGGGGAATGCGGGATGGGCTTCACCACAACACCGCCCGGCGTCAGCCGCAGGACGTGCGGTAGGCCAGGTGGGGGAACAGCTGTTCCCACTGGTCTTCCGGGACGCTCAGGGGATAGGACCTGCACAGGGCCTCGTAGAAGCGGTCGGTGTCGAAGCCGAGCACGTAGGTTCTTTCGCCCGTCATGCCGCTGCTTGAACTGCCGGACTGGCCGACAGCCAGCCATCGAGGGCCCTGGGGCGAGTTCGCCGGGGGCACGTGTACCGCGCCTGCGTTCTCCAGTGTGACGAGCCCGGGAGTGCTCCACCGCCCGTCCTTCCCGACGGACCAGACGCGATAGGGGGCGCTCGTCACGGCGTAGCGGCCGTCGGGGGTCATGGTGATCGACGTGACCGCGCGGTCGAGCAGGAGGGCGCCGGGCTTCTTTCGGGGATGAACGGGATCGGCGACGTCCCAGAACTCGACGGTGCCATCCTGGAGTGTCGCCGCCAACTCCCCTTTGCCCGTGGGGAAGTAGCCTCCGGGCGCGGCCGGAAGCATTCCGCCCTCGACGGGGTGCGTGGGCCGGGAGAGGTCCCACAACTGAGCGTTGTCCCCCGCTTCCTCGGTGATGAGCAGCTGGGACGAGCTGCTGTACATCGAGCCCTGCATCGTCGCCGCGTCGTCGATGCGCCCGCCCTTGCGGGGCCGGGCGGGGTCGGAGACGTCCCAGAACCTGATGTGTTTCCCATCCTCCACCGTCGCCAGGGAGCGCGCCCCGGCGAACCACAGGCTTCCCGAGTCCCTGAGGCCGCCGCTCGCCCTCACCCCGACCGCGCCCCGGCGGACGGGCTTCGCCGGATCCCGGATGTCCCACAGCGCGATGTCGGGTTCCTCTTGCGAGCCCACCGCCAGGAGACGGCCGTCGGGACTCACGGTGATGTTCGGGATGTCTGCAGTGAGCGGGATGCTGCGGCTCTTCTTCAGGGTTCCGTCAGAGGTGAACTGCCAGAGCTGGATGGTGTGGTCCAGCCCCTTCCCGTTCCAGTAATGCGCCAGGAGCACGGGCGTCTTGTGGGAGGTGAGGAAGTACTTCGCCTCCCATCCCCTCGGCAGGGTGTACCGGACCCTCGGTGCGGCAAGGTCGCCAATGTCCCACACCTTCGTCGTGCGGGGGCCGTCCGCGTCCGTCTGCGAGGCGATGACGAGCCGGCCGTCGGGGGTGAACGGGCTGGTCCCCGCCTGGGGCATGACGTAGATGCCGCCCGTGAATGCCGGTGCCCAGGGCCGGTCGGGCCACAGCCGCACCTCTCCGCCCACGTCACCGGCCGCCAGATACCGGTTGTCCGGGCTGAAGGCAACCGACTGGGCCGGTTCGCCCGTCGGCAGGGTCATCCCGGTCATGCTCTCCACCAGATCCGGCATCTTCTTGGTCACATCGGCCCACGCGACGCCGTTGTCGTGGTCCGCTCCCGCCAGGTACCTGCCGTCCCTGCTGAACGCGAGCGACGGGATGCCGTCCTTGTCGGTGCCCCAGTAGTCCCGGTACTGCCTCGCCCTCACGCGCCGCAGGTCTCGTCCGTCCGCCGCCTCCCACCAGGCAATCTTCCCTAATGCACCGGTCGCGACCACCAGGTCGCGCCGCGGATGGGCCGCGACCGCCGTGACCGTGTCGGCCCGCTCGGTGTCCCGCAACAGGGGCCGGTCCGGATCGCTCACGTCCCACAACCGGACCTGCGCGGGCTGGTCGCTCGACTCCCCGTTGCCGTTGCCCGTGATCAGATGGTGTCCGTCACGGGTGAACGCCACGGAGATCACTTCCGACCAGGCGATCGTCCGCTGCGTACGCAGCGTGGGGTGGGCGGGGTCGCTCACGTTCCACAGCTGCAGTTGCCCCTTCTGACGGCCCGCCGCGAGAGTCCGGCCGTCCGCGCTGAACGCCAGCGTGTACGTCACACCGTGGGCGAACCGGATCAGGGAGAGCCGCCTCGGCTTCTGCGGGTTGGCGGTGTCCCACAGCGTCAGTTCGTCAGCCGACTGTGCGGCCAGCAACCGTGAGCGCGGATGGTAGGCGATGGCCGAACCGCTCTTCAGCGTGAACCGGTCCGCCTCCACCGGCCTGGTCGGCTCGGCCACGTCCCACAACTGGACCCGGCCACCCCTGTAACTCGCGGCCAGGGTCTTGCCGTCCGGGCTGTAGGCGACGTTGAGAACCGGCTTGCGGTACGGCTCCTTCGGAACGAGGACGGTCGGCGTGACGGTCGTCGCCGCCGTGTACAGGCCGGAGCGGGTCTCCGGAGTAACCGCGGTGCGGTACGCGGCCAGGCTGAGGCGGAGCGCGGTCTGCGGGTCGCGTTCGCGCATCGTGTCGGCCTGGGCGGCCAGTTCCCTGGCGATCAGGCTTTTCTCCCGGCTCGCCGCCTGCCGGTTCTCGTAGAACGCCCACCCGAAGAGTGAGGCGGCCACCAGAGACAGGGCCGAAAGACCGGCGATCCACGCCCGCGTGACGACGCGTCGGCGCCATTGAGCGCGGTCGCTCGCGGTGACGAAATCGCGTACCACACGGCGGACGGGAACTCGGACGACCGCCGGCGCGGCTGCCATGGCCGAGCCTGCGGCGATCGCCCGGGCTCCCCGGGCCGCCTGGGTATCGTCCGTCGTGAGCTGCTTCGCCTCCTTCAGGGCGTCGCCCTGATAGAGGCCGCTCGGCTTCCGTCCCGCCTCGGCCCAGCCCTCCGCCGCCGCGGTCAGCCTCCGCAGCCTCAGCAGGTCGTCCCGCACCTCGTCGATCCAGCCACTCAACCTCCCCCACGCGTGCAGCAGCGAGTCGTGGCCGAGCTGGGCCCCGCCCTCCTCGTCCACGACAACCAGGCGGGCGTCCGCGAGCCGGCGCAGCAGGTCCTCGCTCCCGGTCAGTTCCTCCGGCGGCACCCGGCGGCGCACCAACCGCCCCTCGCCGTCGGCCACATGCACCATGGCCAGCAGGAGGTTCCGCAGAGCCGCGCGGCCGGTCTCGTCGAGAGCCTCGTAGATCCTTTCGGCGGCCCCGGCCACGGCCCCCCGTATGCCTCCGGCGGCGGCGTACCCGGCGTACGTGAGCGTGGTTCCCTGCCGCCGCAGCCAGATCTCCGGCAGGGCGAAGGCCAGGAAGGGAAGCGCCGCGGCGTCGCCCGCGGTGTGCCGCTCCTCGTTCACGTCGCGCCGCAGGAGCTGCGGTACGCCCTCCTCCCACTGCAGGCCCGTGTACTGCGCCGGGCCCACGATTGCCGCCTCGACCTCCTCGTCGTCCAGCGCGGGCACGGCGAAGTGGCCCGTCCGCACGACGCGCGCCAGACGGGGGTCACTCAGGGCGTCGCCGTAGTAGTCGGCACGCAGCGCCAGGACGAGACGCGGGCCGCCCCCGCCCTCGTTCCGGTTTTCGCCCCACTCCTCGTCCGCTCCCGCGATGAGGGCGGCGGCGAACCGTTCGCGTTCGGCCGCGTCCGAGCAGAGCGTGAAGTACTCCTCGAGCTGGTCGATGACGAGGACGCGCGGCGCCCGCCCGGCCCTCGCCCCCGTGGCCACGGGTCGGCTGAAGCGCCCTCGCTCCAGATCTCGTACGACGTCGGAGGGCGCCCTGCCCACCGCCGCAGCCCACGCCTCGGCAAGCGCCCGGAACGGCCGCTCACCCAGCGCGGACACCACCCGGACAGGGCCGAGCCCCTCCTGCTCCGCGGCCACGCTCAACCCCGCCCGCAGCAGCGAGGACTTGCCGACCCCCGACGGCCCCACCAGGACCACCGGCTCACCGGGCCCCGCCCGCTCGACGCGCCGCAGTAGCTCCCGGGTCAGCTCCTCCCTGCCGAAGAACAGACGGTGCTGTTCGGGGAGGAAGGGGAGGATGCCGGGGTAGGGGCAGACGGCGTCCGGATCCGGGACGTCGGACACCGGCCGTCCGGTGTCCAGGCTCGGCCGCGGCTCGTACCGGCGGTTGAGGGCGAGGGTGAGCTCCCCCATGCGCGCGGTGCCACCGCCGTACGGGCGGGCCGCGCTGCCCTGGAGCCGCTGGTCCAGCAACCGGTAGACGCCGCCCAACGTCAGCCACTTCGGGCCGCCCGCGTCGCCCTCCCGCAGCAGGCTCAGCAACTGGCCGCCGAAGAGGGTGTGCTCCGCGTCCGGTGGGGCATACGCCAAGGCGTTGCGCATCGCGGACGCGAGCAGGTAACTGCCGGCGGGCCGCGCGCCGGCGAACGGGTCCGCGGCAGCCGACCGGCCCGGCTCTTGGGCGTTCCCCGCGAAACAGCAGTCGAGGATCACGACCGGGTCGGCGGCGGCGTCGCTCAGGTAGCGCTCGATCTCTGTGTAGGGAATGGAGTGCGCCGTGTCCGCCGTGGACTTGGTCGCCGCGGTCGCCAGGTACAGCTGCTGACCGGGTCCGCGCAGCCCGTGCCCGACGAAGTAGAGGAGTACGGTCCCGCGCTCGTACCGCTCCTGAGTGGGCTCGGCCCGAACGATCGCCGCCGCCAGCGCTTCCAGCACCTCGCTCGGTGATGTCGGGTCAGTGAGCAGCGTGACCCGATCGCCCATGCCGCACACCGTTCTCAGCGTCTCGGCCACGTCCTGCGCCGACCGACGAGCAGACGGCAGACCAGGCAGCTGGGTCCCCGGGTGGGTGGCCGTCCCGACCACCAGCGCGTGGCAACCGGCTTCCGCCAGATCCGGCGTCTCCGGCGTCTCCGGCGTCTCCGGCGTCTCCGGCGTCTCCGGCGTCTCCGGCGTCTCCGGCGTCTCCGGCGTCTCCGGCGTCTCCGGCGTCTCCGGCGTCTCCGGCGTCTCCGGCGTCTCCGGCGAGGGCATGGTCAGCCCGCCTCTCGCGACGGACCGACTCGGCCGTCATCCTCCGCCGTATCCCGCGTCCCCGGTGAATTTCGTTCCTGCCCAAGCACAGCGGCGACCCGCTCGGCCAGCTCACTGGTGCCCTCGGCGGTCAGACCGCGCACCTTCTCCGAGGAGACCACGGTCTGCGTACCGTCCGGGAGGGTGATGGTGACGGTCTGGTTGCCCCGGCGGTTCTGCAGCCACACCACGACGGCTGCCCCCAGTGCCGCCGTCGGACCGCCGGGAGCCAGCAGCAGCGCAATCAGCTCCCCCAGCGCGCCCATGGCTCCGTCCGGCGGCGCGGCGGGAGCCTCCCGGCGGACAAACGCGCGCAGATCAAGGTCCTGGCGCAGCCACTGGTACAGATCGTCCGCGGCTTCGGCCACGTCCCCGTTCCCCGCGTCAACGACCAGCGTGACTCGCATCCCCGTCCCCTCCCCCTTGAGGTACCACACATGTCCATCTGCCTCAACTGTTCTGGCCAGCATAGGAGTTGGCAACACGAGAACGCGCCTGAGTGGCGGTAGATAACATCGGTGGCGTCGGTGTCTGGTGCGCGGCACATCCGGCTTCGCGCCGTGCACGGCTGTGGCCTGCGCTGGTCGGTCCTGCGGTCGGGTCCGGGGCACATCGGCTCACCTGGCAAGGACCACACCGACCACAGCGGCCATGACCGTCACCGCGCCGAATGCGGCGGCCAGTGGTTGGCTTCACGTTGGACCGTGCCGCGCTCTTCGAGCACACCGGGCGCAGGGCCTTGGCCTCCGCGTGGCGCGGTCGGCCCACGCCCGGATCACCGGACCCGGCAGCGGCACCGCCCCCGAACTGATGGCACGCCTCACTGGGCAGGCACGCAACGGGAGGACGGACACGTGAGCCACATGGCCCCTTGTGGGCTTATCCCGGCGATCCCCCAGGCTGGTTAACGGCCGGGGGCGTACGTGCCGAAGGTCCACACATTGCCCTCGGCGTCACGGGCCATGTAGTCCCGCGAGCCGTAGTCCTGGTCGGTCGGCTCCCGGAGGATTTCCACCCCGGCCTGTCGGGCCCGCTCGACATGCGCGTCGGGGTCTTCAACGGTCACGTACACGCCGGCCGGTCCGTCCCCCATCGCTGCGTCGAACACGCCGCCACGGCCCTTCGAGCCGAGCATCACCACACCGTCCCCGTAGGTGAGTTCGGCGTGCAGTACCATTCCGTCCTCACCCTCGTACACCGCACCTTTGGCGAAGCCGAAGGCTTCTGTGAGCTGCGTGATGGCCGTTTGCGCGTCCCGGTACAGCAGCGTCGGGCAGACCCGTGCCATGACGATCACCATTCCTCCCCGTAGAGGCTCTGGAGGCTCCGTTCCAAGCTCCATGCCCGGAGAACGCCGACCGGGGCAGCAATGACGCGGTGCTGGCCAACGGTTCCCGCGTTCAGCCTATCCAGCCAAGCCGGTTCTCGGCCCGACGAACACACACCCACGGACTGCCTGCTTGGGCTTCAGCCACAGTGCGCTGTGCATCGAAGCGCACACATGCCTGGCATGCCTCTTCCCGCATCAGGTTTCCTCGGGTCTCACCTGCACCGACGCCCGGTCGGCACGGGACCAAGATCATCGCTTAGCGCTAATGGCTGTTCCGTTGTTCCCCGAGGCCGTTGTTCTGCTGACGGTTTCGTCGCCGCTGACACTTCCCCATAACGTCCCCTCCGCGATACCAGACCAGGCTATCGGCCTGCACCGACAACAGGACACGAACAGAAGGCAGCACCTCGACAGCACCCAGGCCCCATCCACGGCGCTGGTTCACAGGAGAGCACAAGCTCATGAGGAATGGGCTTGGTCCTCGACGTCCAGGTTCAGCAGGAGGGAAAGGGCTTCGTACTTGGCTTCGAAGTCGAGCATCGGCGGCGTTCCGTCGACGCCGACGGGACACTCGGCCCACCGATGGCCAACCGTCGCCCCGGTGATCACCGCCTGCACGCCGCCGTCAAAGACACGACGGTCACCTACATCGATCCGCAACGGCGCGTCATCTCGGAAGCACCTCGTTTACGCCGTCCGGCACAGCGTCAAGACGCTGGCACTCCACAGCCGTCAGCACCGTGACGACCCGGCAGTTGCCAGCTTCCTGTACGCCAGCCGGCTGTATCGCCGTGTTCCGAGCCCACGGCCGGTTCGGGAACCGAATCCGGCTGCTCGGGGAGCTGAGGCGCCGCGCGGTATACGAGGTCGCGGCGAGAGCCAGACCCAGCAGCGCGGCGGCCGGGCTCAGCAAGGCGTGCAGCCGCAGCGGGGTGATCTGGTGCCAGATTCCTTCCGTCATCCCCCGACTGAACGCCGTGTAGACGACGAGCAGGATCAAGCACCGGTCCAGCGGGCCGAGTACCCGCTTGTGGCGGCTGATGAAGGGCCCGATGCAGCGGCTCCGCGTTCGCCACCCTGCACTCTCCCGCCTCCCGCACCCACTACGACAAATGCCGGGATCGGAGGAAGACCCACACCCAGGCCCTCCTCCGCCTCGCCCGCCACCGCATCAGCATGCTCTTCGCGATGCTCCGCGACGGCACCTTCTACGAACCACGCAGCCCCGAAGCAGCCACCACATGACCACTCAGCCTTGACGAAGGACATAGAGGCACCCGCCATGACCGGTCCCTTCGCTCAGGGGCGGGTGCCGGCCCCGAACCCCGTCCAGCGCAGTTCGACCGGCAGGTGGCCCATGTCGTTGTACAGCAGCATCGTCGGCGCCATGCCGTCGCGGTACTCGATCACCGTCAGCGCCGCGTTCCCGCAGTTCAGGCCGAGCCATCGCACCGGTGGCGCCTCGAGGGCGTGTCGGACCAGCCAGGCCACCTGGTAGGCGTGGGTGACCAGGATTTCATGTGTCTCGGTTTCGGCGGGGCGCGCGAACCTGCCGGTCAGGGCGTCGGCACGGCGGCGCGCGTCCTCGGCTTCCTCGGCTCCGTAGCCGTCAAAGAACGCCGCCCATGTCGGCGGCACGTCGCCCGGTACATGCGGGATGTGATCGATCAGCTCCGGCGCTTCCCGCACGACAGCGTCCGGCAGACAGACGCCCATGATCTGCGCGGAGTGCACCGCCCTGGGCAGGGGCGAGTGCCAGACCGCTGCGATCGGAAGGCCGGCCAGACGCTTCCCGACCAGCTCCGACTGCCTCGCCCCGACGTCGGTCAGCGCGCCGAAGGGGTCGGCCGCTCCGTGTCGTACCAGGTACACATGCCGAGTTGCCATGGTGGATCTCCTGTCAGGATGGGCTCGTCGTCGAACAGTCGAACGGTCGAATCGGCTGAATCAGTCGGGCCAGCGAATTGGTCGGGGAGTGTGGGATCAGCGGTTGCGCAGTGCCGCTTGGGCCGCGTCGAGGCGCTGGGCTTCCTCGCGGGCGGAGTGGTCGCCCGAGACGTCGTCGGCCCATGCGAGCAGTCGGTGGACGTGTTCGTCGGCCGCGTCGGTGACGACGCGGGGACGGCCGAGGGCGACTTCGCCGCTGGTTCCGTCGATGGTGATGAGCGTGCCCTCCGGGATGGTACGGACGCCGGCCGTCACGGAGCCGTCGTCGCGGTCGATGGTGAGGCCGGCGACGCCCACGACCGCGGGCTTTCCCATCGCCCGCGCGACGACCGCGGCATGGCTGGCCGGCCCGCCGCGCGCTGTGACGATTCCGGCGGCGGCGGCAAGACCGTGCACGTCGTTCGGGGAGGTCTCCGGGCGTACCAGGATGACCGGATCGGCCCGGGCCATGCGTACCGCGCCGTCCGCCGTGGTCGCGATCCTGCCGACGGCGACACCGGGGCAGGCACCGATTCCCCGGGCGAGGACGTCGGCCTCCTCGGCGGACGCGATGCGCGGTGTGCGGACGTGCCGGAGATGGAGCGGCGAGACCCTGAGCAGTGCTTCGTCCCGTCCGATGATCCGCTGGTCGACGAGTTCGGTGACCACACGGACCGCGGCACCCCCCACGAACCGGCCGGGCCGGACCTGCAGGATCCACAGCTCGCCGGACTGGAACGTGAACTCGACGTAGCAGGCGTCACGGTAGTGCCCCTCGATCCGGCGCAAGGCGTCGAGCAGCCCCGTCCACACGTCCGGCTCCCGCTCGGCGAGTTCGCGCAGTGGCCGGGTCATCGATTTCCCGGAGACGACTTCCTCTCCTTGGCGCCCGAACAGGACTTCGCCGAACGGGATGTTCTCACCGGTGTTGGGGTCGCGGCTGAACGCGACTCCGGTGCCGCTGTGGCCGTCGCGGTTGCCGAACACCATCCTCTGGACGATCACGGCTGTACCCAGGTCGTGCGGGATGTCGTTCAACTCGCGATAGGTTCGCGCGCGTGGTGCGTCCCACGACGAGAAGACAGCCTCGATCGCCTGCTCGAGCTGGCGGGTGACGTCGTCCGGGATCGGCTGACCGCTTCGTTCTCGAACGAGGTTCTCGACTGCCTCGATCGACTCGGTCAGGCGCGTTTCCTCGTCCTCGGTTTCTCGCCCGGGATGTCCTGCGTGGACGGTTCCCGTGCCGTCCATGTCCGCGTTCGTGATCGCGGAGGCGAAGCTCGTCAGAAAACGCAGCCGCGAGTTCAGCGCGAACGGCCGGTCGCCCGTCTCTGCGGCCAGGCCCACGGTGGCTTCGGTCGTGAGACCGAGGTTGAGGATCGTGTTCATCATGCCGGGCATGGACACACTGGCCCCGGAGCGAACAGACACCGCCAGCGGGTTGTGCGGTCCCCCGAAGGCACGCCGGGTGGAGCGTTCGAGGTCGGCCATGGCCGTCGCGAGCTCGTCGTCGAGCCCCTCGGGAAGGCGCCCGTCCCGGAGGAAGGCACGGCATGCCTCTGTGGTGATGATGAACCCGGTCGGCACCGGCAGGCCGAGACGGTGCAGTAGGACAAGGCCGAGTGCCTTGCCGCCCAGTGTCTCCGCCGTCTCCTCGGCCTGGGCGGAGATCGTGCGAATCCACCTCCTCATCGCTGCAACCCGAGTGTGGCGAGCAGGTCTTCGTGGAGCTCCGCCCACACGACGTGGTACGACCCAGTGTTGTCGGCCACGTACTCCAACTCGCCGGAGGCGGCGCGATCGAGAGCTCCGGTGAGGCGGACTCGGTAACGGCCGAACCGAGGCAGCGCCGCGGACAACTCGGCACAGACCACGGCGGCGCGTCGGTCGAGATCGGCGAACCGGGCGAGGACCCGGGAGTCGTAGGCGGGATCGCTGTGGTCGTTGGCGCTCATGACGCCGTCGACAGCCCGGAGTTGCCATGCCGTGCAGAGGTCGAGCAGCTCGGGGTTGAGGACGAGGAACCGCTCGAACGCCGCCGTCACGCGCGCTCGTGCATGGGCCGACTCGAGCTCGTGGGTGATCCGCTCGGAGTCCGCGGCACGGCCGGCCTCCGTGAGGCTCCAACCCGGTATGCCGCCGGACAGGCGCGTGACCAGACCGTCGGCCCCGAGATCGATGAGCTCGGACTCGACATCGGATTCGTCGAGACCCGTGATCGCGTGGAGCCGGGCGAGGCTGACAGTGCCGGCACAGCGCAGAGCGTGCAGTACCAGCAGGCCGGTGTCCGTCGCGCCAGCTTCAGGCCAGGTCATGGGTGGTCCTCCGGGGGTGGGGTGCGATGTGCGGGAAGTCCGTCGGTCGTCGATGGCTCGCGGCGCGAATCTCTTGTGCGCGACCTGCCCTGGCCTTGTACGCAGCCTGCCTCGACACGGACCGGCATCGTCATTCCTGGCGGCCGTACGCGCGGACCGCCAGTGGGCAGAAGGTCGCGCACAGGATCACAACATCTGGATGCCGTCATCATCTGGATGCTGGTTGTATCATGACACACCAGGAGCGGAAGGGGCACGATGGCGAGACTGACCCGCGCACAGCAGCAGGAGCGGACCCGTGCGGCGGTGCTGGTCGCGGCGCGGCAGGAGTTCGCCGAGTACGGCTACGTCGAGGCGAAGATCGACCGGATCGCCGAGCGGGCCGAACTGACCAGGGGCGCGGTCTACTCCAACTTCACCGGCAAGCGCGCGCTCTACCTCGCGGTGCTGGTCGACGCCGCCGAACGGGCCCGGGACGCCGCCGAACCACCGGCGGAATCCCCCGACTCTGTCGGACAGGCGCTCGGCTCCTTCGCCCGGGTCTGGCTCGAACGACTGCCCTTCCTCGGCGACACACCGGGAAGCGGTCATCTCCAGCTGCGCTCACTGTCCGGAGTACTCAACACCGAGCCGGCGCGGGCCGCGCTGGCCGAACTCGTCCGGTTCGAAGCGCTGTTGCTCGCGCTGGCACTTGAGCCGCGTTCCGCCCTGCGCGCCGGGACCGTGCGGCCGGCCGGGCTGGCCCTGACCCTGCTCCACGGTGCGGCCGGCCTCGCGGAGAACGCCCCCGGCGTCGGCGACCCCTTCGACCTGACCCGCGCCGCCGAGCATCTGGCCGACATCGCCCTCGGAGACGACACGGAACCACCGCACCTGCCCTACGTCGCTCCGGCGCGCTCGACCGAGGACCCGTGGGTGCCGCCCGGCGGTCTGCGCGACGAGATCACCGGCCGACCGGTCGACTTCGGCGACGACGGGGTGGTCGCCGTGCTGGGTGTGGGACGCCTGTCCGCGGCCGAGGACGCGATGCGCTCGGCGCGGCCGGACGACGAGGTGACGATCGTCGTCGTGACGAGCGACCCCGCAGAGATCGGCCGCCTGGCCCGGCTCCGGATCGTCGATCTCATCGGCTGCCTGCGCCGGGTGTTCACGGCCGACCGGCTGCCGCGGACACGCGTCGTGTTCGACGACACCGGCACGGTCCCGGCAGCACTCGGCCACACCTCGGCCGACGGCCTCGACCTCACCGAGATCGCGGTCCGGGTGCACGACGGACTGATCACGGCCCACGCGACCGGCCGCGGCGCAGGCCATGCCGCGGCCCGCCGCCGTTCCCCCGATTCCCGCCGGACCGGGGCGGTGTGACACCGGGCACGGCTTGTGACACCAGACATGGCTTCGGGGCCGGTCCCCGAGAAGCGGTGCGCCCCGGCCTGGGTGTTCGTGGCGGGGCGAGATACGGCGCCGCGTAGCCGCCGATACGGAGGGACACCCCTCGTTCCTCCCCGGCCTCCGCCAGGCCCAACTCCGGCCCGCGGGCGGTGCCGGCTCCTCAGCGATGTCGGCCGTGCTGTCGGGCGGCAGCCGAGTCAGCGTCGCGGTGAGCGCGCACAGGGCGAACGCCCCCTGCAATGGGGCCACTCGGCCGACGCCAGTGTCCTATCGAGTGACTCGCCCCGGCATGGGCGCTGAGCGCGTTCGGCCCGGGCATGCCGCAGAGCCTGGGCGTGGGTCGCCTCGGCTTGTCGGCGGCGCTGAAGGCGGGCCGCCTCGATCGGGGCCGGCTCACCGGCCGGGACGTCGGCCGCCGGTCCGACGTGGGGCCACCTCAGGAACGGCACTGGAAAGAGACGGAGTTCAAGGTCTCGAATCAGAACCTGTACCTCGTGGCCACCAGGGCTTCGGTCGCCAGAGCGGTCCACTGCCCTGCATACGCCGACGTCCAGTTGTCCGGGCACCAGACGCCGCTGCCGTTGCGGTGGTTGTAGCAGAGCTTGACGTTCCGTCCCGTTGTGGGATTGATGGCGATGGACCCGCAGTTGGCGTTGGTGGAGTACCAGTCTCCCCTGGGATATCCGATCGGGCCGATGTGGTAACTGGCCGGTTTGGTTTCCGACTGCGACGTGGGCGCTTGTATCACAACGTCTTACTCGGAGGCTGACGAGCGCACCGAAGTCGACGTCGGAGAGGCAGTCGCGGTGCCGGCCAGCGTGCCAGAGGCCAGCACGACTCCGTCTGTGACCGTGGCGCATCTGCGCATGATCCTGGACATGTCCCCGTACCTTTCATCCAAGTCGTACAACCGGGAGAAGCCTCCCGGACACGGTCGACTTACGGCCCGACTTGGCCGTGTCCATGCGCCTGTGTGCGACCGGCCTGCGAATGTCTTTGACGCCCCGTGCAGAGCATTTGACGATCCGTCTCCAACGGCCGGGCGGGTCCCGCACCCGGTCGCGGCGAGTGCGCACAGACAGGGTGTATGTTCCGCAAGAACCGCGACTACCTGCGATGACGTGCACGCCCTGTCTGTGCTGGGCGGGGTGCCGGCCGGGCAGGTCCGCTACGACAACCTCGCCCCGGCCGTCAGCAAGATGATGGTCCACTGCGATTTACCCATGAGGCCCCAGCGGGAGAAGCACGCCTCACAGTCCCGCCGCGAGCCCTCAAGCGACGTCACAACAAACTGACATCGAAAACTCGGCCAGATGGCGACTCCCCCAGTCACTTCGAAACGGCTGCCACAGTCACGCACATAACCAACTTACTGACCCTCGGCCGTGCGCGGCGATCGTGGATCGACTCACCTTCAACGCCACCCTCATCGAGACTGGAACCGAGTCCTACAGGCTCGCCCGCAGCAAAGCCAACCGGACCAAGCAGTCGAGCTGACCAGGCTCACTTCGGCAGCGGCCGCACCCGCGATACCCGAGCATCGTCCGGCCCGTGAGACCTCAGCGACCGCCCCGGCGCCGACAGTTCACAACGATGGAGTCAATCACCTGCAGAAAAGCGCGTGGGCCTGCGCAACAGCCACTGCCAGAACGTTCGACGCGCGGGTCGCACCACCACCTTGCCGTGGGCCTTTTGGCCGACCAGTTCCACACGCAGCGTGACCGGCGTGTCCGGGGGCGTCCGCATACGGCGGTGTCTGAGCTTGCAGTGGACCAGGGTCAGGCCGTCAACATCGACCTCGACGCCCGGCCTCGTGACCAGCGTCAGGCTCTTCCCCGCCATGGCCACATCGATCCGCAGGGTGTTCTGTGTGATCACCGCCTCGGTGAAGTCGAGCGTCACGTCACACCAGGTCACCGCGAGCTCCAGCCGCTGCGGCAGCACCCAGCGGCCCGTCCGCTCGACCGCGCCGCTGAACACCTGCTCGATCCGGACGACGTCCTTGGGCTCTATGGCCGCTGCCGCAGTACCGTCCGCGGCGGTCGAGATGGCCGGCAGGTCGGCGGTGAGCACGGCCAGTTCGCTCAGAGTCCGCGCCGACAGGGCAGTTTCCAGACGCTCGTCCAACTCGTCCGCGGTCAGCAGACCGTCCCCCGCCGCGATACGCAGCACATCCACCACCCGGTCGCGGTCCGCATGAGAGGCTCGCAGCTCGGGCGACGAGCCGGGGCCGGGGCGCTTCTCGGTGGGCGAAATCTCTCCCGACATGCTTCCGTCCTGGTCCTGTCGAACGTCTTCGCGCGACGCAGGCAGCCGCGCAAGTAGCAGACTAACGCCATATCGCGACACAGCTCCCGGCTGGGCCCATCACGGAGAGGCGATGGTCAGCGGCGATTCACGGCATGCGGCACCCATCATGCCGGGGCCTGGGTGCGGCAACAACCGCACCCCAGTGGTCAGTTGAACCCGCCCTCTGGGTGGCCTTGCCGGCCGCAACACTGCCCGTCCTGCGGTGGCGGCCGACGATCCTGCCTCAATTCTCACCGACCTCACCGGGACCAGCATCGGCAACGCGACGGACTGGACGAACGTGGTCAAGCGCAACATAACTGACCACATCGCCTACCGGCGCAACGACAACGAAACTCCCCAATCCCTGGCAACGGGTGGTCCCCGGAGATTCAGGGAGCGGGGGACGAGGGCCCGAGGATGACAATCGGAGCATTGGCTTTGGCGCGGGCGCGCTCCACAGCAGCATCGACTTCCTCACGGGTGAATTCCCTGTGCAAGCGTTCCCCGTGAGCGTCGGTGACGTCGATGACGATGCCGGTCCACTCCTCGGCGGGCGCTTCCGGCACATGCCCGAGCTGGTACTCGGCATTCCGAACGAGTTCCTCCGTCACCCGCACACCGGTCAGCCGCTCAGCAAGGGCGAAGACCGCCGCCTTGGAGTCGACGTGCGTCTCAGATGCGGCCTCTTCCTCTGAGAGGGCGAAACCGACCTCACGCATCACCGTGTTCAGGGCGTCGGGGGTACTGCCGTTTCTTGCCGTGGCCCCCTCGAAGGTGGTCCGGAGCTCTCCGTCCTCGTACCAATAGAAGAGGTGGATCGGTTTGCCTCCGTTGCTGCAGTGCATCACTGCGCGCCCGCCTGCCGACAAGGCCTCCAGAAAGCGTGGCTGCATCCCTACGCCGCCGTCGAAGTGCAGGACCAGTGTCCAGTCTTCGTCGGCGCCCAGCACGGTGAACGCACCGGAGATGAAGGACTCTTCCCAGTAGTCCGTCGCATCGAGTAGTTCGTCCTGCCGCTCGATCAACGCGTCCACCCCTGTACACGTGCCCTGCGGCTCTGCCGCCATCACCCGCTGCACGTCCCCCGGCGTGACCCCCCGCACGAGGGTCAGGGTGTATCCGGTATCGAGCGCGCAGCGGAACCACGATGACGAACGTATCCAGGCGTAGTCATGTGCGGTTACCGAAGCCATGCAGCACAGTCTGCCTGCCACCGCTGACACGGACCCGTGAAGCAGGTTCGGTACTGCCGCAGCTCGTGCACATCTCGTGTCGGCTGCAACCTGTGGACGCCGCTCAAACCAACGCTCACTCGCCTCGCTTGCCTGCGCATGCACCGAGTCCAGCAGGAATACCGGATGCATGAAACAAGTGTGCTGCGCCAGTAGCACCCCCCACCCAGGGCCGATGCGACGCCTGCGAAATGGGCTCGAGCCCAGCCCTGACACGGTCATGGCCCCGGTGCCCGGCCGTACACCGCCTGGCCGCTTGACCAACGAGATTCCCGAAGGAGAACTCGCCCATGACGACTTTCACGGCGCCGCCCTCCGTGATCGACAAGAACCTGGACACTGCCTGCGCCACGGTCGCCGGCGAGATCGAACGCACGGGCGGCAAGGCGTCCTTATTGCTCGCCTTCAACGGCGCCGTCCTTGCCGGTCTCGCGTCCGTCGCCGACGAGGACTGCCGCCTGTGACCGAGTATCCGAACGGACATGGGGCGGGCTGCTGTCCAGCTTCCTGGGCGGCTTGGCGCTGACGGTCGAACTCGGCCTTGAGATGTGGGTAGGTGCGGTAGAGCGCCGCCCGCGGTACTCCTGCGAGGGTGCACAAGCTCTTGACGCCGCATTTCAGCCCATCGAGAACCGGACCAGCGAGGAGTTGCCGCGTCACGTTCCGAATCCTGGCCGCGGGTTCCGCTTGGGGGTTGTGCATCATGATCGCGGCTCCTCGTCAGGGTGGCGGGCAGCGTCAATATCGGCGACGACGCGAGTGGCACGGTCGAACGCGACCTGAGCTCGGGCCCGTTCAGGCTTGCATGAGGCCGCCTCGCGGCGAGACCTGGTAGGCGGGTGCTTGGGGCCGCCGCGGGTGAAGCGGCGCAGGACCTGCTCGGCTCCGTCTGGGGCGGGCCGTCGTCCGCAGCAGGTCGTCGCGGCACTCCATCGCCTGGTGGCCCACCTCTGCCAGAACCCAGAGGCCCGCCTGCCGGACTTCTATGGGGTGGGGGCAACCGTCCGGCTTGTCGGCTGGCGAAGAAGGCAGTCGGTCGCAAGGTCTCGCTGAGCTGGCGCAGGCGACCCCCTGGACGTCTGCTGATGCGCGACCTGGGTGCAGGGGACTCGGGCTCTAGCTTGATCAGGTGATCGCCGCACTACCGCAGCGCCATCGCTGTGGCCACGAACATCGGCAGTGCCAGGAAGAGCCGGTCGGCCTCTGCCCGCGCATGTTGCTCAGCAATCCAGCTTTCCGTTTGCTCAGGTGTGATGGCGCCGGTGGAGCAGGCTCCTTCGGCCAGCCCGGTGAGCAATGGCAACATCACCGGTCCGGTGAACACACCGGTATGCACATCGACCGTCACCTCGCCAAAGCCCGCGTCCAGGAGCAGGTTTCGGTACCGGCGGGCGGCGCGCGGGCCAGCGGTCAGGTCCGCGCGAGCGTGGACGATCCTGCGAGTGAGGGCCGCATCGTCGGAGTCGATGACGAACGTGTCCCAGTCCTGGCCCACCAGAACGACCCGTCCACCGGGCGCAAGAACCCTGCGCGCTTCTGCCAGTGCCCGCTCCGGCTCGCCCAGTTCATGGAACACCTTGTCGGCCCGGTAGCCGTCCATCGAGGAGTCGGTCAACGGCAGTTCGTACGCCCCCGCGTTGCGGAAGTCCGACTCGGGCCATCGAGTGCGGGCGACCGCGATCATCCGCTCGCTCGGGTCTACACCGACAGCCTTCATGCCCCGGTTGGCCAGTTCCGCCACGGCCCGTCCAGCGCCGCAGCCCACATCCACTACGGACTTCCCGGATTCGGCGCCGAGCAGGTCGTAGGACAGCGAGCGCAGTTCATTGGCACCCGGCAGCCGGTCGGCGGCGTCGAGCAGCGCGATGAGGTCGTCCGTCGGCTGCGGTGTCTGATCCGTTTTCTTGGTCATGAGGACCAGGCTGCGACTTAATGTCAGCATGAAGTCAAGCGAGCACAGGATGCCCGTTGACGAGGAGCGCCGGTCGATGACCATCGGCGCCCTCGCCGAACGTTTCGGTCTGGCCACGCACGTCCTGCGTCACTGGGAAGCGATGGGGCTGCTCACGCCCGCCCGCGACGCCGCAGGCCGCCGCCGCTATGGGAACGCCGACCTCACACGCGTCGCCGTCATCCTGCGCGCCAAGGAGGCAGGACTCTCCCTCGACACCGTTCGTTCCCTGGCCGCGACCACCGATCCCGCCACGCGCAGGGACATCCTGCGCGAAGAGGCCCAGGCCCTTCGCTCCCGCATCGCGGCCGCGCAGACATCCCTCGAACTCATCGAATGCGCCCTCGGCTGCGACCACGAGGACTTCACCCAGTGCGCCCATTTCCACCGGATGGTGGCAGACCGCATCGGCACGGACGCTACTGTCCACATCCCTGTCTGACACAAACCCACCCGACACCGGGGCCGGCCCCACGGAACCCGCCCCGGACCGGTGCTAAAAGATTGTTGTATGTGGGTTCAGCGAGTGCTCGAACTGACCACGTGGGAGCCACTCAGGATCTCCGTCGACTGGGCAGCGATCGAGGGAGAGCTGGGGGTTCCGCTGCCGGCGGACTACAAGGAGCTCTACGAGGCGTTCGGCGGTGGCGTCTTCAGCGATTCCGTCTACTTTCTGGGGCGCGACGAGGGCGTCTCATTCGACTTCCTGACACAGTGGCGGGTCTCCCTGTCGGTCGACCAGGACAGCAAGCTCGGAGACGTCTCCGCCGTCGATCCCTATGCGATCTACGCGCCGGGCGGCAAGGGGCTGGTTGAGTGGGGCTCCACCGAGTGGGCCGACGAGTACTGCTGGCTGATCGATGCCGAGCGGCCGGGCGATTACCCCCTCCTCGCACGGTCCCATGACGGCGGCGCATGGGACCGGTACGACATGTCCGCCTCTGAGTTCCTCTACCGCGTCCTTGCCGATGCCGATTTTCAACCTTTCGGGATCGCGCAGTACGACCTCGGCACGACGTTCAAGCCCGGCTCCGGCGACCCCTTCGACGGCCAGCCACTCTGACGAGAGGCTGGCCGTCCCACGTTCGTGGACACGACAGTGCCGTCGTTTCTCATCGAGATCCGTGAGCCGGCTGATTACCAACTGCCTCCGGAACCGGTCGCCAAACGCTGTTCCTAGAGATCAACGAAGCCACCGCCCTCTCACAATTCCGCGACGTACTCGAAGGCACCCTGTCAGGTACCGGCGTCCAGAGCTGAAAGCGTGCAGGTGCTCACCCCACCCTGAGCATCACGGTTGCACAGCTCGACAAGCCGCCCGAGTGAGGCCCGGCACATGGCTGCGCATATGAGGGCTCCAGTCGGCGGGCGGCCGGGCCGAGGCGACGCTCCGGGTCGGCTTCCCCGTCGTACGGGCGCAGCTCACCGACCTGCTGGAGCTGCCGCTGCGCGAGGTGGCGGCCGACGGGCGCGGTCTCGTGCTGACGCTGCGGCCGTTCCAGATCCTGACCGTGCGACTGACCCCGGCATGAGCGGACGTCCTGCCCGGGACCGGTTCAGGGGCGGGGCACGTTCCGCAGGTTGGAGCGGGCCATCTGGACCATCCGGCCGACTCCGCCGTCCAGCACGATCTTGCTGGCGGAGAGCGCGAAGCCGGTCACCATCTCCGCGCTGATCTTCGGCGGGATGGAGAGCGCGTTGGGGTCGGTGACGACGTCGACGAGGGCCGGGCCCTTGTGCTTGAAGGCGTCCTTGAGGGCGCTTTCGAGCTGCTTGGGCTTCTCCACCCGTACGCCGTGAGCCCCGGCGGCCCGCGCGATCGCCGCGAAGTCCGGGTTCTTGTTGGTCGTGCCGAACGACGGCAGGCCGGCGACCAGCATCTCCAGCTCCACCATGCCGAGTGAGGAGTTGTTGAACAGTACGACCTTCACCGGCAGGTCGTACTGCACCAGGGTGAGGAAGTCGCCCATCAGCATGCTGAATCCGCCGTCGCCGGACATCGACACGACCTGCCGGTTCCGGTCGATGAACTGGGCGCCGATGGCCTGCGGCAGCGCGTTGGCCATCGAGCCATGGCTGAACGAACCGATGACGCGGCGTTTGCCGTTGGGCGAGAGGTAGCGGGCGGCCCACACATTGCACATACCGGTGTCGACGGTGAAGACGGCGTCGTCGTCCGCCAGCTCGTCCAGCACCGCGGCGACGTACTCCGGGTGGATCGGGATGTGCTTCTCGACATTGCGGGTGTAGGCCTTGACCACGCCTTCCAGCGCGTCGGCATGCTTCTTCAGCATCCGGTCGAGGAACTTGCGGTCGGTCTTGGCCTTGACCCGGGGGGTCAGACAGCGCAGCGTCTCGCGCACATCGCCCCAGACCGCGAGATCGAGCTTGGAGCGGCGGCCGAGGTGCTCGGGGCGCACATCGACCTGGACGATCTTCACATCGGTGGGCAGGAAGGCGTTGTACGGGAAGTCGGTGCCGAGCAGGATGAGGAGATCGCACTCGTGGGTCGCCTCGTAGGCGGCGCCGTAGCCGAGCAGTCCGCTCATGCCGACGTCGTACGGGTTGTCGTACTGGATCCATTCCTTGCCGCGCAGCGCGTGTCCGACCGGGGACTTCACCCGCTCGGCGAACTCCATCACCTCGGCGTGGGCCCCCGCCGTGCCGCTGCCGCAGAACAAAGTCACACGTTTCGCCTCGTCGACCATCCGGCAGAGCTTGTCGATCTCCTCGTCACCCGGACGTACCGTCGGCCGCGAGGTGACCAGGGCGTGTTCGATCGACTTCTCCGGGGCCGGCTGCGATGCGATGTCACCCGGCATCGAGACGACACTGACGCCGCCCTGTCCGATCGCGTGCTGAATGGCCGTCTGGAGCAGCCGAGGCATCTGACGCGGGTTGGAGATCATCTCGTTGTAGTGGCTGCACTCCTGGAAGAGCAGCTCCGGATGGGTCTCCTGGAAGTAGCCGAGACCGATCTCGCTCGAAGGAATGTGCGAGGCGAGCGCGAGAACGGGTGCCATGGAGCGGTGGGCGTCGTAGAGGCCGTTGATGAGGTGCAGGTTGCCGGGCCCGCAGGATCCTGCGCAGGCCGCCAGCGAGCCGGTGACCTGGGCCTCTGCTCCGGCGGCGAACGCGGCGGTCTCCTCGTGCCTGACCTGGATCCAGTCGATCGCCGCATTGCGGCGGATGGCGTCGACGACCGGGTTGAGGCTGTCACCGACGACGCCGTACACACGTTTGACCCCCGCCCGCGCGAGGATGTCGACGAACTGCTCCGACACGTTCTGCTTGGCCATGAGTGCGTACCCTTTCCGCGCTTCGGCTTCCGGACTCCGCATCCATCAACCCACGGCGCGCGCGGTTACGCCTTCCAGACGCCGACACTCGCAGTTGCGCCGCCTTCGCCCGGCCGGGGCCGGCCCCAGGCTGCCCCGGCTGGTCGCGGGGCGCCGGGACGGCGACGGGTGCCGGCATCCCGCTCGGGCCCAGCAACAGCGGGCCTCATCCGCTCATCGCCGAGGGGCGGTGGGGCGGATGCCCGTGGGGCCGGGCCGTCCTCCCGGCCGGGTCAGCTGCGGCTGAATTCCCGCCCACTCCTTGATCTTGAAGTTGCTGCCGCTGCGCTCCACCTCGGCGGCGCCGTGGCCGGGAAGGTGCGCGGGCAGGACGAGGGCCTTGTTGTCTGCGGCCCACTCCAGTTCGCGGCGCCGGGTCGCGAGCGCCATTCTCTCGTCCTCCTCGAAGCAGCTGTTGAACTCGGGGTGTTCGAGCTGCAGCGGGGTGTGGAGCAGGTCGCCGATGAACACCGCCCTGTCACGTCCCGACTCCAGCCGGATCACGGACGAGCCGGGAGTGTGCCCGGCGGCGAGGTGCAGCTTCAGGCTGGAGTCGAGGGTGTACGAGCCGTCCCACAGCTTCACCAGGCCCGCCTCGTGGACCGGGAGCACGCTGTCCTCCCAGACGTTCTGGTTGCCCTGCCAGTACTTCGGCCGCACCGGGCCCTGCGTGTTCCAGAAGTCGAATTCGATCTTGGGAATCAGGTACGTGGCGTTGGGGAAGGTGGGCACCCAGTCACGGCCCTCACGCCGGGTGTTCCAGCCGACGTGGTCGTTGTGCAGGTGGGTGTTGACCACGACGTCGACGTCTCGCGGCGGGACTCCCGCGCGGGCCAGACGGCGAAGGAAGTCCGTATCCATGTACTGCCACTGTTTGGCGTACGGACGGAACTTGTCGTTCCCTGCGCCGGTGTCGATCAGGATCGTCCTGCCTTCACTGCGCAGGACCCAGGTCTGAAGAGCGGAGTGGACCATGTCGGTTTTCGGCTGCCAGAAGTCCGGGCTCAGCCAGTCCTTGTTCTGCTCCCACAGTTCCTGCGAGCTCTCCGGGAAGAACTGGCGAGACGTGAGGCCCACCGGACCGCTGAACTCCACGAAACGGGTGACGGTGACCCTGCCCAGCTGGATCGTCTCGACGCGTGTCCGGCCCTCGGGCTTCGTGAACGGCGCGGCGGAGGCGTTGGCCGGCTGGACCATCGGGCTGCCCAACAGCCCGGCGGCGCCGACGGCCGCCGTGACTCCGACAAAGCCACGCCGGGTCAGGGAACGTGAAGGATTTTCGCTGTCCATTTTCTGCACTCCGATGGAATCACTCATCACGTCCTGCAGTGCCTGCGATGGAGGAGGCCAGGCTCGTGATAGGCCGCTTCTGGATCGTCGCAGCCGGCTACCACCACAGTGCGCAAGGCAAGCGTCGACGGGTATCCGTCACGTGACTGAAAGAGAGAAGCCATTGAAGTCGCGGAGGAGTCGCCACTCGATGATCCTCACGAACCAAAGGCCCGAATCATGTAATGAAAGTCACAAGACCATCCACCGAGCAGGCACTTGAGTGGTCCGGTGCGCTGCCGGAAGAGAATCCCGTTGATGACCCTGCGACGACTCCCCCAATGCCTGGTCACGTTCGTCACGAAGGTGGCCATGACCAAGGCGATGGCCCGTCGGGCCATCGCCGACCGCATCCCGTTCAGCCGGTGCGACGCCGAGGAGGTCCTGGACGACGTACGTGACTACATGGTGGAACACCTCGGAGACCGCGAGACTGTCCTGATCGTCAATGACACCGGCTTCCTGAAGAAGGGTATGCGCCACTGGAGTTGGAGCTTGTCGGGGACAGCGCAGTTGATTTGTCCGCGACTGGTATGGCGGATGGTGATGACCTTCAATGTGTCTGGATGAGGCGCCAACGGGTCGTCGGTCAGGTCGGATCTGCCAGGGCGGACGCCTCGTGAGCGGAACATCCGATCAACTCCCGCTGGAGGACATCACTCCACTGCAGCGTCCCGTCGACCGCCTCGGGCAGGCACCGGAATCCGCGGTCGGCGCGCATCACCCGGATGGAACTCCCAACTCCCGCCGCAGGAACGCGCGTTACACCGAGAATGGGCGGCTCGGAGCAGTCCCGCAACTTGGTCGGCCGCGCACGGCTCGGAGGACAGGGCGACCTGCCGACCGCCGCATACCGGCAGCCCTACCAGGCGGGGCGGTGATCGCGGCGTTCCGTCGAATAGCCGGAAGGCGCGGCCGTCTCGGTCCGGCACAGCCAACCCGGGTCGGGCGGGAACTCATCCGTCGCCGGTGCCGGAGGGTACAGGCGCCTGTGGCCGGGGAGTTGCACCTCGGTCAACGCGCCGGCCCGCATCATCCACAGCCCGAAGCAGTCGTCATCCTCGTCATGGATCAGCACCTGCACACTCGTCGGATCCGGCCACGCCAGGGACTCCAAGTGCCGCATCAACCCCTCCCGCGGGCGCATCCGATCGAACTCGATGAGCCACCCGCCCACGAACATGCCGAGCGACTCGAAGCAACCCTGCCAACTGCGCGCGGGATCCGGCCGGGTCAGGGGATCCATCACCTCGTCCGCGTACGGCGCCAATACGATGACCTGGGCAATTCTGCTCACGCCCGCAATATCAGCGCAGACGGGAGTCGTCGGCAATCGAATTCCAAGCCGACGGCAAGCCGATCGTCAGCCTCATTTCGTCAGCGGCTGTGATTGCCTGACCGGGCTGTCGGTTCGCCCTGTTTGTTCCGCGTGATCGCGGGCGGGGCCTTCGCGTATCGCTGCGGCTGCGCCGGGGTCCACGGCTCCCGGAGTGTGCTGGTCCTGCTCCTTCCTGGTCTTCGTCGGGGCTGGCGGCCGGTCGTCAGGTGACGGCTGGGAGGGCGGTGAGTCGCTGCCAGCAGGTGGTGAATGCTGCCGCCCAGGGCCAGGTGACTTCGATCCGCAGCCATCGGCGTCGGGCGTGGTCGGCGAGGCGGGCGGGCAGGTGGTAGAGGCGGAAGCGCATGGTGTCCGGTTCGGCGTCGGCCAGGTCGTCGATGTCGTGCAGGGCCAGCAGCCGCAGCCATGCGTCGAGATCGGCGGCGAGGTTCGCGGCGAGCATCCACCCGCGGTTGACCTCCCACGAGGCGGAGGGCAGGTTGCCCAGACCCATCGCCTTGTTGGTGCGGACCCGGTCCTCCACCCCGGCATGCGAGCGGTGCAATACGTCCAGGAACTGGCTGTGGCCCGAGCCGGCGATGCCCCACATGTGACGGATATTGGTGGCAGTGATGCACTACCGCCAGCCCGTCTTCTTCTCGAAGGCGGTCAGTTTCTTCAGGTGCCGACGGGTGGGCTTCACGCGGCGTACGATCAGCCGCATGCCCTCCGGCCAGCCCGCGCGGGTGTTCAGCCCGGTCAACTCGGCAACGAAGTAGCCCTCTTGGAGGCTGCCGTCCTGGTGCAGGGAGGTCTCCCAGGCACTGTCGGGCAGCTTTGCGATGGCCTTCTCGTCGTCTTCGGTGATCTTCCAGCCGACCGTGTAGCGCACCGTGCGCCGCGTGGTGTTCAGCGCTTCGAGGTGTTCCAGCAGCCCGTGAGTGGCCCCGGCTCCGTCCACCCGGATGAGGATCTTCGCTGCCGAGGAGCCTGGAATCTGGGCGAGGGCGTCCGTGAGCACGCGGATGTGGTCGGCCACCGTGTTCGCTCCTGAATTCCCCGGCCGCAGGAGCATCGCCAGCGATTCGGTGGTGTTCGCGCACCACGCGGCCAGCGGATGAAACCCGAACGTCTTTTTGAAGGTGACCGCTGCCCCGGCCTTCTTGGACGCGGCGGTGATGACGGTGGCGTCGATGTCGATGACGATCCACCCGGTCAGCCGCTTGCCAGCCACGACCAGCCAGGGGAAGCCGCCCGGCCGCAGATGCAGCAGGCTCCACACCTGCCGGCGCACCCTCGCCCGCACCTTTGCGATCTTCGCCAGGGTGGCCTCGTCGAGCTCGGCCAGCGTGCGGCGAGCGGTGGAGTCCGAGGCCGCGGGCCCGAACAACGGCCGGTGATGCAACTGGAGTTGCTCGGCATCCGACAGGTTCGACGCACCCAGCACGATCGTGATCGCGAGGTGCACCAGCACCCCGGCGCGGTCCCGCCAGCCGGCCGCCGTGCTGGACGGCAGCACCTTCGCCAGCGCCCCGGTGAGCCCTGTGCGGTCCGCGCACCGGCGCAGCAGCACCGCCCCGGCATGCCCGATCAGCCTCTTCCCGTCAGCCACCACCGACAGCCGACGGTCCCACCCTGTACGCTCAACCACCAGAAAGGTGCCCTGACTTCTGTGCCGGATACGATCTAGACACTCGCATCCTTGCAGGTCAGCGGCACCTTTCTGCTATCGGGGCGTCAGATCGCCCAATTCCGCTGAATACCCAGGGTCAGTTGAAGCGGCGCACGCGCATCGGCCGAAACCTCCCTTCACCGCACCCCCGGCACACCCCCCGGCGTCAGCAGATCCGCCAAACAGGCCAGGTACAGCGCCATCGCCGTCTTCGGATGGCGGATGTCCTGGCCCGACAGTTCCGTGAGACGGGCCAGGCGGTGGACGAGGGTGTTGCGGTGGATCTGTAGGCGGTCGGCCGTGCGGACGAGGTGGAAGCCGCACTCCGGCCACGCCACCAGCGTCGCCCGCAGGTCGGGCCAGTCGGGGCGGGACCGCAACTCCCCCAGCAGCGCGTCGGCGTAGCGGGTCCGGTCGTGGCGGACCGCCGACGCGACCAGGTGCGGGACGCGCAGGTCGTGCGCGGCGAAGACCCGGGAGCCCGGGTCGAGCACGGGCCCGATCCGCAGGGTGGCCGCCGCGTCCTGGTACGAGGCGTGCATCCCCGCGACACCCGACCCGGGCTCGGCCAGCGCCACGCGGGCCGCCAGCCCGTGGCGTTCGCCGACGAGGTCGACCAGCGCCTCGCAACGGGCGGCGAGGGGAGCGCGCCGGCCGTCCGCCGCGCGCAGCACGAGGTAACGGCCCGCCGTGAGTTCCCCGGCCACGTCCTGCCCGCCCGGGAAGACCTCCCGCACCGTACGCAGCAGCGACATCCGCGAGACCGTGACGGCGTCGCCGGAGCCCAGCGGCACGTCGAGGAGCACAGCCGTGCGCGGTACGGAGGGATCGAGGCCCAGTTCCCGGGCCCGCCCCTCGACCGTGTCGGCGTCCACGGCCTCCGGGTCGTACAGCGCGATGTCCCGCAGATGGTCGTCGACGGCCCGCTCGTGCAGCATCCGGGAGCGCAGCAACTGCGCCTCGGTGAGCAGGATCTCGGTCTGGCGCCGCACGACGAGCCCGAAGCGCCTTACCTCGTCGGGCTCGCCGGTCAGGCACACCGTGCCGACGGCCTGCGCGCCCACGATGATCGGCAGGCTCATACCGGGCCGCACCCCGGTGAACTCCCGTGCCTGGCGGGCCGTGTGCGTGGCCGCCTTGCGGGTGCGCAGCACGTCGTACGACGCCTCGTGGACGGTGCCCAGGCGCTCGCGGTCACCGCATCCGATGACCACTGCCGAGCGGTCGGTGATGAGCACGTTGAAGCCGGTGATCCGCCCGATGTCGCAGGCGATCTCCTGGGCCAGCTCGGGGGTGAGGACGGACGGCGGCGGGTCCTGACGGCGCATGTGCGGAAGGTACAACCGACAGACGCGGGAGGGAACAGGGTTCGTACGCTTCGTACGGTGACGGGCCGACAGCCGCTCTCTACCTTCGTCCAGCAACGGGTGACCTTGCACCCCGGTCCCGCTCACCGCTTCTGCCCCAGGAGACGGCATGCCCGCATCACTGGAGAACTCACGCCCCAACCGAACACACTGGCTCGTCACGCTCTACGCGGGCGGCGGCGAGTTCTGCGACGGATACATCCTCAGCATCATCGGCGTCGCGCTGCCGCTGGTCACCAGCGACTTCGCCCTCGGCGGAGCCATGTCGGGGCTGATCGGGTCCGCGTCGCTCATCGGCATGTTCGTCGGCGGCCTCGTCTTCGGCTACGTCACGGACAAGGTCGGACGGCAGAAGGTCTATCTCGCCGACATCGCCGCGTTCATCCTCCTGTCGGTCGGCCAGTTCTTCGTGTCGGACCCGTGGACCCTGACCGTGCTGCGGTTCGCGATGGGCATCGCGATCGGCGCCGACTTCGCCATCGCGGGCACCATCGCCTCCGAGTTCGCGCCCCGCAGGTCGCGCGGTCCGCTGCTCGTCGTCATGGTGACCATGTGGTCGGTGGGCGCGGCGGCGGCGTACGTCGTCGGCTGGCTGATGATGACCTCCGGCCATGACGACTGGCGCTGGATGCTCGCCAGCAGCGCCGTCCCCGCGGCCCTGATCCTGCTGCTGCGCTTCGGCACCCCCGAGTCCCCCCGCTGGCTGATGAGCAAGGGCCGCACCGACGAGGCCCGCCAGGTGGTCCGCCACATGCTGGGCCCGGACGCCGACCTGCACGACCTGGAGGCCGAGGCCGACAGCGGGGGCGTCCGCAGGTACACGGACATCTTCCGCGGCGAGTACGGGCGCAGGACCCTGTTCATCGGTGTCTTCTGGGCTTGCCAGCTCCTACCCATCTACGCGATCACCACCTACGAGCCGACCATCCTCGCCTCCCTCGGCCTCGACCACGGTGACAGCGCCTATCTGGGCTCCGTCGCGCTCCAGATCTTCTTCGTACTCGGCTCCCTGTCCGGGATCCTCTTCATCAACCGGGGCCGCAGGCCGCTGCTGTTGTGGAGCTTCGCGCTCGCGGCGGTGCCCCTGCTGGTGCTCTCGCTCCTCGCCGAGCCCTCCCCCTCCGCGGTCCTCGTCCTCTTCGCCCTCTTCGGCCTCGCCTCCTTCTCCAGCCAGTGCCTCCAGGCGATCTATCCGTCCGAGCTGTTCCCGACCTCGATCCGGGCCACCGCCAACGGCTTCGCCACGGGTGCGAGCCGTATCGGCGCCGCGATCGGCACCTGGGGCGCCCCCGTCGTCCTCGGCCACAGCACCCGGCTCGCCATGTTCCTCGGCGCCCTCATCTGCGGCGTCGGCTGGTTCGTCTCGTTCCGGCTCGCGCCCGAGACCAGCGGCAGGAGCCTCGCCGAGACCAGTTCGGACCGGGCGCCGGCCGACCCGTCCGCCGCCACCCCGGATTCCGGCACGACCAGCCCCGACGCCCCGGTGAGGGAGCCCTCGTGAGCGCCACGTCCCCCCTGTCGCCGTCCCGCCCCTCGACCGCGCTCGTCGTCGGCGGTGGAGTCATCGGCCTGGCCTGCGCCCACGAGCTCGGCCGGGCCGGGCTCAAGGTCACCGTCCTGGAGCGGGACCGGCTCGGCAGCGGGGCCTCCCGGGGCAACGCCGGTGAGGTCTGCCCCGACATCGTGGAACCGCTCGGCTCGCCGGGACTCACGGTCAAGGCCGTCGCCGGAATGCTCCGTCCCGCGAGCCCGCTGTGGATCAACCCGGTGCCGAGCGCGCGGCTGTGGGGTTTCCTGGCCCGCCTCGGGCTGCACAGCACCACCCGCCACTACACCGCGGGCGCCGCGTCCCTCGCCGCGCTCGCCGAGGGCACCTTCGCCCTCTTCGAGGAGCTGGAAGCCCTCGGCGTGCATGGCGAGGCCGCCAAGAACGGTTTCCTGTTCGCCTACCCGTCGTACGAGGAGGCCGAGCACGGGCTCGCCGCGCTCCGCAGGCTGGGGGCTCCCGTCACCGCCGGACCACCGCTCACCGCGCTTGCCCTGGCCGACCTCGAACCCGCGCTCGGGCCCGCCGCCCGAGCCGGTTTCGTCGTCGAGCACCAGTGGTCGCTCGACCCCACGCGCTTCGTCGACTCCCTCGCGCGGCGGCTGCGGGCCGACGGGGCCACCCTGGTCGAGGGCGCCCGCGTCACCGCCGTGCACCGGGCCGGGGGCCGGACCGAAGTGCGGACCAGCGCGGGGACGTACGGCGCCGATGTCGTCGTCATCGCCGCCGGGGTGTGGTCGCGTGAGCATCTGCGCGGACTCGGCGTGGACGTCGACCTGGTGGCGGGCAAGGGGTACAGCTTCGCGGTCCCGGCCGACGAACCGCCGGCGCGCCTGGTCCACCTGGGCTCGGCCAAGGCCGTGCTCACCCCGCTCGGCAAGCGGGTGCGGGTCGCCGGGACCATGGAGTTCGACCGGGACCCGGACCGGTTCCGGCAGCGCCGGGTCGACGCCATCGCCCGTGCCGCCCGTCCGTATCTGCCCGGCGCGGAGTGGGAGCGGCGGGAGCAGGAGTGGATGGGCCCGCGCCCCATGACACCCGACGGGCTGCCCCTGATCGGCCCGGTCCCGGGGCGGCCGGGTGTCTTCCTCGCGACGGGGCACAACATGCTCGGCCTCATGCTGGCCCCCGCCACCGGGCGGCTGATCGCCGGTCTCGTGACGGGGACGGCGGACTCGACGCTGGCCGCCCGCTTCGCCCCCCGGCGGGTCGCCCGGCGGGCACGCGGCGTCCCGCGCTGACCGACGGCTCGCGTCCGGTGTCGGCCGACAGGGTGTGACGTCGCGAATCGCCGGTCCGCCGCCACCGGGCGCACCGGGTGCGGCGGTCTACGCTGACCTCCCGATCGCCTCGCCCCGCCCGGAGGAACTACGCGATGGACGCCGACATCCGGACCAGGGCCGCGATCGAGGAGCACTGGCGGGCGTCCGAGCGCGGGGACACCGAGGCCGAGCACGCCGTCTACGCCCCGGACGCGATCCTCGACTACCCGCAGTCGGGCGAACGCTTCCGGGGCCGCGCGGCGATCGCGGCGCAGCGTGGCGGGCACCCCGCCGACCGGCATTTCACGGTGCGGCGGATCGTCGGCGGCGGGGATCTGTGGGTGAGCGAGTGCGTGATCAGCTACGACGGGGTGCCCACCTACTCGGTGAGCGTTATGGAGTTCACCGACGGGCAAGTAGCGCACGAGACGCAGTACTTCGCGGACGGGTTCGGCGCGCCCGCGTGGCGGACGGCACTCGCGGAGCCGATGCCGGGCCGGAAGATCACCCGGGCCTGATCCGGAACGGGTGACTCCTCGGGCAGACGTCACCCGCCGGTCACCCTGAAGTAGCCCAGATTAACTTCGTGCGGCGCGGCGAACACGGACTCACGGCGGGTTCCTATAAATCCGGTCAAGAGGGTCGCCTTTCGGGTGTGATGCGCGTAGACAGTGCGTGACCTGTATGAACGTGCATCGATTGCACATACCGCGAAAAGCAGACTCGGAGAACCCATGCGGATGCGTACGTCCCTCAGAGCCGCCGCGCTGATCGGCGCCTGCGCCGTCGCCGGTGGCGCCCTGTTCGGTGCCGGTGCGGCCACCGCCGGACAGTCGACGGCCAACTCCACCAAGGAGCCCTACAACATCGGGCTGCTGGTGAAGGACATCGACACCTACTACGGCATCACGACGGACAGCGCCGGCGTGTACCAGGCGTCGCCGACCAGCCCGTACGCCAAGGACCTCGCGAAGATCGACGCCGACGCCAAGAAGTACGTCGACCAGGCGGCCACCAAGGCGAAGCAGAAGCACCAGAAGCCCGCGGTCGTCTTCGACATCGACGACACGCTGCTGCTGAGCCTCGACTACGAGAAGCGCTACAACTACACGTACAACTCGGCGTCCTGGGCGGACTACATCAACCGCGCCGACCGGCCGAGCGTCTTCGGCAGCGCCGACCTCGTCCGCTACGCCCAGAAGAAGGGCGTCGAGGTCTTCTACAACTCGGGTCTGACCGAGGCGCAGCGCCCGGCCGCCGTCGAGAACCTGAAGAAGATCGGCGTCGACGTGAACCTCGGCGCGGGCCACATGTACCTGAAGGACGCGGCCAAGCCCCCGGCGTACCTCAAGTCCTGTGCCACGCCCGGCTCCTGGACCTGCACGACCGTGCAGTACAAGTCCGGCACCCGCCAGCACATCGAGAAGGACCTCGGCTACGAGATCATCGCCAACTTCGGCGACCAGTACTCAGACCTGGACGGCGGCCACGCCGCCCGCACCTACAAGCTCCCGAACCCGACGTATTTCGTCGGCTAGGGGCTTTCGTTTGGATCACCGGGCGGACCATAGGAAGACGCCTGCGATGTGGAGTCCCGCCAGGTAGACGGTCGCGGTCTTCTGGTAGCGGGTCGCGATGCCTCGCCACTGCTTCAGGCGGTTGATGCACCGTTCGACGGTGTTGCGCTGCTTGTAGATCTCACGATCGAAGGCCGGCGGCCTGCCGCCCCGACTGCCCCGTCGGAGGCGGTGGCCGCGCTGGTCCGCCGGGATCGGAATCACTGTCCGGATGCCGCGCTTGCGCCGATGGTCGCGGATCGCGCGGGACGAGTAGGCCCTGTCCGCCAGGACCACGTCCGGTCTGGTGCGCGGACGGCCCCGTTGCCGGGGAACGCGCTGGCGGGTCATGACGGCGGTGAAGGCGGGTGCGTCACCCGCTTTCCCGGCGGTAAGGACGAACGCCAGGGGCCGGCAGCGGGCATAGGCCGCGAGGTGGATCTTGGTGGTCAGCCCGCCGCCGGACGTGCCGATGGCGTGGTCGGCGGGTTCGCCGGCCGGGGCCCCTTTTTGCGGGCTCCGGCCGCGTGCTGGTGAGCCCGCACGATGGAGGAGTCCACCGACACGGCCCAGGTGACCCCGTGACAATGTTCTCGCCCAACTCGATGCCCTGCACGGCTGGCAGCGGCAGTACACGCTGATCGCGCTGCGGTCATTATTCGGCAAGGCGAAGAAGAACGGCACCATCTTCAAGAACCCGACCAGCCGCATCCGTGTCGGCCAACGTGAGTACGGCATCCTCCTGCCCCTGGAGCCTGAGCACATCGCGAACTCGGTCACCATCGTCACCACGCCTGCCGACCACCTGGTCCTTGCTCTCGCCTCAGTGCATGCCACCCGGTCCCGCGCGATCCGCCGTCTCCAGCTCGACGACCTCGACATCGGCAACCGGAAGCTCACGATCGACGGCCGTGTCCGGCGCTTGGACGACCTCACCCTGCACGTCGCCCGCGAGTGGTTGGACTTTCGCCGCCCGCTCTGGCCCGACACCGCCAATCCTCACCTGCTGATCAACAAGTTCACCGCGCTGGGCACCGGCCCGGTCAGTCGGGTTTCCCTCACCGCACCGCTTCGCGGTCAGGCCGCCACACTGGAACGGCGAGCCGACACGCGCACTCCGCCCGCGCTCTCCTGGAACGGCCCATGGCGGCCCGGTAGCCTTGCCTGGACACCGGACGAGTTAATCCGAAGTTTCGGCCCGTCAAAGGGGCGAGGGTGTCCAAGATCCGTGTGTGACGACAGCCCTGAACACCCTCCTCCGATCTCGTCGTCGATCTTCACGTACAGTGCGGTCAGCCCGCCACGGGCGCGCTGCTGCTGGACACCGGGCTGCGGATCGGCGAGGCCCTGGGCCTGCGGCACGAGGACATCGAGCCGGCCGAGCCGAGGCTTTACCCGATCGGGGCACCGGACGGCACCCGGGCCTCTCCCGTGCCGCCGTCGAGCCGCTCGCGCTGGCACGCGAGCAGGACACCCATCGGCGCCAGCGCCAAGGGCAGAAGCACGAGCGCTACCGCAACCGGGGTGATGATGACGAGGACGCCGGTAACCCACACGTTGTCTCCGGTGGTGGCCAGCATGAGCAGCCCCGCCCAGTGCGCCACGTACGTCCCGAGCCACTTCAGCACCATGAAGGCGACGGCGACCGCGACCGTACTCAGCAGGAAGATCCCGGTGGTGCGCAGACGTGCAGTACGGGTCAGAGTCCAGGAACGGCGCATCGCTGCCGTCGCCGAGGAGTTGTCCGCCACCCGTACGGTGGTGGCCAGTGAGAAGCGGGCCAGGAGGACGAACCCGAGCGCCCAGATCACGACGGGCAGGATCCGGCCCACCAGGATGAACTGCACGGTCGCGGGATCATGGTACGTGGGCCACACGACCCCGGGCACCATCTCCAACTCGACGACAACCAGGACGAGCAGGCCCGCCAGTCCCGGGACGAGGGCGCACACCAGGGTCAGCAACTGGACGCGGAGGGCGGCCCCGAGGTGCGGACGGGAGCGGCGCCACAGCGCGCGAAGGGACAGAGCACCGGGGGCCGTGGCAGCGCCCGTGCCCGCCGCCGCGCGTTCCCGCTCGTACGCGACGGTGACGGCCTGGGCGGTGAGCAGCCAGGCGATCGAGACCATGGCGACGAGGAGCAGCAGCGGGTACACGCAGAACGCGACCTTGACGAGGCTGTCCCACTGGTCGGCGTACGCGACGTAGGAGTCCTCGTATTCGATGGCGAGCTCGGCGGCTCTTCTGGCTTCCAGGAAGAGGCCCCACGACGCGGCGAACGCACCTGCCACGATCCCCCCTCCGACAAGCAGCGCCGCCGCGCCGGCCAGGACGGCGGAGCCGAACACGGGGCGCCGATTGCGGCCGGTGATCCGCAGGGCCTCGGCCACAACGGGGGTGCCGGCCCGGCGGTCGTCCGAGCTGATCACAGGACGGCTGCCCGTCATGCCGCACCTTCTCTGTTCACGGGCCTGTGGACGGCGGCGTACGAGCGGTGCCACCACTGGGTGGCGTAATGGACCATCCTAGCCGCCGTCAGCGCCGCGCCCATCGCCTCCCGGTGGCGGAGGACCCCGCCCGGCAGCCCGCCGGAACGTCAGCAGCGGCTTGCCGTCCGCGCCGCTTTGGCGGGGCCGCGAGCCTCGAAGCACAGTGTGATGCTGTCAATGTCCCGCCGTCAGTGAAGGACTGTCTTCGATCAGGCTTCATCTGTCGCGGCAAATGCCGGATTTACTGCGGCGGAGCCTCTACCGTGATCATCGCGACCTGCGGCGGACGATTCCGGCCTCCGGGGCGAGGTGTACGCGCTACACCGACCGGCTGGCGGAAGAAGTCCAGCGCCGCCCCGAGGCGTCCATCCAGCCGCTCTTGGATGCCGTGGCCGGCTACACGATGCGCCAGGTCCTTCACGAGGCGATCTACCAGTCCGAACCGGAACACCGGCCCGAGGACCTCGCCGATGCCCTCAGCCTGGTCCGCGCCGCCCGTGCGGCCGTCGACGCAGCCGAGGGCGGCCTGATGCTCGCCGGATCGCCGAGGCCCTCGGCGTGGACTCCGAACAGGCCGGCCAAAGCCGCTATCGGCGCCGCGTCGGCAACCTCAACCGTTCTGAATCCGGGAGGGAAGCGCTCCGGTCAGCGGTCACCTGAAGGTTGGGAAGGGAGCGTGTGGCGCTCAGTCGTACAGGACGACGAGTCGGCCGATGACCTCTCCGCGTTCGAGCTTGCCGATGCCGTCGCCGATCTGGTCGAAGCCGATGTGAGTGATGCGGGACGTGACCTTGCCGTCGGCGATGAGCTGGAGGACCGCTTGGCAGTCCTCGGGGGTACCCGCCTGGGAGCCGGTGAGCATGACCTGATTGAGAGTGAGTGCCTGAAGGTTGATGGTGCCTTCGCCGACGCCCAGACCCACCAGCACGACGCGTCCGTCGCGCCGTACGGCTTCCACCGCCGCGTTGGTCGTGGTGCCGAATCCGGCGAAGTCCACGATGACATCGAGCTTCTTGTCGGCGAATGCGGCCATGTCCGCCGCGACGTCCGTGACTCCGAGTTCACGGGCGAACGCGTGCACCTTCTCGTTCTTCTCGACCACGAAGACTTCGGCACCGACGGCGAGGGCTATCTGAGCACCCAGCGAGCCCAGCCCGCCGAATCCGATGACACCCACCTTGGTGCCGGCCGTCACAGCTCCCTGCACGATCATGGCGTGGTAGGAGGTGAGCCCCGCGTCGGTCGCGGCGGCCGCCTGATCCCACGCGATGCCGTCAGGCAGCGGGATCGCCAGGTTCTCGCGTACCGCGACCTTGGGCTGGAAGCCGCCGTTCGACGAGGTGCCCGGGCCTTCGATCGCGGCGGGCACGGCGACTCTGTCGCCGACGGCGAAGCGACGGGCACCGGGACCGGTGGAAGCGACGACGCCCGCGATCTCGTGCCCGAGGGTGATCGGGCGGAAGGGCAGCAGGGAGGTCAGAGTGCCGTCGAGGAATCCGACGTCACTGTGGCACAGACCGACCGCCTTCACGTCGATCACGATCTCCCCCGTGCCCGCTTCGGGTTCCGGGATGTCGTTGCGGGTGAGGGGCTTCCCGACCGCCGTGAACTGCCACGCCTTCATATGCGTTCCCTTCTCGTCCACCGGTCCTCTGTGACGGTTCGACCGCCGAGGACCGGTGAACCTTGTGCTGGTCTCCGGCCGCTCGTTCCGGTTACGCGGAGTCGTGCTTGGCGGCGGCGGAGAAGTTGGGGTCGACGCCGGTGACACCCATGGCGGTGAACGCCTTCCCGACGACGGCGCCCATGTCGAGGTGGGAGACGGAGGTGATGCCGCCGTCGACGGCGATGTGCTGGCCGGTGATGAACGCGGAGCGGTCGCCGGCGAAGAACAGGGCGGCGTTGGCCAGGTCGCGGGGCAGACCACCGCGGCCGATCGGGTGCAGTTCCCCGAGCGGCTCCTTGAGTGCTTCGACGAACGCCGGGTACTGCGAGGGATCGAGGTCGGTCCCCTTCGCCATGATCGGTGTGAGGATGAGGCCCGGCATGATGACGTTGGAGCGGATCTTGTAGGGGGCCAGTTCGTGGGTGGCGGTCCGGGCGACCTGAAGCACTCCGGCCTTGGCCGCGTCGTACGACACCGAGGACAGGCCGGCCTGGATACCGGCGATGCTCGACATGGAGACGATGCTGCCTCCGGTGCCCTGCTCCTTCATCCGGCGGCCTGCGTACGTGTGGCCCAGGACCACGGAACGGAGCAGAAGGTCGGTGGTCCGGGTGAAGCCGTCGGGGTCGAGGTCGAGGAGCCCGCTCTGCTCACCGAGGGCTCCGGCGTTGTTCACCATGACATTCAGCCCGCCGTACTGACTCACGGCGCGGGCGATGAGCGCCTCCACGTCGGCCGCCACCGTGACGTCGGTGTGCTGGAAGGTGACGTCGTCACCGAGTTCCTTGTGCAGGGCGTGACCGGCCTCGTCGTCGATGTCGCCGACGACGATCCGCGCGCCCTCCTCCAGGAAGACGTCCACGATGCCACGGCCGATGCCGCTCACCCCTCCGGTGACGACGGCGACCTTGCCGGTGAGTTCCTGTGCCATTCCCGCGTACCTCCTTGGACGGCGGAAGACTGCCGGACCCGGCCGCCGCGCCCGAGCCGTCCACCCTGGTCAGACAATAATGGTACTTGGTTCCGAAATTCATCCGAGTGGTGAGGACGCGCTGACATGACCCAAGCCAGGCGACCCCGGGGACGACCGCCGCTGTCCTCGCGCGAGAAGGTCGAGGCGGTGGCGATCGAACTGTTCCTGGAACACGGCTACTCCGGGACCAGCCTCGCGACGATCATCGAGGCCTGCGGCGTCAGCAAGACGACGTTCTTCCGCTACTTCGCGTCGAAGTCGGAGATCATCTGGTACGCCTTCGACACACACACGCGCCACCTGCGCCGACTGCTGGCGGAGGCGGACTCGTCCGAGCCGGCCATGACAGTGGTCCGGACATGCGTCGTGGACGCCTTGCGCGCTTCCATCGACGAGCGTGGAATCTGGATGAAACGCTTCATCATTCTCGACGGTTCCCCCGAGCTCAGGCCCGAGGGGTCGACCCAGTGGACCAGTTGGGCCGATGCGGTCAGCGAATACGTGGCCGGGCGTCTGGGCGTGAGCGAGCGCGGCCTGGTGCCGGCGAGCATCGGTGGCGCTGTCCAGGCCGCTTACCTCGCCACCCTCCGCGGCTGGCAGACCTCCTCGAAGCCTGTCTCCGAACTGCTGCTCGAACTTGAGGCGGATCTCGCGCCGCTGTGCGACGTGCTCCAGGGGTGGCTGGACCGGCAGGGGCCACGTCGGTGAGCCGCCACGCAGCCGCACTCACAGAACTCAGCGGACCGAGATCAGACCGCCGTCCACCGGGATGAGCTGGCCGGTGATGAAATGGGACGCGTCGCCGGCGAGGAAGACCAGGACCGGCGCCAGGTCCTTCGCCGGGTCGCCGAACCTGCCTCCGAGCGGGATCTGCTCCGCCGTCTCCTTGTCGTGCGCTGCAAGCGCCTCGGGCGAGAGCGCTTCGCGGAACTTCTCGTACATGGGGGTGACCACATACGGAAGGACGGCGTTGACCCGGATTCCAGCGGGGCCCCAGTCGCGGGCGACGCTGCGGGTCCAGGTGTGTACCGCGGCCTTGGTGGCGCCGTAGACCGCGTTGTTCCGCTCCGCGGTCAGGCCCGATTCCGAGCCGAAGTTGATGATCGCGCCCGAGCCGGTCTCCTTCATCAGGGAGAAGGCCGCCGCGTTGGTGTGAACGGTGCCGAAGAAGTTGATGTGGAAGATGGTCTCCAGTAGGTCCTGCGGAACGTCATGGGCGGGGGCGTGGCGCTGGATGCCCGCCACATTGACGAGGACGTCGAGCCCGCCCATGCGGGCGGACGCCTGGGCGAAGACGGAGTTCACCTCCTCGCGGTCGCCGACGTCGGCGCGTGAGAAGGTGACCGATCCGGGACCGGCCTTGGCGGCTTCTTCGGCCACCTTGAGGCCGGTTTCCTCGTTGATGTCGAGGGACGTCACGGTGGCGCCCTCGGACGCGTAGGCGCGGACCACGGCTTCCCCGATGCCCTGTGCACCGCCGGTGACGATGATGCGTTTGCCTGCGAGTTGCATGTGCTCTTCCGTCTCCTCGCGCTGGTTGCGTGTCCTCATCGCCGTGTCCCCATCGCTCGTCATCGCTCAGAAGCGCTCCCTCTGAAGCGATCCCTCTCAAGCGCGGTGCGGACGCCGAGATCCCCTTGCGGGCGGCATCACCCGTGCGGCGGTTGGCGACATGGGTGATGCCGCTGTCGACGCCGATGCGCCGGCCGGTGATGACGTCAGGCCGTGGCTGCCGTACCGACGGGGCGGACGCAGGGCACGACCTCCTTGGCGATCCGGTGCATGGACTCGATCCACGGCGTCGGATCGTCGATGTAGTCCTGGGTGTTCAGGACGATCTCGCCGAAGCCGCCGATCCGCTCGTTCATCTCCTCGATCTTGCGGATGACCGTTTCGGGAGACCCGCACAGCCACACGTGCTCGGCGATGAAGTCCATGTCGACGTCCGCCACGTCTATGCCGGTGCCCGAGTCGTCGATGTACCCCTGGAGAATCCCGAACCGCTGGTAGATCGGCACGAGGTATTTCTCCCAGCAGTGGCCGAGGCCGCCGTTGATGGCACGCTTCCTGGCCTCCTTGTCGGTGTCCGCGACAAGGACGTCCCGGCAGATGCGGAACCGCTCGCGGTCCAGCGGGTGGCCGTTTGCCGCCGCGCCCTCGGCGTACGTGTCCCAGTGCGAGCGGGCCACGTCGACGCCGCCGAAGAACGAGATGGGCGAGAAGCCGTTCTCCCCGGCATAGCGCATCGACGACGAGTTGTACGACAGCGCCGTCACCGCGATCTCCAGGGCCTCCGGTCCGCCCCACGGGGAGAAGTCCGGCATGACGTGCTCCTGGTGGCCGTCCTCGGCCGAGGGCTCCTCCTCGGGGAAGCCGCCGGTGAAGAACCGGCCCTCATAGTGGAACGGCTCGCGCTTCCAGACCTTGCGCATGATCTCCAACGCCTCGTCCCGGCGGGGACGGGCCTCGGACAGGTCGGCCGCCTGTCCCCGGATGATGGCGTCGCGCGGATAGGCTCCGGGACCTATCCCGAGGAAGTAACGGCCCTTCAGGACCCGTGAGAGCCAGCCGACCTGGATGGCCAGGGAGCCGGGCTGGTGCAGCCCCAGGAGATGCGCCATCGGGGCAAAGCGAATCCGTTCGGTCTCCCGGGCACAGGCGCCGATGACGATTTCCGGGTTCGGCACGCTCTCCCAGCCCTGAGTGGCGTGCTCACCTATCATGAAGTCGGTGAAGCCGGCTTGGTCGGCCTCCCGGGCCATGAGAACCGAGTAGTCGAATACCTCGCGGGGCGTGCGCTCGGGGCGCATATACGGAACGTTGAAGATGCCGCTCTTCATGGTCTGCTGCTCTCCTTTGAACCCGCGAACCCGGCCTCGTCCAAGGCATGGTTCTGCGCTTGACCACAGTTGTCCTGCACGCGGAAGAGTCTGGTTTCCGATCATGGCGGACGCTCTTTCCGCTAGACCAGCGTTCCCTCACTGTCCTTGCTCGAGAATCGAGGGGCGACTTCCTCGGCGAACCGGATCAGTTCGTCGTTGTTGCGGCCCGGTTCCAGGTGTCCCTGGCCGAACATGAGGAAGCACTCGTTGAATCCCAGGCGGTCGTGGGCCTGCTCGATCTGCCGGGAGATGTCATCCGCGGTGCCGATGAGCACATTGGGGAACTGCTGACCGTGGGGGATGAACCACTTGTCCCAGAACCACCGGTGCTCGGCCTCCAGTTGGGCGGCCTGCTCCTTGTCATCGGTCAGGATGAGAAAGCCGCCCCAGGCCCCGATTTCCTCGCGGGGCACGTCGCGCCCGGCCTTCTTCGCCGTCTCGGAATAACGCTTCCACAGCGCCTCGCAGAAGTCGAGATCTGTGGCGAAAACAACTTGCTTTCCGCCCTCGCGGGCCCACATGTCAACGGTTCGCATGCTGTAGGCGAAGGCACCGTAGACCTTTGGGTGCGGGTTCTGGAAGGGGCGCGGGGCGATTCCGATTTCCTGGACGATGCCGTTCTCGTCCATGCCTCTGCCGAATTCCTTGTACCCGGGGTGGCCGGCCGAGCCGCCCTCCGGGGGGAACTGCCAGTACTTGCCCTTGTGGCTGAAGAGTTCGTTCTCCCACGCCTTCTTCAGTACCTGGACGGACTCCTCGAAGATCTCCCGGTTGGTGGCATCCTGATCGTCGCGGGCCTTGGCGTGCTGGACGTTGGTCGCGCCGATGCCGCGGATCGCGGCGTAGGAGTCCACCCAGCGCGCGTGGTAGCCGCGGGTGAAGCCGACGATGAGCCGCCCCTGGAGGATGTGGTCGAGCGTCGCGATCTCCTCGGCCACCCGGACCGGGTTGTGCGTGGGCAGGACGTATCCCAGGATCCCGGCACTCATGCGCTTGGCGTGCGACCCGACGAAGAGCCCCCACATACCAGGGTGGTTGGTGATCTCGAAGCCTTCGATCTGCAGGTGATGCTCGGGCGAGCAGTAGCTGGCGTAGCCCAGTTCGTCGGCGAGCCGGACATAGCCCTTCACCTCTTCGAGGTACCGCTGGTACAGGTCAGGGCGCTGCCCCGCCATGCCCTGCTCGAGTTCGTGGCGCCGACCGATCACGCCGGTCTGCATGAGGTGGAATTTCACCGGTCCGTCTCCTTGTGTCTCTCGTGGCGGGCGATGGCATCCACCCGGGCTCACACGGCGACGAGCTGCCGGAAGCGGCTGCCGTGGAAGACCAGCGGCGCACGCTCGGGCTCGGCGCGCAGGGCGTGGATGGCCAGCAGGACGATCGCGTGGTCCCCGGCCGGAAACTCCTGGTGGACGGTGCAGTCGAACCAGGCCACCGCGCCGTGGACGAACACCGCACCGTCGGTGTTGCTGCTCCACTCGACCCGCGCGAACCGGTCCCCGGTCTTCTGGGCGAGGGTGCGGCAGGTCTCGTTCTGGTCCTGGGCGAGCATGCTGACGCCGAGTCGGCGCAGTCCGCGCAGTCGCGGCCAGGTGGTCGAGGTGTTCTGCACGCACACCGCCGCCAGGCTGGGCTCCAGGGAGACCGAGGTGAACGAACTCGCCGCGATACCGACCGGCTTGTCACCCTCCATCGCGCAGATGGCCGTGACACCGCTGGGGAAGCACCCGTAAGCGCGCTTCAGCAGCTCCGAGTTTCCGGTGTTGGGTTCCAGATCCACCCTGTGCCCCTCTTCTGTGAGGTGGGTACTCCGCAGGCCCTTCGCCACCCGCCGGCCCACGTGGAGGGTTCCTGGCGTTCCGCGGGATTCGAGTGAAGGAGTCGGTGGCTTCAGGCAACGCCGACTGTGTGCGGTATCGCCAAGCTATCTACACCAACGTAAACCGTCAACACTATCGTAAATTGATCTTGAAGTTGCTCTACCGCAGCTCACAGGCTTCTCCAGCAGTGCGCCGAAAGCGTTGACCGTTTACATGGACGTAGATAGCATCCACGGCACGCCGTTCCGGCAAGGCGGCGGCAGAGTGACCGAGGACGAGCCGGGACCCGTCAGGCGGCTCCTGGTCCTCCCTCACAACTCCCTCACTCCGACACTCCGACCCGACCCGCCCGTGCGAGAGCAACCGGGCGATCTGGAGGATGACGCAGATGACGCAACAGGACGAGGCGACGGCCGCGCTGGCCGATCTGGTGGAGACGGAGAAGATCCACCGGCTGCTGTTCGACTACGCCTACCACCTCGACATGAACCATCCGGACGAGATCGCGGGCCTGTTCACCGAGGACTGCTACGTCTCCTACGGACCGGGCTTCGGTGCCGAGGGGCGTGCTGCGTACCGCGAAACCCTGGGCGGGATCGGCAGCTTCTTCGCCGCGACCAGCCACCATGTGTCGAACATCGTGGTCGACTTCGGCCCGGACCGGACCACCGCGACCGTGCGGTCGGTGCTCCACGCCTGGCACAGGTACACCAGGGACCGCCCGGACGGGCACTTCTTCGGCCAGTACCACGACGAGTTGGTCCGTACGGAGAAGGGCTGGCGCTTCGCCAGGCGCGAGCTGCGGGCGTCCGGCGTGGTGGACTTCCACGTAAAGAAGCAGATCCCGATCGGCCGGGCGGTCTCGTGACGGCCTCGTCGGAGCCGGGCGGCACGGGGCCTCCCGCGTCCGGCGCGGGCGGCGAGGACGGCGCGGGCGGCGCGGGCGGCGCGGGCGGCGCGGGCGGCGCGGGCGGCGCGGGCGGCGCGGGCGGCGCGGGCGGCGCGGGCGGTGCGGGCGGTGTGCCGGGCTACCGCAACATCCGGGTGGAGCACCGCGGCCCGGTGAGCTGGATCATTCTCGACCGGCCCGAGAAGGCCAACGCTCTGTCGAACGAGATGCTGGACGAGTTCTCCGACGCCCTGGACAGACTGGCCCGCACCGGTGGCCCGGTCCTAGCCATCCGCGGCGCGGGCAGGGGGTTCTGCTCCGGATACGACATCGAGCAGGTCGGCAGGACCGTGGCCGCGCCGGACCCGGTCGCCGACCGCGAACGGCTGGCGCACAACGTCAACCGCTACCTGGCGATCTGGGACCACCCGAAGCCGGTGATCGCCGCGGTGCACGGCTACTGCCTGGCCGGCGCGAGCCAGCTGTGCGTGTTCACCGACATCACCGTCGTCACCGACGACGCCAGCATCGGCGAGCCCGCGCTCCCGCTGGGCGGCGGCTACATCGCCCCGCTGTGGGCACCGCTCGTCGGCCCCAAACGCGCCAAGGAACTTGCCTTCGTCCCCGGCAACACGATCGACGGAAAGACGGCGGTCACCTGGGGATGGGCCAACCACTCGGTGCCCGAGGAGGAGTTGATCCCGACCGTGGAGACGATGGCCGCCCGTATCGCGCGCATCCCCTCGGACGTGCTGCGCGTCAAGAAGCTCTCGGTCAACCGGGCCATGGAGGCCATGGGCGTACGCACCGCCGCGGCCGGCGTCCCCGAGATGGACGCCCTGCTGCACCTGTCCCCGTCGGTGGCCCAGATGCGCGCCTGGATCGGCGAGGTCGGACTCAAGGAGGCCATCGCCTCCTTCCGGCGCGACCCCCAGGCCACACCCGAACCCATCGGAAAGGACGCACCGTGAGTTCCGGAGTCGAGTTCGTGAAGGACGGCCATGTCGCGCGGGTGGTCCTGGACCGTCCCAAGGCGCTCAACGCGATCACCCCGCAGATGGACGACGCGCTGTTGGACGCCTGGACGGAGATCAACAACGATCCTGACATCTGGGTCGCGGTCCTGTCCGCCACCGGCGAGAAGGCGTTCTGCGCCGGCGGGGACGTCAGCGGGGCCGCCGAGGGCCCGAGCCGGCGCATGGCCCTCGGCGGGGGCCTCACCGGCGTCGGCGGTCCGCTGCTGACGCTGCGCAAGCCGCTGGTCGCGGCCGTGCAGGGCTACGTCATCGGCGGTGGGTTCGAACTGGCCATGTGCGCGGACGTCATCGTCGCGGCCGACACGGCCCAGTTCGGCATGCCGGAGACCAAGGTAGGCATCATCGGCGAAGCCGGCATCATGCACCGGGCCATCCGCCAGCTTCCCCACCACATCGCCCTGGCCATGATCCTCACCGGCGAGCGCATCCCGGCCGCGGCGGCCGAACGCTACGGTCTGGTCAACGAGGTCGTCGGCTACCCGGACCTCGCGGAAGCCGCCGATCGCTGGGCCCAGAAGATCACGGCCGCCTCGCCGCTGGCAGTGCAGGCAGCGAAGGAAGCGGTCCTCTCCCGGGTGGGCTGGCCGCTGGAAGTCGCCCTGGCGACCCGCTACGAACCCATCGAGGCCTACGCCTCCACCAAGGACCGCCTGGAAGGCCGTGCCGCCTTCGCCGAGCGGCGCGCTCCCCGGTGGCAGGGCCGCTGACCGTCATGGAACCGCTCACGGAAAGGTGTGGAGATGAGTGATCTGGATTCCCGCATCCGCAGGCTGGAGGACCGTGCCGCCATCGAGGACCTGGTGATCCGCTACTTCCTCGCGGCCGACGACAACGACCTGGAGACCCTCGGATCGACGTTCGCGCCGGATGCCGAATTCCTCATGGGCGGCGGTTTCTCGGGCGGCTCGGACCGCGAGTCGATCGTGCGCTTCATCAAGGAGGACCGGGCCACCATGGGGGTCACGGTCCACACCCAGAACTTCACGCTCCTCACCTTCCACGACGACGACCACGCGGACGGTGTCGTCGGCGCCCACCTGGAGCTGGCACGCGGCGGGACCACGGTCTACGGCGCGGTGCGCTACCTGGACGACTATGTGCGTGCGGACGCGGGGTGGCAGATCAAGCGCCGCGAGCTGGCCGTCCTCCATGTCGGGCCGTGGGAGGACGTCGCCACGTCGCTCACCGCCGAACTGCGTTCCCGCTGGCCGGGGCAGAAGCCGGTGTCGGCCGATCTCCCCCGGTAGCCGGCCGGAAGGTCACGGCTCGCCGCGCCGCAGACCGTCGAAGAAGACGGCCGAGAAGGTCTCGACGGTCTGCTCCAGCGTATATTTCCGGTCGCCCGGCTTGAACCAGCGGTGGGTCCAGTTCACCATTCCGAAGAGTGCTTTCACCACCAAGGGCACGGCCAGGTCCTCCCGGAAAGTCCCCTCCCGCACCCCCGAGGTGATGATGTCCGTGACAATCGATTCAAATCGGCGGGTCTTCCGCGCCATTTCACGTGCCCACGGCGTCGACTGGAATGCAACCTTCCCCATGTCTTCCTGGATGTAGACATACACATAGGGGTAGTTCGCCACATACGAAGTAATCTGCAACTCGATGAGGAGGCGCAGCTTCCGATGGGCATCCATATCCATGTCCGCGATCCGGACGGCCTCGGCAAGATTCTCGTCCAGCACCTTTTTCGCGGTGGCCTGGAAGACCTCCTGGAACAGCTCTTCCTTGCCTGAGAAGTAGTAGTAGATGGCCGCACGGTCGGTGCCGAAACGGGCGGCGATGTCACTGAGCGTCGCAGCCTCGTAACCTTTTTCCTTGAACACGTCACCGGCGATTTGCAGCAATTCTCCACGTTTCGCCAAGTATGCGGCGCCGCCTTCTACTTGAGCGCTCTGCCGACGCTTACTCAGACCGCTGTGCGACGTTTTCGGGGTGCGTTTGGCGGGCGGACTCATAACGCGGAGCCTACCACCGCCAGGAGTGCGTTCATCGGGGGTCCGGGCGGAATGAATCAGAACAGCCCGAGCATAAGGCAGAGTTTGGGCGACATCGACGGGCGGAGATCGGCATGACGGAGAATGTTCGGTGGACCGAGGTGTTGTGCGTCGGCGACCTTCTGGTGAGGGCTGCCCATCGGCACCCCGGGCGCGACGCGCTGGTGCTTCCCGGTGTGCGGTACACCTACGCCGAGTTGTACGAGCGTGCCGAGCGGACCGCACGAGGACTGGTCGCGCTCGGTATCCGCCCCGGACAGCATGTGGGGCTACTCGCGTCGAATGGCGTCGAGTTCGCCGAAGGGCTGTTCGCCATCTCGCTGATCGGTGGGGTGGTCGTTCCGCTCAACGCCCGCCACAAGGCCACCGAACTCGCTTACATCATCGACAACAGCGATCTCGTCGCAGTGCTGACCACCGCCGGCGCCGACCAGTACGTCGACTTCGCGGCGGTACTCAAGGAAGCCCTGCCGTCACTGGCCACCGCGAAGGTCCCGACCCGGCTGAGCCTGCCCGAGGCTCGCGGGCTGCGCGCGGCGGTGCTGCTCTGCGGTGCGGACCGGGCTGGATTCCTCGACCGCGCCGCGTTCGACCGACTCGCCGCGGACGTCGATCCGCGAAGGATTCTCGAACTGCGGCGCCGCGTCCGCGTCCGCGATATCGCGGCGCTTCTCTACACATCCGGCACGACCGCGAACCCCAAGGGCTGTCTGCTGTCCCACGAGGCCATGACCCGCGGCCCGGTGGAACGGGCCCGTTTCCGGCTCGGCACCGGTGACCACGATGTCACCTGGGCCGCCGGACCGCTTTTCCATATCGCCGCCCTGTCGCCTTTCCTCGGGTCGATCGGCGACGGCGGGACATTTCTCACCGATGTCCACTACGAACCCGGCAGGGCCCGGGATCTGCTGGTTCGCGAGGGCGCCACCGTCGCCTTTCCCTGGTTTCCGGCAATCATTCAGCCGCTGCTCGACCATCCCGCATTCGACCCGACGGAGCTCCGGGCATTGCGATCGATGTTCCTGATCGGCCCCAGCGTCCTTCTGGAACGCGTGCAGTCCGCCCTGCCCGAGGCCGAACTCATCGCGGCGTGCGGCATGACCGAGACGGCCGGCATCTATGCGCTCAGCGACCGGACCGACTCGATCGAAACGCGCGCCACGGCACAGGGCAGACCCTACTCCGGAATGGAGATCCGCATTATCGACCTGGAGACCGGAGAGGGCGCCGAAGTCGGCGTGATCGGCGAGCTACTGGTCCGTGGCTTCTGCGTCACCGACGGGTATTACCACGATCCGGAGGCGACTGCGGCCGCCTTCGACGAAGGCCGCTGGCTGCACACCGGCGACCTCTACAGCTGGACTCCCCAGGGCCAGGTGGCATTCCACGGCCGGCTCAAGGACATGCTGAAAGTCGGCGGCGAGAACGTCGCCGCCCTCGAAATCGAGTCCTTCCTCGCCCGGCACCCGGCGGTGCGGTGCGTCGAAGTGGTCGGCGCCCCCGATCCCCGGCTCGACGAAGTGCCGGTGGCCTTCGTCGAGGTCCGCGACGGGTACACGGTCACCCCGGAGGAACTGATGGAGTTCTGCCGGGGCCGTATCGCCCGTTTCAAGATTCCACGCGCTGTCCGCTTCATCGAACCCGGCGGCTGGCCGATGTCCACCACGAAGATCGACAAGCGGGCTCTGCGCCGCATGCTCAACGAGACGGAATCGGAGCTGACACACCCGTGAACAACGGCCCGGCGGACATGACCGCGAGCACAACGCGTTCCCGTATCACGGTCGACGCGGTGCGCCGCGAGGTGCTCGACGTCCTGGACGGCGTACCCGACGGCGTACCCCACGGCGACGGACTCGGCCCGTGCGACGCGGCGCTCATCGGGCTGGCCGTGCGCGCGGCGGTGTCGACGCTCGACCCGGACGGCATCGAGGAGTACACCCGGCACGCGCTCGACGCGGGCGCCACTCCCGCACAGATCCACGAAACCGTCGTGGTGGTCTCCGGACTCGGGGTGCACTCACTGATGGAGGGCTCCCGCCGGGTGGCGGCGGTGCTGCGGGCGCGAGGCACAGAGCCGGGCGCGGCTGCCCTGGACGGACCGCTCGACGAGCACCGCGCGGCCCTGCGCGCGCGTCTGCGGGGCGATGATCCGTACTGGGACGACTTCGAACGTGAGGTCCCCGGCTACCTGGACGCCCTGCTGCGCATGTCCCCCGAGGCGTACGAGGCGTTCTTCGCCTACTGCGCGGTGCCCTGGCGGACCGGGCACGTCCGCGGCCGGGTCAAGGAACTCATATCCCTGGCCGCAGACGCGACCCCGACCCACCGCTACCTGCCCGGGGTTCGCCTGCACCTGACGAACGCCCTTCGGCTGGGAGTGGGCAGAAGAGCCGTGCTGGAAACCCTCGACATCGCCGCCGCCGCGCCCGAGCACCTCGGCGTACCCGCGGCATCACCCGGCACAGGGCCGGGAGAGGTTACCCGGTGAGCCAGTGCCGCGCGAGCCGCCAAGGCACCCGGTCGCCGTGGCAGGCGGTCCCGGTGGCAGGCGGTCCCGGTGGCGGGCAGGCCTCTCAACAGCGGTCAGCCGGTGCCCTCCAGCCCGGTGACACCACCCGCCAGGTCATACGTTCGACAGGGGCAACGGTCATGCACGGCCCTGCAGCCAGGAGCCCCATTTCGGGGCCACGAAAGGGGACCCGTGACATACGAAGCGGTCCGGTACGAGCAGGACGGCGCGGTCGCCCGTATCACTTTGGCTCGTCCGTCGGTCTCGAACGCGATCGACTTCACCACCGCCATGGAGTTCGCCGGAGCCGTGCGCAGGGCCGCGTCCGACGAGATCCGCGCCGTCCTGATATCCGGTGAGGGCAAACGGTTCTGCTCGGGCGGGGACCTCAATTCCATGGCGGAGGCGGACGACCCGGCAACATACGTTCATGCACTGGCGACCGAACTCGACCGGGCGTTGCGGGACCTGTCGGCGCTTCCCAAACCGGTGATCAGCGCCGTGCATGGGTCGGTCGCCGGTGCCGGACTGGGCCTCGTACTCAGTTCCGACATCGTGGTAGCCGCTCGCTCCACCCAGTTCCTCTGGGCCTACGCCGGAGTGGGTCTGACGCCCGACTGCGGCGTGTCGTACCTGCTCCCGCGCGCGGTGGGACAGCAGCGCGCACTCGACCTCGCTCTGACGGGACGGGTGCTGTCGTCCGACGAGGCATCGCAGTGGGGCCTGGTGGCCGAGGTGACCGATGACGGAGAGCACTGGGAACGCGGCTCCGCGCTCGCCGCACATCTGGCGCGGGCCCCGAGCTACGCCCTGGCCGGGGCCAAGAGGCTGATCGGATCTGCCTGGGAGGTGTCCCGCGAGGAGAGCTCGGAGAACGAGGCCGACACCATCGCGGAGGCGGTGACGACCGACGACGCGGTAGCTCTGATCGCCGCGTTCACCAGTGCCTCGCGGCGAGGGTGACTCGTGGTGGCCCTGAAGGGTGTCTTTACCGGGGCGGGCCGAGAGAGTCCGTGATCACGTGCCGCTTGCGGCCCGGCATCTCCTCCCCGCCGTCATAGCCGCGCGAGGCGGCCGACACCGTAGCCGCGGCCCGCACCGACTGGGAGCCGATGATCCCAGCGGTCTGCCCGGGTGAGCGGCCCTCGCGCATCCGGACCCTTCCGCGCGGCCGGTCGTGGAACTCCGCCGTCCGGCCCTGGCGCCGCCGGCGTCGGAAAAAGGCACAGGCCTGGCTGGACCACCAGCGACGAAGCCCACCCGCACGAGGCCCTGCTCGGTATGCTCGCCCTGCCGCACGGCGCCACCAGCACCGAAGTCGGCGAAAAACAGCTGAACAAGACCATCGCCCGCCGCCCTCGGCCAGTACCTGGAACAGCAACTCGGCGCCGTGCCAGCCCAGTTCCATGTACCCGAGTTCGTCGTTGATCCACTCGGGATCATCGCAGCCTCCGTGCCCGACGAAGGGGTTCACCGAATCAACGCGAAGGCCCCGCCCGGACTGCTGCCGGTCCAGCGAGGGGCCTTCGCCGCGCACGGAGGCAGGCGAAGAACAGCGTGATCGCCTCCAACGAGTCGTTTGGAAAAGCGCACTTGCTCCGGCGAACCCGTGTGAGGTGGCGGCAAATTTTCACCGGCTCGGCCTTGTGGAGGCGACGAAGAGGGTCGGTCGTGCCTTATCTTGCCGCACTGATGACGTAGGCGATCGCGGCGGCGACCACGCTTCCGGCCGCTCGGCCGGCCTCTTGCGCTGCGCCGGGGGTGCAACCTGCGTGGCATGGTCAGGTGCTCTGAGGCGCGCCTGTAGTGCTACCTGCCCGGCGGTCGGGGTCTCGCCGGCCGCATTCTAGGCCACCTGGGCGTTTATCGGCGGTGTGGACGCTGCTGATCCTCCACGACGCCTTCGACGGCTACACCCGCTTCGACCAGTTCCAGGAGAGCCTGGGCATCTCCTCCAGCATGCTCACCACCCGGCTGAAGAGCCTGGTCGTGGACGGGCTGCTGGAGCGCCGGCCCTACCAGACCAGCCCCGTCCGGCACGAGTACATGTTCACCGAACTCGGGCGCTCCCTGCACCCGGTGATCGTCACCTTGGCCGCGTGGGGCAACTCCCGCCTCACGCCGACGGAGCGCAGCATGATCCTCGTCGACGCGCACAGCGGCAAGGAAGTCGAGCCCGTCGTCGATGCCAAGACCGGCCGCCGACTCGACGACAGCGCCACCTACGTCTTCACCGCAGGCCCCGCAGCCAGCGACGCGATGCGCATCCGCTACGCGACACGGCCGGCCATTCCCGCGGACGAGGCGTAAGGCTTCCCGGATGAGCCTCGTACAGCCTTGAGCAGGGCCGGAAGCACAGGCCGTACCCGATCGGCCTGGCGACGCCGACTTGTCGCCGGCGTCACACCCGCCGCTCCTCCCCAGCCGTTGAGAACTGGATCAAGTGAGGCGAGGAGCAACACCGGTCGCTTCCAAGGTTCTGTCAGCGATCTCATGAACGCCGAAGTCAGCCGACGCTGCCTGGACTGGGCAACGGTGTCTGGCGCGGTTGGGCGCGGAGCCCGTCGAGAATGATCGCCAGATGGCGTCGCCACAGATCAGAGGGGCGTTCGCCTGGCAGGGCCATGACGGCGTCGATCATCGCGGCGATCGGCGCGACGTCGGTCTCGGTGACCCCGTCGCGCAGCGCACCTTGAGCGCGGGCCCGCGCCACGAGAGCCTCGCGGGTCAGCCGGCCGCTGGTCGGTGTTCGCGGCGAACCGTCGGCGATCATTCCAGTAGGCTGAGACCGCTGCGGCACCTCCAAGTCACCCGTCCTCGCGGGGACATGGCCGACAGCAATCGAGTCGTCTCGGACGTGAGGATGAAGCAGCAGGTGCTGACAGCGGGCCGGTATCGGCTGCACGACGTCATCGGGCGGGGCGCGATGGGAGAGGTCTGGCGGGCGTACGACGAGATGCTCGGCAGACCGGTGGCCGTCAAGCTTCTCCTCGCCCAGGACTCCGACCCCACCGCCGCCTCTCGCTTCCGGCTGGAGGCCCAGACCGCGGGGCTACTCAGCCACCCCCACGTGGTCGGCGTCCTCGACTTCGGCGAACACGAGGGCCGGCTGTTCCTGGTGATGGAGCTGGTCGAGGGCGACAGTCTCGCCCGCGTGTTCACCGCCGCCGGGAAGCTGCCGGCCGTGGAGGTGGCCCGCATCGCCGCCCAGGCCGCCGCCGGGCTCGCCGCCGCGCACGAACAGGGCATCGTGCACCGGGACATCAAACCCGGCAATCTGCTCCTCGACGCAGGCGGAGCCCTGAAGATCGGCGACTTCGGCATCGCCCGGTTCGTGAACGACCCGGGCGCCGCGCTCACCGCGACCGGACAAATCGTCGGCACCAGCTTGTACCTCTCCCCCGAGCGCGCTCTGGGTAAGCCCGCCGGCCCGGCCGCCGACATCTACGCGCTCGGCTGCGTCCTCTACCAACTCCTCACCGGGCGACCACCGTTCCACGCCGACACCGCCATCGCCATTCTCCACCAGCACCTCGACACAGCCCCCGCGCCGCCACGGGAACTCGGCGTCGTTCTGCCACCCGCCTTCGAAAACTACCTACTCAGCCTCCTCTCCAAGCGGCCCGAGGACCGCCCGACAGCACGCCAGGCAGCCGAGTGGTTCGCCACAGGCGCCTGGTTGGGACGCCCCGAGCCCCTTCCAGCACCCTCTGTACCCGCACCCATGACACGCCCCTGGCCGGAGGCAGAGGCCACGGCAGAAGGCACCGCGACCACGTATGCCTTCCCGTCCCGACTCGGCGGAACCGCTCCAGCGCGCCGGACGCGGCGCCGACGGTGGCCGGGAGTACGCGCGTTTGTCGCACACCGGCCCCAAGCAGCGAAAGCCGCAGCAGCAGCGTTCGTCTTCGTCGTGGCACTGCTTGTCGGCATGGCCTTGTTCTCTCCCCAACGCAGCTCGGCGGAGGCGCCGTCGACGGACCCGCCGCAGACCACGAGCCCGCTTCCGTCCTCGCAGCCGAGCGGCCCCCCAGTCACGCCCTCAGCTCCGACCGCACTCCCGGTCGGCGGTGAGGAGAACGCGAACGGCCGACACGATGAGGAGGACGACGAGGACTGATCCCGCGTTACGGGCCATAAGAGGGCGTTTATACAGGTCAATGCTGTTATGCGGCTTACATGAGCGCCCCACTTTGGCATAGTTCGCCTTGCAGATGCCAAATATCCCAGGAATGGACGCGAGCCGGGGTGCCCGTCTCATCCGCCTCTGTGCCCGGAAACCCATCTGACGTAGAGACGTGGCAGAACCTCCCGCTCTTCTGCGGAGTCAGAGCCTTCCGCCTCGGTCGTGATCACGCTGAGCCGTGAGTGAGCGCAAGCCGTATCCCAGTGACCTGTCCGACGCCCGATGGGCCTTGATCGAGCCGACGTTGACGGCTTGGCGGAACGCCCGGCTCGAACGCCGACCAACGGAAAGCCGGCCCAAGTCGACTTACGTGACGTGTTCAACGCAATCCTCTACCTCAACCGCACCGGAATCCCCTGGAAATACCTCCCGCACGACTTCCCCGGCCATGGCACCGTCTACTTCTACTACTCCGCGTGGCGCGATGAGGGAATCTTTGCCCAGCTCAACTACGACCTCACCGCGCTCGCCCGCGTGAAGGAAGGCCGCAAGCCCGAGCCGACCGCCTGCGTCATCGACACCCAGAGCGTCAAGACCTCCACCAACGTGCCCCTGGCCAGCCAGGGGACCGATGCCGCGAAAAAGATCGTCGGCCGGAAACGGGGCATCCTGACCGACACGATCGGACTCATCCTCGCCGTGACCGTCGCCGGTGCCGGCCTCTCCGAGAACGCCATGGGGATACGCCTCCTCGACCAAGCGAAAGAAACGTACCCGACCATCGCGAAAATCGACGTCGAGGTCGTCAACCGTAACCCTGAGAAGCGCGGCTTCCATGTCGTGAAAAGGCGCTGGGTGGTAGAGCGGAGTATCGGCTGGATCATGATGCACCGCCGCCTCGCCCGCGACTACGAAGCCCTCACCGCCAGCTCCGAGCCATGATCCACATCGCCTCGATCGATAACCTCACCAAGCGCATAACGGACGAGACCACCCCTACCTGGCGAGGAACTTACTAGGAGATACGGGGCAATCCACCTAGATCAAACGCCCTCTTAGGCGAGTTCGCGGTGAGCGTCTCCAGCCGGTCCCGCAGTTGCACCGCCGCCTGCACGGACCCCGAAGGAAACTGTTCGACGGGCCGGGCCGGGACAGCGAAGGCGTCCGCGGGGGGTGTGTTTGTCTTGTGGGTGTGGCGCGGCCTGAGTGTCGGCTCGGGGGCGCGCGGCCGCCTCCAGCTTCTGGCCAAAAGCGGCCGCGGGAGTCTCTGCGTGGGTGGTCTTGAGGTACTGCCCGTGCTTTGGCAGCGCCGGCGTCGCCGGGTTTCTAGGGTGTGGTGATTTCGGTGCGATAGAACTTGGCTGCGGTGACGGTGGCGGGGACGCCGAGTTCGGCGGCGACCGCGGTGATCGCGCTGTCGCCGACGGTGAGGTCGGCTTGGCCGTCGGTGGTGAAGTACGGTGCGATGAACGTCTCGTAGTGGGCTCGGACTTCGTCCTCGGTCTGTCCGCCGAGGAACGTCCGCATGTGCCGCACGGTGGTATCGGGGTCGTCGTGGATCACCTGCAGGGCGCGCCGGTGGGCTCGCACGACGGCCTGGACCGCTGGGTCGTCCGGGTCGATATAGGTGGGGTCGACGGCCACACCCACGGTGGGGATCTGGAAGTGGTCGCCGACCCAGGCCGGCACCTGCCAGCCGTGCTCGGCGGCGACCGCCTCGGGCGCCATGGTGCTGCCGACGTAGGCGGCGTCGATCTTGCCCTCGCGCAGTCGGCGCAGGTCCATGCCGTAGTCGCCGGGCGAGCGGACGACGGTGTCGACGTCGCGGTCGGGGTCGAGGCCGGCCTTGCGCAGCACGATCCGGGCGAAGCACCCGGGTGGGGTGTGGGGGGCGTGGACCGCGAGCCGTTGGCCGGCCAGGTCGGTCAGGAATGTCAGGCCGGGGCGGGCGAGGAACCAGAACAGCGGGTGGTGAGTGTTGACATTGAGTGCGACCCACGGGGTGCCGTCGGTCAGCCGGGACAGCAGTGCCCTGCCGAGACCGATGGTGGCGCAGCGGCGCAGGCGTTCAATGTCCCAGGATGAGCCGTCGCGCAGTGCGACGTGGACGCCCTCGTCGGCGTAGAAGTCCTGCTGGTCGGCGATGTAGGCGGCCAGTTCCTCGTGCACGCCCCGCCCGACATAGGCGAGATCGATCGTGTACATGAAGCTCTTCCTTGATCGTGTCATCGCCGCGCCGTCCCGCGCGGGCGCGGGCGCGGGACGGCGCGGCGTATGGTGCTGAGGTGACGGTGCGGCGGATATCGGTCGGGCTGTCAGTCCATCGACATTCCGCCGTTGACCGCGGCCGTGGTGCCGGTCATGAAGACGTTGTCCTCGCCGGCGTAGAAGGCGACCGCTTGGGCGACGTCGGCCGGGCGTGCCAGGCGGCCCATGGGGGTGAGGGCCACCTGCCGCTGCTTGATCTTCTCGTCGAGCGCGTACCCCATGCGTGTGTCCTCCACCGGGCCGGCTGCGACGATGTTGACCGTGATGCCCTGCGGGCCCAGTTCCTGGGCGAGGTAGCGGGCGAACTGCTCCAGGGCGGCCTTGGCCGCGCCCAGTGCGATCATGCCCTGGCGGGGCCGACGGCTGAGGCCGGTGCTGATGTAGATGATGCGTCCCCAGCCCTGTTCGCGCATGGCGGGCAGGACGGCCTTGGTGACCGCGAACGCCGCAAGCATCTCGGCGTCGATCTTGCCGCCCAGCTCCTCCCACGTCATGTCCTGGAACGACTTGACCGCATACGGGATCAGCGCGTTGTGCACAATGACGTCGATGCCGCCCCACGCCGCCTGGACCTGCTCGACCATGCTCTCGATCGCCGCCGGCTCGCGCACATCGGCCTGCACGGCCATGGCCTGGCCGCCTGCCGCCTCGATGTCGGCCACGACCTCCTCGGCGGCCTTGATGTTGCGGAGGTAGTTGACCACCACGCGCATCCCTCGCGCGGCCAGAAGGCGTGCGGTGGCCGCGCCGATTCCGCTGCTGGCCCCTGTCACCAATGCCACTCTGCGGGTTGCCCCGGTCATGGGCCCACCTCCTGTTCATCGTCGCGAGCCGTCGGAATGAGCGCCCGGAGTCCTTCGCCGTCGGTGCCGGGGTCTGCTGAGCGGATCGCCCCGTGGAGCACGGTGTCGACGGTCGCCCGCAGCAGATCGGCCGCGGTCCAGTCGAGTTCGTGCGGCAACTGCGAGTTGAGCAACCGCTCCAGCGCGCAGCGGGTGATCTCACTCAGCAGCTCGGGCGGTGCCGACAGCAGTCCCTGCCGGTGCCCGTCCCGGAACAGCTCGTCAAGCCTCCGGTAGACCAGCGCATCCGCACGCTGCTCCACGTACTGGCGCAGCATCGCATCACCCCGCCCCGTCGCGAGCTGAGCTGCGCCGATGCGTCCCAGCTCGCTGCCTGCCGCGATCAGGAAGCGCTGTACCCGCACATCGAAGGGCTGCTCTTCCGCGCCCTCGGCCGCTGCCACCAGCGTGCGGTCTACCGCCGCGAACTGCCGATCCAGCACCGCGGCCAGCAGGCTGCGCTTGTCCGGGAAGTGACGGTAGAGCGTCTTCTTGCTCACCGGAGCTCACAGGCGAGATCGTCCATGCTGACCCGCCCGGAACCCGGGGCGAGGAACAGTCGGCCGGCCGCCTCCAATATCACGTCAGCGCGCTGCTCGCCACGGTCGGAAACTTGAGAAACTGATTTAGTTTCCATGGTTCTCATGGTGGCTCCCCGTCCCTGCGCTGTGCAAGGCGCACCTTCTGGGCAGGTGGGACTACTGAGCGAATGCCGTGATCTTGACCGGCGCGGAGGAGGGCCGCCTCGGGGATCAACGGAAGCGTGGATCGGCGCCGACATAGATCGTGCTTGCTACGCCTCCTCTGAGCGCTGCAGGACGCCCCGGGTGCGGCAGGCACTGCCGACGGGCGCGTAACAGCTCGGGCAGTCGTGACGTCCAGCGCCACATGTGGCCTGATTGGGCGTCACAGACAGCAGTCCGTCAGAAGCGACAGCAGGCGGGCTGCGAGAGTTCGTGGCAGCCTGTTTCCGATCGCTCGAAGGGGGCGAAGCCTGAATCACCACTGGAGAGAGGACCTGGCATGCAGGCCGTCGCCGTTCGGAGACCGCGCCGCCGGTGTCGAGGGAATGTCGCTGACGGAGGTGCCCTACCCCCACCTCGCCGAGAACGACGTCATCGTGCGCGTGCATGCCGCTGGGTTCACCCCGGGGGAACTCGCCTGGCCGGGAACGTGGACAGATCGCGCCGGGCGCGACCGGACGCCGAGCGTGCCTGGACACGAGCTGTCGGGCGTCGTTGCCGAACTCGGGTACGGCACCACCGGTCTCTCGGTGGGCCAGCGGGTGTTCGGGCTGGCCGACTGGACCCGGGACGGCTCGCTGGCCGAGTACACCGCGGTGGAGGCTCGCAATCTGGCTCCGCTTCCGGCGGACGTCGACCACACGGCGGCCGCCGCACTGCCGATCTCGGGGCTGACCGCCTGGCAGGCCCTGTTCGACCACGGCCGGCTTGCCGCGGGGCAGACCGTCCTGGTCCACGGGGTCGCGGGCGGTGTGGGGTCGATCGCGGTGCAGCTCGCGCGTGAGGCGGGGGCGCGGGTGATCGGCACGGGCCGGGCCGGCGACCGGGACACCGCTGTCGGGCTGGGGGTGGATGCCTTCGTGGATCTGCAGGCCGATCGGCTGGAGGGCGTCGGGCAGGTCGATCTGGTCCTCGACGTGATCGGCGGCGAGGTCCAGGAGCGCTCGGCCCCGCTGGTGCGGGCCGGGGGCACGCTGGTCACCATCGCCTCGCCGCCCGAGGTCCGTCCGCGGGACGGCCGGGCCGTCTTCTTCGTCGTCGAGCCCGACCGTGCCCGGCTCGCGGACCTGGTCCAGCGGCTCAGGGACGGACGGCTCAAGCCGATCGTCGGCGAGGTCAGGGCGCTGGCCGAGGCACCCGCCGCGTTCGCCCCCGGCCGCCACGCCCGTGGCAAGACCATCATCCGGATCATGGACGGCGGATAACCGGCGGCAGAGCGCGCGGACGCCTGGCCCCGGGCCGCCTTCACGACCCGAAGCCCGCGCCGCACTTGCGCTGCTATGCCCGGTTCGCCGTCCGGGCTGCACCTGGCGACCGTCGCGGTCGCCGTCGAGGTCCCACTCAAGCGACTCAGGCACGCCATCGCCTGCTTCCCGACCGTCAGCAAGATCTGGCTCTTCTCCGCGCCGCCTACCAACTCCTCCAGCCGTGGCTACGCGAGCCGGCCAAACGATTCGTGCGCTGGCGACTGAGCATCGACCAGGTCGTGTCCGTGAGCCAGCTGTCGTCGGTTCGGGGTGCCGGCAGCGGCGGCCGCTTGAGACCGCCCCTGCCGACGTTGGATCAGGATGTTTCGGCGACCCGGTTGAAGAGCCGGCCGGCGAGGTCGACGCCTGTGACCGCGCCGTTGACGTCGCGGGAGAAGTAGCCGCGCTGCCCCTTGAGGCCGCCTTCCGTGACGATGTACTCGTCGCCGTCGCCGGGAAGAAAGCCGATGTCCGCGGCCGGGTAGTCCGGGGGCATTTCCTCGTGCGATGCCTCGCGGATCTCCGGCTTGATGCCGACCGCGAGGGTGAGCCGGGTGCCGTCGGTGGCGATGTCGAGGTTCATGGCGTCGATTTCGTAGCGGCCGACGACCTGTTGGGCCTGTCCCTCGTCGTACGGGACCGGCTCCGCCGTCTTCTCGACGACGCCGAGGTAGTGCTCGAGCGCCCACCGCACGACGGACTGGTTGAAGGGGTAGCCGTCCGGGCCGACGTTGGCCAGCGATACCACCGCGAAGTTGCGCTCGGGCACGATGAGCAGCTCGGCGAACTGGCCGTTGCCCGAGCCGCCGTGGCCGATCCCGTGCAGGCCGTCCAGGTCGTGCAGGAACCAGCAAATGCCAAAGCCGTCGCCGAGCGTGCTGGCGCGCAGCCCGACCGTCTGCTCCCGCATACGGTGCAGCTCCGCGGCGGGCAACACGCCCTCGCCGTCGCCGAGTTGGAACCGTGCCCAGCGCAGCAGATCGCTCACCGAGGAGGCGAGGCCGCCGCCAGGGTTGTCACCGCGCGCACCCTCCTTGAACGCTGCCCAGGGCCGGGCGGGGCGCAGTTCGCCGTCGTCTCCGCGGTTGTAGCCCACCGCGAACTTGCGGACCATCACCTCCGCCAGGCCGTACACGGTGTCCGCAAGGCCCACCGGCTTAAGGACGAGCGAGGCCATGGCCTGCTCGAAGGGCAGGCCTGTGACCTTCTCGATGATCCGCCCGACCAGGTTGTAACCGGCCTGGCTGTACGAGGCGCGGGCCCCGGGCGGTGCGATCAGCGGCAGCCCGGGCAGCTTCGCCACGAGCTCGGCCAGGGAGCGATCGCCCTCGCCGTCGTCGATCAGGTTCCAGTCCAGGCCCGCGGTGTGGTTGAGCAGGTTCAGGACGGTGATCTGCGCCGCGGCCTGCTCGTCAGCGAGCTTCAGCTCGGGCACGTAGCGCCGCACCGGCGCGTCCAGGTCCACCTTCCCCTCGGCGACCAGGCGCATCAGCGCGGTCGCCGTGAAGGTCTTGGATACCGACGCCAGAGGGAACAGCGTCTTCTCATCGACCGGCAGCGGGTTGCTGAGGCTTGTCACGCCGTGCGAGGCGTAGATCTCCTGTCCGTCCAGGAGCACCCCGACGGCGACACCAGGAACGCCGAGCTCCGTGGCCTGCACCTTGACGAACTCCGACAGCTTCTCCTGTGACATGGCTCCCCCTTCGGGCACTTGAACTAAGTACGAGACAGAGCGTAGGAGGCCACTCGAACTTAGTGCAAGGATTGGCGTGAACTAAGTTCAAGTAGTGTGGCGGCTATGCCGCGAGACACCCTGACCGCAGACCGGATCGTCCGTGCGGCCATCGAGCTGCTCGACGACGAGGGATTGGACGGCCTCAATATGCGGAGCCTGGCGAAACGGCTCGGCTCGGCCGCCACGGCCGTTTACTGGCACATCAAGACCAAGGACGACCTGGTCCGACTCGCCAGTGACGCGATCTGGTCCGAGGTCGAGCTGCCTGATCTCGACGCCACCGACTGGCGCGCGGCCGCCACCGCTCATGCCTCCGGCATGCACGCGATGCTCACCCGGCACCCGTGGCTCGTCCAGGCATTCGGCAGCCACCTCCTGCACGGACCCGGCCAGGCCCGGCACAACGACCTCAGCCTCGGCATCTATGAAAAGGCGGGCTTCGCCGCCGCCGAGGCGGACCGGGCGGCCGCCGCCGTGTTCACCTTCGTGCTCGGCAGCGCGCTCGGCCCTGCCGCGCAGGTCTCGCTCAACCGCCGGCTGAGCAAGAACGGCGCAGATGCCGAGCAACTGATGGCCGACACCATGACACACTCCACCGAGACCGCCATGCAATTCCCCCGCCTGCGCGAACGCCTCGGCACCACAGCCGCCACGGAGTACGCCGCAGCGCCCGACAACACCTTCGCGTTCGGCCTTCACTCCCTCCTCGACGGCTTCGATGCCCGCCTCATCGCCGACCGCGCCGGCCGGCGCGAGTGACCTGCGCCCGGACAACACCGCCCGACCAGCCCACGGCCCCTTTCTGGTTTTGCCTCAACGCACGAGCAGGGAGAGGTGAGGCAGAACGGGTCATCGGTATGCCCCGAACAGTGCACGTGACTCCGTGCTCGGTGGAGCGCTCGGACCGGTGCTGGGACAGCAGGCATGGGCAATCCCATGTCGACAACGATCGGCCCGTGCTGAACGGATCCCCCAGTGACCTCACCCGCTACGTCACGGACAACCACCGCGACGCAAACACACAGGTCAGCAGCCTGCCGAGCAGCGAACTCAAGATAATCCAGGAGCAGGTCGGCCACGAGCATGCCGGCACCACCTCGCTCTACACCTCCATGTCCTCGGACTTCCGCACCCGCACCCCGCAGCGGCATCTGGACGCCCCCATCGCCGCGGCCCTCCAGACCCAGACCGGGAGGCACACATGAATCGCAAGGTCGGCACGTGGCGGCTGCGCGGCACGGCTCCGACGATGACGATCCGGGCGCCGCAGTCACCGCAGGAGCCGCGCGGCAGGCCTTCCGACTGGCGCTGCGCCAGGACCGGGGCCGGGTTGCGGATCGGATCGTCCAGCAAGCAGTCGGCGCAGCGTCCGGCTGAGCCGGGGCGGGTGTCGTGCTGAGGGCACAGGCCCTGCTCGATACGCCGGGCATGCTGCCCCGCGGCGGCCTTGTCCTGGACGACCTCGGCACACACTCCGCAATCCCGGCCGGTCGACCACAGAACACCGGCCTCGCAGTCGTGGAAGCCGCAGCCCCAGCGCGGTATCGCCACACCCCGCAGCCACCAGCCCGGATCGCGGATCTCCGCGATCATCACCTTGGCGAACCGGGCGGTGAACCGGTGGTGAAGGCGTTCGGCGTCGGTGCCCTTGCGCAACTGGCGGCCCACCTCACGGGCGATCTGCCGGACGACGAAGTCGTTGGGACCACCCCCGCGGGTGCGGGCATCGTCCGCTGCCCGTGATCACGGCGCGGTGCCCGGATCGACGCTCCGCGCACGAGCGGGGAAAGTCCCGGCCGGCATTGGCCAGCGGGCCACCAACGGCCGGACGGTGACAAGGCGTTCGCGATAATGGCGCACATCCGTGCTACGGCGAACTCGACCCCCCACTTGTGAAGGAATAGCCATGAAGATCGGTTTCGCGCTCCCGCAGTTCCACCAGCAGGCCTTGGGCATAGCCCGGACCGCCGAGTTCGCCCGGGAGGTCGAGAATGCGGGGGCCGCCAGTCTGTGGGTTGGCGACCGTAACCTCGCCGCTGTCAACCCAAAGGTCGGTTACGGCGGGCAGGGCAACACCATCCCGGCCGAACTGAACCCGGCCGCCGACCCGTTCGTACTCCTGGGCATCGCCGCAAGTGCCACCGAGCGCGTTCTCCTTGGGGCCCACGTACTCATTGCCCCCTTGTATCCGCCGGTCCAGCTGGCCAGGTCGCTGACCAGCATCGACCTGATAAGCGGTGGTCGTCTGCTGCCCGGGTTCGGCATCGGCTGGTCGCCCGAGGAGTACGAGGCCGCAGGCGGGGACTTCACTCGCCGTGGAGCCAGGATGAACGAACTGCTCGACGCTCTGGAAGCTATCTGGACCACCGACCCGGCCGCATACCAGGGTGAGTTGATTTCGGTGCCTCTGCACCACTCTCCGCTCAAGCCGGCACGGCGCCCACGCCCACCGTTCTACCTGGGCGCACTGTCCGAGCGGGCGCTGCGGCGGGTGGCCGAACGCGGGGACGGTTGGCTGCCGTTGAGCGTGGTGCCGAGCTACCTGGACATCGACGGCCTGGTGGCCCAGCGGGCGATCATCGACCGGTTGGCCCGGGAGGCCGACCGGGATCCGTCCGCGATCGACGCGGTCCTGCGGGTCAACATCGACCCGGGCACCCCCTCACAGCAGGTCGCGGATGCTCTCAAGGCGGTCCATGAGCGCACCGGGATCGACCACTTCATGATCGACTCGATGTACGCCGTCCACAGCGTCGACGGAGCCATCGCCTTCGCCGCCGAGGTGATCGAACTGGCAGCGAAGGGCTGACCGCCGTTCCGGCTGGGGTGAGAGCGTCCCGCCGACCCGTGTGCTCAGCCATCCGCACGCCGCGGGCCGCGGAATGGCGGGTCACCACAGCAGGGCCGGCCGCCTCTCGTCGCCCACCGCGGGGGGGGGCCGACCGCTACCGAATGGCCGTGAGCCGGACATTCGTGCTCATGACCCCAGCGGTCGGCTCGGGCGGTCGGGGCCGGACGACCGCCGCGCAGCCGCGATCTCATTCGAGCTCCCTTTGAGCATCAACCCAGCTTCGTGACGATGTCAGCCACCTGGCTGGGCATCGACGAGAACCGCGAGTGTGAGGAATCGAGTGCCACCACGGAGGCGCTTTTGTCCGGGATCGCCGTACGCATGTAACGGGAACCGAGCGGTCACCAACCTTCGGCCTACGGCGGGCTCGGGTCGCCCACCGGACGAGCGAGTCGGCCGTATACCGCCATCACCGCTCGTGACCCGGTCCGGCCTGGAACAAGGGCCGGGAACCATCCGTCACACGGAGCTCAGCCCCTCCGTAGGGGGCAGCCGTGCCGATGAGGGCCGCCGCGCCGACGCCAGCCTCACTCGCATGTGCCACAACACGCTTGTACGCAGTCAATCGCCAGCAGTCCGGCGCCCCCGTAAGCCGAGCCGAGTGCACTTGTGAAGTGCGGCAGGGCGCCCACCCCCGCGTGCGCCCTGCCACCCCGTACGCCTGCACCTACTCCGGCCGCACGGGCCTCACTTCGACACCTTCGCCGACTCGTAGGACACACCTCGGGGCACCGACACCACGAACCAGCTGTCCGGGCAGCCCTGGGCGTCGAGTATGCGGGGAGTGTCCAGGCCCTCGGTGTCGCGGTCGACGTCGGTGGTCGTCCCGTCGGACCAGGTGATACGGACCTGCTGGGCGGTCGGGGCGACAGTGCCGATCACAATCTCGGCGGAGGTCTCGCCGGACCGCCTCTCCTTCGAATCGGTCGAGCCGGTCTCGAGCGTCCCGCTCAGCTTCCCATCGGTCGAGCCGGGTCCGAGCCCATCCAGCGAACTTGTGGAGACCTCGATGCTCTTGCCCGAGAGACGCTCCTCGCCCTCGGTGAACATTCCCAGGCTGCCCATCGAACTCTCGTCGCCCACGGTCACGCGCACGTAGAAGCGGCCCCTGCCGATCGACATCGACGGATCTCCCCCGAGCAGCAGCCCGCCCTGGTCCCTGACCGGGTAAGTGCGCCTCATCGCGTCGTACTGCCTGGCAGCCTCCGCCTCGTCCCATGGCGCCGCCCAGACATCGACAGTCACCTCCCAGTCCTTGCCGCCGTCACGTCCCGACCCCACCGTGGTCTGCTGCGGCGCGTACACATGCCGCTCCTGCGCCGTGTGCGGCCGCGTCGCCGCCGACGACACCTGGCCCCCGTCGCCGCCCGTCGCCCCGGTCAACGCGAGCGTGCCCGCCGACCCCGCGATCACCACCGCCGCGACGGCCGCGACCGCACAGCGGCGTGTCCTCCGGCGCCTGCCACCCCGAACGACCGCCTGGTAGGGGGCCATGCCAATCCGGACCGCGTCCGTCGCGTCCGCCAGCAGCAGACCGATGTGCCGGGACTCCGCGTCGCCGTGCATCATCCCGTGGTCCGCCGTCCCGTGGTCCTGGTCCGAGCTCATCACTTCCACCCTCCCTGCGTCACCGTCTCAGCCAGGCCCGGCAGGGCCCGGAGCTTCGCGATCCCCTTCGCCGCGTTGCTCTTCACCGCTCCCACCGAGCACCCCATCGCATCCGCCGTCTGTGTCTCGCTCAGGTCCTCCCAGTACCGCAGGACCACCGCCTCTCGCTGGCGCCGGGGCAGTTGGGACAATGCGGTGAGCAGCGCTCCCCGGTCGTCGGCCTGGGCCATCCGGTCGCCGCCGTCCGGCTGTTCGGGCACCAGGGGCGAGTCGCTCCTCGGTGCCAGGAACTCCTTGAGGCGGCGGCGATGTCTGCGCGCGTGTGCGTTGATCATCACGCGCCGTACGTATGTGTCCGGATCCTTGGCCGACGCGACCCTGCGCCAGGCCACGTAGACCTGCTCGAATGTCGTCTGCACCAGGTCCTCCGCGGCGTGCTGCTCCCCGGTGAGGAGAAAGGCCGTACGCAGCAGCCGCGGCCAGCGGCCGATGAAGAAGCTCTGGAACTCCGCGTCCCGAGCCTGCTTCCGATCCCCCATGGGCACCTCCTTGATGCCTCATACAGTCCATGGGGACCGGATCGCGTTGCCCCGCCGATGAACTTTCCTCCGCCCCGGTCTCCGCCGGGTGTCAGTCCGCGGAGACTCTGCACGGCAGCCACGGCAGCATCAGCAACCGCCGCCACGACGAGTACGGTTCCGCCCGTGCGGAACACCAGCGCGTACCCCGCCGTCAGCGCCTCCAGTGAAGTGCCGCCCGCCGTACGGGCCGCCGCGATCGTCGACATGACCGGCGAGACCAAGTGAGCCGCCCATCATCAAGACTGCGGGGATCATGATCGCCGTCACATACGAACCGTCCGCCATCATCGTCGACTGCCACCCGAACCCGACGGCTGCCACCGACCCCGGTCTGCACGATGCCGTAGGCGAGGCCCGCCGTTGTCGCCGGCCTCTCACACCCGTGGAACTCCGGCGTCGTTGAGGGCCACGTCAACAGGATCAAGATGCTCAAACGTCAGATGTTCGGCCGCGCTGGATTCGAATTCCTCCGCAAGCGAGTCCTCATCGCTGCATAATCCAATCGCTGGACTTGGCACGGACATTACGATCGAGAAGTGACGATCAAGTACGAGTGGCGAGGCGACTTCGACAACGCCGCCCTCAACGCGCTACACGCTGACGGCTTCGGTCACCCGGTCGCTCAGACTGACTGGCGGGAACGGCTTGAGCACCACAGTCTCGGCTGGGTCTGCGCATGGGAGGACGGCTCTCTGATCGGCTTTGTCAACGTTGTCTGGGACGGTGGAGTTCACGCCTTCATCCTGGACACGGTGGTCGCACAGCATCGCCGGGCGCGAGGTGTTGGCGCCGCGCTGGTCGCAGCCGCGGCCCACGAAGCCCGTACCGCGAAGTGCGAATGGCTCCACGTCGACTTCGAGGAGGACCTGCGTTCGTTCTATTTCGACGCCTGCGGCTTCAAGGAGACTACAGCCGGTCTGATTGCTCTGTAACACCGTGGCCCAAGCTCTGGGCCAGGGTGCCCAAGACCAGAAACGGTATCAACCAGCCCCTGCCAGACCCTTGACTCAATCTCAGTCGTCACCGGGTGTGACTGCACCACACAAGTGGGACCAGAGCCCTGAATTGGCCCGGTCTTGCTCCGGCCCCAGCTTCGGGCTACCGAAGAAATGCGGCTCGCGAGGTAATGGAATGCCGGTCGCGGGGTCAGGGCCTGTGCGAGCACTTCCCTCCCCTGATTCACTCAGCACCGATGCGGGGGCCGGTGTCGGAGGGTGGTGGCACAGTGTCCGAAACCGATCGGTAGGAGGTGGAGACGACGGGTGACTTCTTTGAGCGGATCGTCGACGTCGAGGTGACCGGCGAGGAGGCCGGGCCGCTCGCGGAGCGAATGGTCGACTGGATGGTCACCGAGGGCCTGATCACGCGTGAGCTGTCCAACGACGGGGTGTACAGCCTGACCGTGGATGAGGGCCATGTGCCTGGTCCCAACTGGGCGCGGGCCGTTGCCGACTCATCGGATCCCGCCTGGCTGCCGGGCCCGGTGGCCGTCATCGTCGGGCGCGACTACCACGTCGGTGGTCAGGGAGCGGACGAAGCGGAGTACGCCGTCTGCCCGCGGTGCGAAACCAAGATCGTGATCATCAACTATCCCGAGGAGTTCGAGGCGGACGAGGAGGTCTGGCAGCCGTTCGAGGACGGCATCGCCACCTGGAAGGAAACGGGTGAGGGGAGTTCCCCCTGCTCCGCCTGCGGTGCCTCGGTGCCGGTCACCGAGTGGCAGTGGGAGTCCAATTTCGCGGTGGGCGCCCTCGCCTTCGACTTCTGGGACTGGCCGCCGCTCTCCGCCAGCTTCTGCGAGACGTTCAGCCAGCAGCTCGGGCACCGCACTGTGGAGCATACGGGGAAGGTCTGACGGGAACCGTCACACTTCAGCGCGGGAACTGCGCTCAACGCGAGCCGCGTTTTCGCAGGTCAAGGAATTCCGTCGGTAGCCCGCTTCGCCGGGATGGCTGGGCCGGGCGACTCGCTGTGGGAGAGAATGTTGGGCATGACGACTTGAAGAGCAGCGGCCTGGCGACAGCACTGGCGCAAGGTCGGGACCTGGGAAACGGTCTCCGACGGGGACCGCCGGATCTGTGCCGCCTGCGGAACGCCCGTCCGCTCGTACCAGTACCGGTTTCATCAGCCCGAGTCCTCCATGTTCGAGCGGTGCATCGGACTCGCCTGGTGCTCCAGTTGCCGGATCTACTGCGGCAACATGGTGCACGTCCCGCGAAAACGGGTCCTGGTCGACGCCCTCGCTTCGCTTCCCCGCGAACAACGGGAGAGGCTTGCACGTTCGGAAACACGGCTGATTGAGTTCCTGGACCGCCAGGCCCCAGGCAGCAGAGATTAGATTCCACCGGCCAGCTGGCCTCGGGGCTACTTCTTCGTCTGCTGCTGCTTGGCCTTGGTCTGGGAAGTGGTCCTCACGCACCGTCTGCACCACGTTCGGCTTGGCTCCGTCAGCGGTGGTCAGCTCAGTGTGGAGGGTTCCGTGGCATCGACGTCTTGAGTGGCGGCCCAGGAGGCGAGGAGGCGCAGGCCCTCTTCGGAGGGTGAGCCGGGTTCGGCAGTGTAGATGGTGAGGGTGAGGCCGGGTTCGGCGGCCATCTCCAAGCCCTCGAAGGCGAGGGTGAGGCCGCCCACGGCGTGGTGGTGGAAGCGTTTGGTGCCGGTGCCGTGGTGGCGGACGTTGTGGGCGCCCCAGCGGGTGCGGAACTCGTCGCTGCGGGTGGACAGCTCGCCGACGAGGTCTTGCAGATCCTTGTCGTGGGGATTGCGGCCGGCTTCGGTGCGCAAGATGGCGACGGCGACGTCGGCGAAGGAGTCCCAGTCCGGGTAGAAGCGGCGGGAGGCGGGGTCGAGGAAGTTGAAGCGGGCCAGGTTCATCTGGTTACCGGGTGTGGCGTAGGCGTCGGTGTAGAAGGCTCGGAACAGCTGGTTCGCGGCGAGGATGTCCATGCGGCCGTTGCGGACGAACGCGGGCCCGGCGGTGATGGCGTCCAGGGTCCACTGAAGGCTGCGGTGCGGCTTCCACTGGTCCCTGGTACGTCGACGGCGGGGGCGGGTGAGGGCGTCGGAGCCGTCGGCGGCCTGGGCCAGATGCAGTAGGTGGGCGCGTTCGGCGTCGTCGAGTTGGAGGGCGCGGGCGAGGGCCTCGAGGACGGCCGGGGAGACGCCCGCGAGGGTGCCGCGTTCGAGTTTGGAGTAGTACTCGACGCTCATGTCGGCCAGGGCCGCGACCTCGCTGCGGCGCAGGCCCGGCACGCGGCGCCGGGATCCGGACGGCAGTCCGGCCTGCTCTGGGGTGATCTTTGCGCGCCGCGAGGTGAGGAACTCGCGGACCTCTTCACGGTTGTCCACACCTCGACGGTACGTCCCGCCGACGGCCAGAGGGATGTACTGCCAGTACACCCCTTGTCAGTGACTCGATGCCCGCGCGAACGGGGGGTTACCTGGGGGTCGTGGTGCTTCTCCTTCCGGCCGACGCCGGTGAGGGAGGGGCCCGCACCCGGCTCGGGTGGTCCGCCGCCTGCGCTCCGGGTCCGCACCCTTTACCCGGTGGTCGCCAGCACACGCTGCTGGCGCCACAGCACGCGAAGGAATCCCTCATGCGCGGCGCAGTAATCCATGCCCCCGGCGACATCCGCTTCGAGACCCTGGACGACCCGAAGATCCTCAAGCCGACCGACGCGATCATCCGCACGGCCGTGACCTGCGTGTGCGGCTCGGACCTGTGGCCCTATCGCGGGCTGGAGCCGACCGACGCAGCGCATCCGATGGGCCACGAGTACGTCGGCTTCGTGGAGGAGGTCGGATCCGAGGTCACTTCGGTGAAGCCGGGCCAGTTCGTCGTCGGCTCGTTCGCGACCTCGGACAACATCTGTGCGAATTGCCGGAACGGCTTCCAGTCGAGTTGTCTGAACCGCGAGTTCATGAGCACCTGCCAGGCCGACTACGTGCGTATCCCGAACGCGCAGGGCACCCTGGTCGCCACCGCCGGCGTACCCGGCGAGGAGTTCTGGCCCGGCTTGCTGGCCGTATCGGACGTGATGGGCACCGGCTGGTGGGCCGCCGACGCCGCCGAGGTCAAGCCCGGCTCCACCGCGGTGGTCGTCGGGGACGGCGCAGTCGGCCTGTGCGCGGTGATCGCCGCGAAGGAGATGGGCGCGGAGCGGATCATTGCCATGTCCCGGCACGAGCCGAGGCAGAAGCTCGCAGTCGAGTTCGGCGCCACCGACATCGTCACCGAGCGCGGTGAGGAGGGCGTGGCTCGGATCAAGGAGCTGACCGGAGGGATCGGCGCCGACAGCGTGCTGGAGTGCGTCGGCACGGCGCAGGCGATGCAGCAGGCACTCCACTCGGCTCGACCGGGCGGCAACGTCGGCTTTGTCGGCGTTCCGCACGAGGTCGCGGTCGACGGGCAGGAGCTGTTCTTCTCGCACGTCGGCCTGCGCGGCGGTCCCGCACCCGTCCGCCGCTACCTGACCGACTTGATCGACCGTGTCCTGACCGGCGCCATCGACCCGGGCAAGGTCTTCGACCTCACCCTTCCGCTGGACCAGGTCGCCGAGGGCTACAAGGCGATGGACGAGCGCCGCGCCATCAAGACTCTCCTCACGCCCTGACCCCGCCCCACCCGCGGGCCCGGTCACGCACAGGTCGGTTTCGGCACCTCTCTTCGTCAAGGACTCACCATGACCACGTTCGCACTGGTCGGCGCAGGCCCCGGTCTGGGCCTGGCCATCGCCCGCCGCTTCGGCAAAAAGGTCGCCGCCGACCTGGATGCCCCGCTGGCCGTCTCCGTGAAGGGCCCTCTCACCTGCGTGAACGCGGTACTGCCTGGCTGCGCGCGCTCGGCTGGGGCACGCTGCTGTTCGTCAACGGCGGCTGCGCGGTGCGCCCGCACCCGGACCGGGCCGGCACCTCGATGGCGTTCGCCGGTGAGAGCGCCTACGCGGCGATGCTGCACAAGGCCCTCGCCCCGGAGAACATCCACGCCACGCAGCTGATCGTCCCCGGTGCGATCCGCCCCGACGCCGAGCACTTCAGCCCCGAGGCGCTGGCCGCGCGCCTGTACACCCTGCACACCGACTGCGACGGCTTCAGGCACTACGCCGAGCCCATGCCCGACTGACCCGCAGGACGGCACCCCGTGACCTTCCCCCCTCGCCACGCCCTGACCGCCGCCGCCATCGTCAGCGCGCTGCTGCTGGCCGTGACCGCATGCTCCGAGGACTCGCCCGAGCAGGCCCCCTTGTCCGCATCCGCCACCTCCTCGGCGTCGGCGTCGGAGCAGCCGCAGACCTCGGCGTCGGCCAGTCCCTCCGGCTCAGACAGGAGCACCCCGATGGACATCCGCGTCACCCTCGACGGGCAGCCCATCGCGGGCACCCTGAACGACAGCCCCGCCGCCCATGACCTCGCCTCCCTGCTCCCGCTCACCCTGGACCTGGAGGACTTCCACGGAACCGAGCGGATCGCCGACCCGCCGCGGAAGCTGACCACCGAGAACGCCCCCGAACCGGAAGCCCCCAAGACCGGGGACCTCACCTACTACGCCCCGTGGGGCAACCTCGCCGTCTTCTACAAGGACGGCCCCTCCGCCTCCTCGGACCTGCTGGTCCTCGGCCACATCGACGCCGCCGCCGACCAACTGTCCGGGGCCGACCGCATCACCATCGAAGCCGCCCCCTGACCACACC
>NZ_VMNX01000110.1 GCF_009377235.1 Streptomyces acidicola
GACCACCGCCTTCGGTACGGACACGCGGGTAGGACCCGATACGCTTCTTCACCTGGAGAGTGCTTCTTTCACGCGACGACCTGGACCCTAGACAAGTCCCATCGTTGCAGGTCAGGAGCACTCTTCGCGTTTCTGATCAACCACCGGACGCCCTGCCGCGTGAAAGCGCGAGGCTAGCGCTCATCCCATCGCGTGGCCAGAATCTACCGAATCTGGCGCCCTCCGCCACGGCCTCGTGGTGAAGAACGAGATGACAGCGCCCAACGGGTGCTGTGCACCACGTCCATGGACTAGATCGCTAGCGACGCCGCATCATGCACCATGAGGCCGCCGAGACCGGCTCGACAGCCACATACATCTGCACCCGATCTCCTCCAAGCGCCCGGTGCTGGATGCAGCACAGCAGCGGAGTACAGCAATCACCATGACCGCAGCCAACCGACAAGAGCCCTTAATGACCACCCAGCCAGTAGTTCGGGACGAGGAGGCCGTGCCAGACGCGTGCCAGATCGTAAGGGGAACCGCGGGGAACACTGGGGAATCAGCGGACCCGCCTCTGGGCCTCGACACCCTTCCGTCGCAGGTCAGCACCAGAGTGAGCCCTAGATCACCTCAGCTTCCCAAGCTGATGTCCCTCGCAGCCAAGAGGCTGCCGGTGTCAGCCAGTAGCCTGCGACCGTCCGCCGTGACGCACTTGGAGGCCTCATGGAAGCTACTGCTCTCGCCAGTCCCGACCGACTGTGGTCAGCGCAGGAGGTCTTGGCGCGTCCGAGCCCCGTTCCAACGAGAGCAGGGGTCTACGGATGGCACTTCGAGCAGGCACCCCACCAGAACCTGGCCACCGGGCGCCTGCTCTACGTAGGCATAGCCCCGCGGTACATGGCGAATCGGACCAGCACGCAGAACCTGAGGAAGCGTGTGCGGTACCACTACCGAGGCAACGCAGCCGGTTCGACGCTGCGGCTCACTCTCGGCTGCCTGCTCGGACTTGAACTGCGCCGCGTAGGCAGCGGCAAGCGCATGACCTTCGGCAAGGCCGGGGAAGCCGCCCTCAGTCAGTGGATGGCGGAGAACGCCCGAGTGTGCTGGATCGAGCATGGCGAGCCCTGGACCATGGAGTCGGAGCTCATCTCTCAACTCGACCTGCCGCTGAACCTCGACCAGAACCGCCACAACGCGTTCCACGGCCGCCTCAAGGACCTGAGGGCCGAAGCCCGCCAGCAGGCACGAGAGTTGCCCATCAGCGCATAGGTCGGCGAGCTGACATCAACGGCCGCGAACAACGGCGCATCGAAGCGGCCGTAGCCGGATGGACAAGTCACCACCGAGCCCCGTTTCGGCACGCCGTTCCGCAGGGCGATCGAACTCCTAAAGCGGTGGCTTCCTGGCAACCAGCGGCAGCGGCCAGCCGGCACAGGCCACTAGTGCGCTGCCGTCCTCGGTGAGGAAGAGCAGGGTGGTCCATGTCCGATCGACGGCATCGATCAGCCCTGTGCGCACGGGCTGGCCATGTTCACGGATGAGCTGCACTGCTCGTCCCAGCCCAAGAGGTTCGAATCCGTGCATCCGCATGCGCTGAAGTCGGCGATTGAAGACTCCGGCATGCGCGCCAGCGGGTTGTGCCCGGTCTGCCACCCAGTAGGTGGCGCCGCTGCGGAGGGTGGCCAGAGCTATCACGGACGCCTCGTCATCACCGGCCAACAGCGATTCCAGCACATGCCGTTCCATGGTCACCCCCGTCTGGATCCTGCGGTACAGCAGCCAGGTACCGCAACCTCAGCAACCGCCCCCGCGGCTGTGTTCATCTCTTCTCCCCCGAGGCCAGTTGCACTATCCCCTACGGCTTCTTGATTTCCGGGCATTCCTTCTTAGCTCGGGCCGGATCGTGGACGTCCCAGTAGCGGCAGGCCTGAAAGTGTTCTTTCAGCTCACTCTTGGTGGGCTGGGTGAAACTGTAGATGGCCGCCGCCGCCGCAATCACAATATTTAGAGCGCCGAATGTCAACAACCGTCGCCGCTCTCTGGCTTTCTTGTCTTCCCTCTTCACGGGAGTGTTGAGGAGAGCGGCGGTCTTAATCTTTACTGCTTGCTCTGACCCGTTGACCAAAACGGAGTAGGTCAGTTCTTGACCCTTTTGAATGGGACATCGCTTGATCTTCAGCTCTGTCCCGCTAATGGCACAATCTGGCCGGGGAGCTGAATCGGGCTTCGTCGTGACATCAACCACGCCCTCGATAGGCACACCAAAGTCGAAAATCAACGAGTCGTCGTTGAGCGTGAAGTCACCCTGTACTATATCCCGGCGTCCCGCATTGCGCAGTTTCAACTCGATTAGCCTGGCTTCGGTCAATGGCCCCGAGGCAGAAGCTGAGTGTGTAATTGTGATGGGAGATGGCGCGCCGCTGGAGGTCTCCGGAACTAGGCTCTGATTACTGCGCTCGTCCCAGGCGATCCGCTTCTTAGGATTGTTGGATCTCAACGCCGCCCAGCAACCCAACGCGCCAACAGCGATGCCGACCACGGCACCGATACTGGTGTTCCAGAAGTCGTTAGAACCAACATACCCGGCGATGATCACCCTGTGCCCCCGAACCTCTCCCCTGCTGACATCGTGGCGACATGCTAGGGGTGACCGCCCCTGGCGAGCCAAATTGCGCGGGCAACAGGGCGTTTACACGCCGCCGCGAGGCAAGAAGAACCCCCGGCACCCTTGGGTGTCCGGGGGCTTTTGTCGTCTCTACGGGCCTACGGATTCTGCTCTCGGCCCCCATCCCGGCACACTGGGTGGAAGGCAGGCGACCCCTCGACGCCAGGCCAAAATCCTTGGCCGCCGACCACGCCCAGTAGACGAGGGCCGGGCTACGGAAGGCGATGGACGGTGTCCAGCTACGGTCACTGTTCGCGCCACGCGGGTCCGGAGCACACCCCATACGGACGTGAGCTATACCTCACAGCCTCTTTGACCGTTCCGTGGACTACCTGTGGACGGATCGCAATCTATGGGCCGATCATCAACGCGTGACCTGCGTAAATGTAGGAGCCTGAAGCGTCCTCCGGAGCCGTGACCGCAGGCTCAGTCCCTCCGATGCAGGCTGTCAGGACGATGCTGATGACGGAGCTGATCGGCCGGGCACCCTAGTCCGGTGATGACGCGGCTGCCCTTCTTGACTACCGGACTTCCGTCGAGACCGGGTCGAGAAAGAAGAGGCACTGGTCCGCGTTGAACTCGCCCACCTTGGCGACGAAGCGGTACTTGTCGCCTGCGGCGACGGTGGCGGGGATCTCCTTGCCGGTCAGTCTCAGGTCAGGGATGTTTACGTCCTCGTACTTGAAGGCCGGGCCGGCCGTCGTGTTCGGCCCCTTGTCGCCTGGGCCCAGGAGGAAGTCGTAGCGGGTGTCGTAATCGCCGTGGGGCGCCATGTTCACAATCGAGCCGTTGAACGCGATCGCCTGGCCCTCGTGCCTGTTCGCGAAGTCCAGGTTCGCGTCGTCGCAGTAGTCCGCCTTCAGCAGCGCCGCGAACTCCGGGTTGTTCTGAGGCGTGATCACCGTAGTGGCAGCCGACTCGGCCGCGGTCGGAGTCGGCGTAGCGGAAGGCTTCTCGCTAGCAGCGGTTGTCGACTTGTCTGACTCGTCCTTCTTCTCGCCTCCGCCACTGAGTGCAGAGGCAGCGCCGATGACGATGGCCAGGGTCACGAGGACGGCGGCCACCGTGCCGATCAGGAGCCACGGCTGCGGCTTCTTCGGTCGGCGAAAGTTGAGGGTCGAGCGAAGCGTGCCCTGGGCTTGCTCCACGAGCTCCCAGCCATCCTTCTGCAACCTCGAGATCACCAAGCCGTCGGTGCCGCGAACTGTCTGCACGGTCTTGTACTCGTACTTGATCTCGTCGGCCATGCGGCTCCGTGCCCCCCAATGGACTGCTCATACCAACTTCCTCGCGAGCATATGAGAATCCGCGAGGAACTTGGCATCACTTGTTGAGCCTGACGCGGGCCGTCGTCGTGGGCTGGGACGGGTGGCTGCCAGAAATCCAGGCCGGGCCCCCGCACCACAACTGCACCAGATCCAGCGGGGAACAACGGGGAGTCACGGTGAAAACTGACAGCCCGCAGAGACTGCATCCCAGACTGTTTTCCCAGGTCAACGCCCAAACGGGGCGCAAATGATCACAGCTTCCCAAGCTGATGGCTCCCAAGCTGTCGGAACGAGGAGCGTTTGCTCTGGTAGCGAGCACAACGGTGAAAATCTCATGCCCAGCGTGGCGTTGCGCACTAGTCTCCGACTATGGCGAGCACGACATGCGGATGGTGCGGACGGCTGGCTCACATGAGACCTGTCGGCAGTGCCGAGGTGGTCACCGATCAGAGCAGCCATCTCAACGTGGGATTCGAAGCCTATCGATGTGCCAACTGCGGCCGGCTAGTCCTCGCCTACGGATGGACCGACTTCCAGCCTACGAACGATTGGGATGGCGCACCTTCTGATCTCTGGGGCCACCCTCAGGCCCGGCAACCACGATGGCTTCCGCCGGCGAAGTCCAACAGGACGTTCCCAGATGTGCCCGCAGCCATCGAGTCGCTCGCGGTTGAGGCGCACGACTGCCTGACCATCAAGGCTGACCGAGCTGCCGTGGCACTTGCCCGTGCAGTGGTCGAGGCATCCGCGAAGGAGAAGGGTGTCACCAAAGGGAGCCTGATCGCGAAGATCGATGAGCTCCACAAACTGGGGCTACTTCGTGGGCACATCAAGGAAGCAGCACACGAAGTGCGCTTCGGCGGCAATGAGGTAGCCCACGGCGATCTCACCCCAGTTGATCACGAGGCGGCCGAAGAGATATTGACACTCATGGATGAGGTGCTGAACGAGCTGTTTCAGTCCCCGGCTCGCGTGGCACGTGCCCGTCAGCGGCGCCTAGAACGGTCGCAAGCAGTCCCTGAGTCGGTGAAGGGCACTGCGCCAGAAGGACAGCCCAGCACCTGAGCTCCTGGTGCAGTGGTCACGGCGAGGCCCCTACGGACCATCGCAGCAGTTCAGCAGTACATCGGGCCACGAAGAGGTCGCGTGCCACAACCGTGCCAGATGCAGGGGGCAGCCACGGTCAATGAGGGTGGCTAGCCGACGCCGCCATGTCCTCAGCTTGACCCACGCATTCGCAGGTCACCGGCCCGAGGCCCCAGCCTCTCTCCTAAAGCGGGTGTCGCAGGTTCGAATCCTGCCGGGGGCACTGACTGCGTAGCAGGTCAGAGAGGTGACAGGCCTCCCGTTTATTCGAACGGGAGGCCTCTTTCGTGATCGAATGCCACTCAGATGCCACATCCCCACGCGATCATGGATGCGGTCACCCATACGAGGGACTGGACTACTCGCAGCGCCGACGTAAAGTTGCGGCCACGAGAGGGGCAGGCGTGTATCCCCGCGCGCGCCTGAGACGCGCCTCTCGGCTACCTGCACGGTGCCCGGTGGGGAGACCGGCCTGAGCAGGGGAAGGCCCCCACCGGGTTTCTTGAGTTCTAGTGATCGTCGCAACACCCCAGCTCAAGGGGTGCGATGGACTTCGAGATCCGCAAGGACAGGAGTGGTGGGGGTGGCTGGCGTCTGACGGCCGGATACGCGTACGCGCTCCCGGCCGCTCTGCCACCGCCCCACTGCAGGCTGCTCGCACAGGAAGCGGTCGCCTACCGGTTCCCCCACATCAAGATGCCGACGCGTCGCGGCCCTCATCGGAAAGCCCCGCCCATCCGCCACGGGGGGAGCGGACGAGCGGGGCGGTTTGGGGTCAACCAGCTGTCACGCCGCGGTGTTCGGTCCATGACCGGCCCGTCTCGACCATGGCCTTCAGCCAGTCCTCATCCGGCTTCCGCTCGGCGAAGGCACGGCTCATGCGCAGGTTGGCGGCGGCGAAGGCATCGATCGCCCCCGGATCGGCCTTGTGCCACGCGGGCAAATGGGCCGCCCACTTCTCCGCGCTCGCCGGGGTGTGTCCGGCCGCGATGAGTTGGATGACCAGAAGCGCAGGATCGATGAACTCCGCTCCCCTGGTCGGCCACGACCAGTCCACGGCCCACACGCGTCGCCCCTCTGCGAGCATGTTGCTCGGGTTGATGTCCGTGTAGAGAAGCGAGTCCCCCTTGAACAGCTCGGCCTCCGAGCTGTCCGAGGTGAACGGGTCCCATCGAGTCTCGGTCCAGTCTCGGGCGATCTCCGGGAGGGACAGCCGGCCGATCTGCCGGAGGGCATCCACCACCAGGGGGAGATCCGGCGAGTCGGGCGCGAAGTCGGACGACCGGCCGTCGACCGCTTCGAATCCCAGGACCAGCCAGTCTTCGGCCTCCACGTCCCACAGCAGGGGCGGCGAGATGTGCCCAAGGTAGGCGTTGATCTGCCGTTCCCTGATGAGGGACTTCCGCCGGCCGCCGGGGCGGTTGCGCATGGCCTTCACGAAGTAGGGGCCCTTCGCGCAGTCGACGATGGCCGTCAGATCCGAGCTGAAGCCGCGCGCGGTTCGTCGGATCTCGGCGACCGGGCCCGTGTGCTCCCGGATCAGGGGGAGGATCGCGTCTTCGGGGAGATCGGTGTCCATGCTCCGTTCAGTTCCTCGGGGTGCAGTCACTTCCGGGGGTTCCCGGACCGCACTCGTCGTCGGTGTCGGGGCTACAGGGTTTGTCCTGGTTGTCGGGGCCGCATGGGCTGTTGGGGCCGCAGCCGAGGGAGACGCCGAGGCGCCGACCCTGCCGGATCGTCGCGTTGGCCTGTGCCATCTCGGGGCCGTCGAGGATAGCCGCCAGGGGCGTGTCCTGGACGTTGCCTACGCCCATCCATGTCGAGAAGACGCAGGGCGAGACCTGGCCGTACGGGTCGATGGACGCGCGCCCGTCACCGCACCGCCCGCACAGGCCGTCCGTGCACGGCTTCTGTCCGTCCGCCGCGCGCCCGAACGGCCGAACGTGGTCGACGCGCACGTCCCGTACGCCCATGGTCTGAAGGTCCCGTTTCACTGCTTCGCCGGTGTCGGAGGGGTCGGAGACAACGGACACCCGGATCGGGATCTTCTCTGACACCGCCTTCGCGATGTTCGCTCGGGTCCGGGCGTGACTCGGTCGCCCGGTGACCGCGTTGTGTTGGGCTTCCCCGCCGTAGTACGACGTTGCCAGGCTGACGCCCTGCTGCCGAAGCAACTGCCACCAGTCGGCATCCACGTGGACGAGGTTGCTGTAGACCTCGACCTTCAGGCCGAGCGTCAGCGCGTGCTCGATCAGGGTCGGCGCGTCGGGGTGCATGGTGATCTCGCCCCCGGTGAACTGCACTCGGGAGACTCCAACCGCGGCGGCTTCGTCGAGCACGCGCGTCCAGTCCTCGGCGGTCATAGAGCCGTGCGCACCGTCCGGGCCGGAGCCGTTGTGGCAGTGGCTGCACTTCAGTTGACACTGGCGTGTGAGGTCGAGCCATAGGAACTGGGGAGTGCCGGGTGTTTTCTCGACAGTTGGTGCCATGACGGGTGCAGTCATGCTCATCTCCTCTGATCTGAGGCGGATGTGTGGAGAAATGCACTTGCGACCGCCCCGGCTACTCGGCCTGTCCAGGGTTGGGGAGCCGGGGCGGTCCTTCCTGCTGCCGGCGGTCGGCGGCGCCAGCAGCAGGGGGCTTCGACGGGTTACCAGCTCGTCTTGGTGTACGGGTGCCAGTGCCCTCCGGAGTGCCTGATCGGCATGGTGCAGTGCACGCCCTTGCTGGAGTGTGTGGCCCAGCAATAGCCGCCGATGCCTCGCGGGGCGGGCGGGATGTCCTTGGCGGGGATGATGCCCTCCGGCCGCTTCCAGGTCATCGAGCCCTCGCCCTCTCCGCGCTGAGCTGGGTTTTCGCGTCCTTGTGTGCCTGTTCCTGGCGGGCGCCCTCGGGGCACAGCTGGGTTCGGCAGGTGGTGCATCCGGCGCCGTGGTCGAGCAGCTCGCCCCAGGTTTCCCAGTACTGGGTCTCTGCCTCGGTGAGGGGCCGCTGGATCACCGCCCGTACTCCAGGACGAGGCGGCGCAGTGCTCGGCCTGTGTCGCACCCGGCGTCGCTGCCCACGGCCTGGTCGTCGACGCACTGCTCGCACATGGCCCGGTGCGTGGCGTCAGATCCGGTGACGTGGGCGCGCATGCAGGGGCGGCAGACGCGAGGGAAGCCGGTGCGGCCGTCGACGTCGAGTTGGCCGAGGCTGACGGCAGTGGGGCCAAGGGTGGCACCGTCCCACACGCAGACCGTCCCGCGGATCTGATACTCGGACCAGCGGGCCAGATCAGGCAGCGGTAATAGGTCGAGGGCTTCGACGCTGCTGCTTGTCGGCTCCATCGCTCACGCCTCCACGGTCCAGGTGATCTGTCTCACACACGGGACCGTAGGACGTGGTACACCGGAGCCGGGCACACAAAGTGTGTGCCTTGCACCGGGGGCACGCATGGACACTGGAATCGGCCGCCGTATCGCCTACTGGCGAGAGCGGCGCGGCTACACCCAGACCGACTTCGGTCAGCTCATGGGCCAGACGAAACGCTGGGTGCAATCCCTCGAAGGCGGTCAAAGACAGCAAGACCCCCGCCTGTCGGTACTGGTGCGCGCGGCCGACGTCCTGCGCATCCCCCTGGAGCAGTTGTTGATCGACAGCACCCCCGAGCCTCCGGCAGGCAGCGTCCCGCCCGCCGAGGCCCTCGGCGTCATCGACGCCCTGTACAGTCCCGCGGCCTTGACCGAGCCGCCCGCGCTGACTGTCCTCCAGCGACGGCTCGTCTACTGCTGCGAAGCCTTCCAGGCCTGCCACTACTCCACGCTCGCCCGTGAGTTGCCTTCCTTGATTGTCGGCGCTGGGCAGGCAGCACACAGCGCCGCTGCCGGAGAGCAGTCTGACGCAGAGGCCGTGCTCTCCGCGTCTACCAGCTGACGACGTCGTACCTGCACAAGTACGGGCAGCCGATGGCGATTCAGGCTGCGCTCGCCGCGGATCGGGCGCTTGCCGCTGCAGAGCGGTCCGGTGATCCGGTCCAGATCGGGGCTGCGGCCCGAAGGGTTGCGAAGAGTCTGGTGTACCAGCAGCGGCCCGAAGCAGCTGTCGAGTTCGCGACCGCCGCCGCTCGGCACCTCGCAGACGGGCTGACTGAGCGAGGCTCGCTCGGCCTGTCCACCCTCGGGATGCTGTACCTGTCCGCGGCCCTCGCCGCCTCGTCGCAGGAGCGCACGACGGCGCGGGTGCGCGCGGCCAGCGGGCACGTCGATGAGGCGGCCGACGTCGCCGACCGGCAGGGAGCGGATCTCAACATGGACTGGACGATGTTCGGTCCGACCAACGTGGGACTGCACCGGGTGGACATGCAGCTGCGTTTCGAGGACGGCTGGTCGGCGCTCAAAGCGGCCGACGAACTAAACCCTGAGGCGCTGGGCAGTATGAGCCGGGAGCGGCAGGCCGGTCATCACGTCGCCATGGCACGCGCTTCGCTCTTGACGCGGCGCAAGGAATTCGCGGCGAAGGAACTTCTGAAGGCTGATGAGCTGGCACCGGAGGAGGTGCGGGGCAGGCCGGACACGGTGAGCCTGGTCAAGGACGTCGTCGGAGCGACCCCCAACCCTGGGGGCGAGTTGCGTGCGCTGGCCGGACGCTGTGGACTCCGCGCATGACAACCCCGGTTCTGTATCTGATCGCCTGCGCCGCAGGGCCCACCCAGTACATCGACGACGGCGTGCGCGCCGCTCAGACCGACGGCTGGGACGTGTGCTTGATCCTCACGCCGTCCGCAGCGCGGTGGTGGGAGCCGCGCATGCAGGAGCTCGTTGACCTGACCGGGCACCCGGTGCGGTCGCGGTACAAGCTGCCGTGGGAGACGGACGTCTTGCCGAAGGCCGACGCGATGCTGGTGGCTCCCATGTCGTGCACCACGCTGAACAAGTGGGGGGCGGGGATTGCGGACACCGTGGCGATCGGCATTCCGTCGGAGGCTGTCCATATGGGCGTGCCGGTCGTGGCGATGCCGTACTTCAACCAGGCGCAGGGCGCGCAGCCAGCGGTGGCGAGGTCGATCGCTGCGTTGCGTGAGCAGGGCGTCCTGGTTCTCGACGGTCGGGACGGGTACGCGTCGCATCCTCCCAAGCAGGGGAATCCCAAGGCGTATTCCTGGGGGAAGGCGATTGCTGGCGTGCGGAGTCAGGTGGGTATCTAGCGCTGTGACCGCATAGGTCCGGGTTGGCGGTAGGGGCGGGCAGTTGGATGCGCGGTGACGTCGAGAGTGGCGGGATCGCGATATCTGTCGGCGGATTAAGGCGTACCGAACGCTGGTGTGGCCGCTCTACATTCGGCTCATGGAAGAGATCAGCTACCAGGCGGCCGACGACTGCACCCTGCACGCCACCGTCACCGGAGAGGGGCAGGCCCTGGTTCTTATGCATGCCGGCGGCCCTGACCACAAGAGCATGCTTCCCCTGGCCGAACGGCTTGCCGATCGCTTCACGGTCGTACTGCCTGACCTGCGAGGCTACGGCCGGTCGGTCTGCAAGGACCCGGCCCGCTATACCTGGGCCCAGTATGTCGAGGACGTAACGTGGCTCCTGGACCACATCGGTCTCTCCAGTGCCGTACTCGCCGGCGCAGGCTTGGGCTCCACGATCACGCTTCGGACGGCGGCCGCATACCCGGACCGGGTCCGGGCGGCCGTGCTCATCGGGGTTGAGGACATTGAGGACGACGAGGCCAAGAAGGCCGAGATCCGCTTCCTCGACGCGTTCGCCGCCCGCGTCGAGGCTGATGGCATTGAAGCGGGTTGGGAGCCCATCCTCGCCAGTTTCCCTCCCGTTGTCGGTGACATGGTGCGCGACGCCATCCCCCGATCGGACCCCGCCAGCATCGTGGCCGCAGCCGCTATCGGCCATGACCGTTCTTTCCGGAGCGTCGACGAACTCGCGACGATCACCGTGCCGACACTCATCTTCCCGGGCACCGACCCACGCCACCCCACCGCTCTTGCCGAAGAGGCCGCCGACACCCTCCCCAACGGACAACTGGCCACGATCCCGATCGGCGACGACCTCCAGACTGCCGTGGACCTCGCCCGCGCCACCGCTCCCGCCATCCGTGAATTCCTGACCAGATTGGTCACGTCCGTGATCGGCACGGGGTGATCGTGACGGTTGGATGTGTGGTGACATCCGATCTGACCGCTTCAGGTGCGGTGGCCCAGCCTGTCCGTGTGCGCAGGCTGACCGGCCAGGAGGGGCAGAAGCTGCAGCAGATCGTGCGCCGGGGCGGCACCAACTCGGTGCGCTACCGGCGCGCGATGATGCTGCCGGCCTCGGCCGGCGGGAACCGCGTTCCGGTGATTGCCCAACTGGTCCAGGCCGACGAGGACACCGTCCGCGACGTGATCCACCGGGTTCAACGAGATCGGTCTGGCCTGCCTGGACCCTCGGTGGGCGGGAGGCCGTCCCCGCCTGCTCCGTCATGACGCCGAGGACTTCGTCGTGGCGACGGCCACCACCCGCCCGGCCAGGTTCAGCCAGCCGTTCACCCGCTGGTCGTTACGCAAGCTCGCCGCCCACCTGCGCAAGGTGCATGGCCGGGTGATCCGCATCGGCTGGGGGCATCAACCGGCGCCACAAGGGCACCGCCAACACTCTGGCCGCCCTGAAGTCGAACAGGTCGGCGCGCCCGGACGGCGCGCCGATCTACCTGATCCTGGACAAGCTCTCAGCGCATAAGGGGACGAAGATCCGCGCCTGGGCGAAGAAGCACAAGGTTGAGCTGTGCTTCACCCCGACGAACGCCTCCTGGGCAAACCCGATCGAGGCGTACTTCGGACCGCTACGGCAGTTCGCCCTCGCCAACTCCAACCATCCAAACCACACCGTGCAGACCACACCGTTCAGACCCGTGAACTGCACCGTTACCTGCGCTGGCGCAACGCCAACGACGGTCCAGAATTGCCTACGATCACGTCGTGGTCCTCTTCGTCCTGGAACGCATCACCCCGCTCTCCGTCGACCAGGCCTGGCTCCGCCTCACGGACTGGGAACGCCACGCCGACGTGGTCCCCCTGACCCGCGTCACCGTGCGCACTCCTCCGCCGACCCGCGAGGGCACGGTCTTCGTGGCCCGCTCCGGCATCGGCCCGTTCGCCTTCGACGACCCCATGGAGGTCGTGACCTGGCAGCCGTCGGCAGGGGCCACGTTGACTGCCCTGTGCCGTCTGGCCAAACAGGGAGAGTTCGTCACCGGATGGGCGGAGATCGAGGTCCACCCGTACGGCGCCGGAGGATCCCGGGTCGTCTGGCGCGAGGACCTGTCGGTGCGCCTCCTGCCCCGCGCCTTCGACCGGCCCCTGAGGCGCGCGGCCCTCTGGATGTTCGGGCGGGCGGTGGACGGTCTGTTGCGGCAGGAACCGGCGCCCTGAGGGCGCGACCCGGACTCGACGTGTACGTGTACCGGTTCCCGTCCGAGCGGGTCGCGGGCCGCTCAGGCCACTGAACCGATACGTCCCGCCGCGACCCGCGCCGCTGCGTCCGAGGTCGCGTCGTGGTGGATCGGCGTGTGCGCACCGGTCAGTGGCACCCCGCTGCCGCCCCGCCGGTTCGCGATGATCTCGGAGGCGATGGACAGGGCCGTCTCCTCCGGGGTGCGGGCACCGAGGTCAAGGCCGATGGGCGAGCGGAGGCGGGCCAGTTCCCGTTCCGTGACGTCGGCTTCGCGCAGGCGCCGGTTGCGGTCGAGGTGGGTGCGACGGGAGCCCATCGCGCCGACGTACGCCACGGGCAGCCGCAGCGCGAGCCTCAGCAGCGGTACGTCGAACTTGGCGTCGTGGGTGAGGACGCACAGGACCGTGCGGGCGTCCACCGAGGTGCGCTCCAGGTAGGTGTGCGGCCACTCGACCACGACCTCGTCGGCCTCCGGGAAGCGGGCCGCGGTCGTGAACACCGGGCGGGCGTCGCACACCGTCACGTGGTAGCCGAGGAACTTGCCGATGCGGACGAGTGCCGACGCGAAGTCGATCGCGCCGAAGACGATCATCCGGGGCGGCGGGACCGAGGACTCCACCAGGAGTGTGAGCGGTGCTCCGCAGCGCGAGCCCTGCTCTCCGATCTCCAGGGTGCCGGTGCGGCCGGCGTCCAGGAAGGCGCCCGCCTCGGCCGCGACCGTGCGGTCCAGCTCGGGGTGGGCGCCGAAGCCGCCCTCGTACGCGCCCTCGCGCGCGCCGCCGTACGCGCCGTCGGACCGTATGAGGAGCCCGCGCCCCATCAGGTCCGCCGGCCCGGAGACGATCCGGGCCACCGCCGCCGCCTCGCCCCGCGAGGCGGCGGACAGGGCGGACGCGAGTACCGGGCGGGCCCGGTCGCCGGAGCGGACCGGCATGACGAGGATGTCGATGGTGCCGCCGCAGGTGAGGCCTATGGCGAAGGCGTCCTCGTCGCTGTAGCCGAAGCGTTCGAGGACGGGCTCGCCGTCCTGGAGCGCCTGGGTGCACAGCTCGTAGACGGCGCCCTCCACGCAACCGCCGGAGACCGAGCCGATGGCCGTGCCGTCGGTGTCCACCGCGAGGGCGGCGCCCGGCCGGCGGGGTGCGCTGCCGGCGACGGCCACGACGGTGGCCACGGCGAAGTCACGTCCTTGCTCGACCCACCGGTGCAGTTCTTCGGCGATGTCCAGCATCTCTCGGTCTCCTCTTCCTTTTCGCCCGCGGGGGCCGCCCCCGGACGCCTTCCCCAGAGGGCTCAACCGGAGGGCTCACCCGCCCGTGAGGTGCTCCGGGCGTACCGGCGTCCTGTTCAGCTCCAGGCCCGTCGCGTTCCGGATGGCCGCGAGTACGGCCGGAGTCGACGACAGGGTGGGGGCCTCGCCGACGCCGCGGAGCCCGTACGGGGCGTGGTCGTCGGCGAGTTCGAGCACGTCGACGGGGATGGTGGGCGTGTCGAGGATCGTGGGGATCAAGTAGTCCGTGAAGGAGGGGTTCCGTACCTTCGCCGTCCTCGGGTCGACGATGATCTCCTCCATCACGGCCACGCCCAGCCCCTGAGTCGTGCCGCCCTGGATCTGGCCGGTGACCGAGAGCGGGTTGAGCGCCTTGCCGACGTCCTGGGCGCAGGCCAGTTCGATGACCTTGACCAGGCCGAGCTCGGTGTCGACCTCGACGACGGCCCGGTGCGCGGCGAACGAGTACTGCACATGGCCGAAGCCCTGTCCCGTGCGCAGGTCGAAGGGTTCGGTCGGCCGGTGCCGCCACTCCTGCTCGATCTCGACGGCCTCGTCGCCGAGCACGTCCACCAGGTCGGCGAGGACCTCACCGCCGTCGGTGACGACCTTGCCGCCCTCCAGGAGGAGTTCGGCCGTCGCCCAGGCCGGGTGGTGGGCGCCGAACCTGCGGCGGCCCCTTTCCAGGATCTGCTCGCGCACCAGCTCGCAGGCGTTCCTCACGGCGCCGCCGGTGACGTACGTCTGGCGCGACGCCGAGGTCGAACCGGCGCTGCCCACCCGGGTGTCCGCTGGGAGGATCGTCACCTGTGCGACGCCCAGCTCCGTGCGGGCGATCTGCGCGTGGACGGTGACGCCGCCCTGGCCGACCTCCGCCATGGCCGTGTGCACCGTCGCCACCGGCTCGCCGCCGGCGGCCTCCAGGCGCACCCTGGCCGTCGAGTAGTCGTCGAAGCCCTCGGAGAAGCCGACGTTCTTGATGCCGACCGCGTAGCCGATCCCGCGGACGACGCCCTCGCCGTGCGTGGTGTTGGACAGGCCGCCGGGGAGCTGGCGTACGTCGGCCTCCTCGCCCGCCACGAGCCACTGCTGCTCGGGTGGCAGTGGCATCGCCTTGACGCGGCGCAGGAGTTCGGCGACCGGAGCCGGGGAGTCGACGACCTGCCCGGTCGGCAGGAGGGACCCCTGCGACATCGCGTTGAGCCGACGGAACTCCACCGGGTCCATGCCGAGCCGCGCGGCCAGCTTGTCCATCTGTGCCTCGTACGCGAAGCACGCCTGGACCGCGCCGAAGCCGCGCATGGCGCCGCAGGGCGGGTTGTTGGTGTAGAGGGCGACGGCCTCGATGTCGACGTCGTCGATGACGTACGGCCCGACGCCCAGCGAGGCGGCGTTGCCGACGACGGCCGGTGAGGAGGAGGCGTACGCGCCGCCGTCGAGGACGATGCGGGCCTTGACGTGGGTGAGTTTGCCGTCGTGCGTCGCGCCGTGCTCGTAGTACAGCTTCGCCGGGTGGCGGTGGACGTGTCCGAAGAAGGACTCGAAGCGGTTGTAGACCATCTTGACCGGTTTGCCCGTGCGCAGGGCGAGCAGGCAGGCGTGGATCTGCATCGACAGGTCCTCACGCCCGCCGAAGGCGCCGCCGACGCCGGACAGCGTCATCCGGATCTTGTCCTCGGGCAGGCCGAGGACGGGGGCGATCTGGCGGAGGTCGGCGTGCAGCCACTGGGTGGCGATGTACAGGTCGACGCCGCCGTCCTCGGCGGGGACCGCGAGGCCCGACTCGGGGCCGAGGAACGCCTGGTCCTGCATGCCGAAGACGTACTCGCCCTCGACGATCACGTCGGCGCGCCTGCGGGCCCGTTCCACGTCGCCGCGGATGATCGGCTGGCGGTGGACGATGTTCGGGTGCCGGACGTGCGCCGCGTGGGGGTCGGTGCGGTTCTCGTGGAGGAGGACGGCGGCGGGGGCAGTCGCGGACGCCTCGTCCGTGATGACCGGCAGGTCCCGGTACTCCACCCTGATCCTGGCGGCGGCGCGGCGCGCGGTCTCCGGGTGGTCGGCGGCGACGACGGCGACGGGCTCGCCGTGGTGGCGGACCCTGCCGTGGGCGAGGACGGGGGTGTCCTGGATCTCCAGGCCGTAATGCCTCACCTCGGTCGGCAGGTCGTCGTACGTCAGGACGGCGTACACGCCCGGTGTCGCGAGGGCCTCGCTCGTGTCGATGGAGACGATCTCGGCGTGCGCGACCGTGGAGCGCAGGATCTGGCCCCAGAGCATGTCCTCGTGCCACATGTCGGACGCGTACGCGAACTCGCCGGTGACCTTGAGGGTGCCGTCCGGGCGGAGCGTGGACTCGCCGATACCGCCTCTGGTGTGCGAGCCCTGGGTGATCCTCGTGGGAGCGCCGTTCGTGGGCATGTGCTCAGGCCTCCTCTCCCTGCCGGGCCGCCGCCAGGCGGACGGCGTCCATGATCTTCTCGTAGCCGGTGCAGCGGCAGAGGTTGCCCGAGAGGGCCTCGCGGATGTCCGCGTCGGTGGGGTTCGGGTTGCGCTCCAGCATCTCGTCGGCGGCGACGAGGAGGCCGGGGGTGCAGAAGCCGCACTGGACGGCGCCCGCGTCGATGAACGCCTGCTGGAGGGGGGCGAGCGTCGCACGCGGGGAGGTGCTGCCCTCGTCGCTCTGGGAGCCGGGTCCTCGCGGCGACCACCGCCTGGCCTCGTCCAGCGAGGTCCCGCACGCGTCCTCGCCGCCGGCACGTTGCCGGGCGTGCTCCGCGAGCCCCTCCACCGTGACGATCTCGCGCCCCTCGGCCTGCCCGGCCGCGACGAGGCACGAACACACCGGCACGCCGTCGAGCCGTACGGTGCAGGATCCGCACTCGCCCTGCTCGCAGGCGTTCTTGGAGCCGGGCAGTCCCAGCCGCTCCCGCAGTACGTACAGAAGGCTCTCGCCCTCCCACACGTCGTCGGCCTGCTGCGGACGGCCGTTGACCGTGAAGTTGACGCGCATCAGGCAGCTCCCTCCATGGTGCGGGCGTTGCCGCGGTACGACTCCCAGGTCCACATCAGTGTGCGGCGGGCCATGACGCCGACGGCGTGGCGGCGGTAGCGCGCGGTGCCGCGGACGTCGTCGATCGGGTTGCAGGCGGCCGCGCACAGTTCCGCGAACTGCTTGGCGACCGACGGGGTGATGATCCGGCCGCTGTCCCAGAGGCCGTCCTCGTCGAGCGCCGCGTTCAGGAACTCCTCGGCGGCCGTGGCGCGGATCGGCGTGGGTGCGGCCGATCCGATGCCGGTACGGACCGTGCGGGTCTCGGGGTGCAGGGCGAGACCGAAGGCGCAGACGGCGATCACCATGGCGTTCCGGGTGCCCACCTTCGAGAACTGCTGCGGGCCGTCCGCCTTGTTGATGTGCACCGCGCGGATCAGTTCGTCGGCCGCGAGGGCGTTGCGTTTCACGCCCGTGTAGAAGGCGTCGATCGGGATGCGCCGTGTGCCCCGTACGGACTCGGCCTCGACCTCGGCTCCGGCCGCGAGGAGGGCCGGGTGGGCGTCGCCGGCCGGGGAGGCGGTGCCGAGGTTGCCGCCGACGCCGCCGCGGTTGCGGATCTGCGGGGAGGCGACCGTGTGGGAGGCGAGGGCGAGTCCCGGCAGTTCGGTGCGCAGGTTCTCCATGATCCTGGTGTACGGGACCGAGGCGCCGAGCCGGACGCTGTGCTCGCCGGCCTCCCACTCGTAGAGGTCGCCGATGCGGGTGAGGTCGAGGAGGTACTCGGGCCGGCGGTGGTCGAAGTTGATCTCGACCATCACGTCGGTGCCGCCCGCGATCGGCACAGCGGTGGGGTGCTCGGCCTTCGCGGCGAGCGCCTCCTCCCAGCTGGCGGGGCGAAGGAAGTCCATGACCGGCTCTCTTCTTCGTCTCGTGGGCCGCTTCGTTTGAGCCAGATCGTGTGCGGGCGGCCCGGCTCGTCCGGGGGCTGTTCGCGTGGGACGGAACCAGTACACAGCGCTGTGCCCGGCCGGGGTCAGTCACGGAAAACATGAAGGAGTTGGCTGGCCAGAGCGGCCATCTTGTAGATTCGTATGAACGCAGGCCATCGGTAACCTCACCGTTTTCCCCGGGAAACAGTGAGTACGGCCGCGGAAACCCCCAGGACACCACCCAGGCAGCCGGAAAGCACTCCCTCCGGTCCCACGCGGGACACCCCCCGCCGGGCGCCCCGCCCGTGATCGAACGTAGATTTCCGGACACGACGACCCGACAAGAACGGCGGCGAAGACACATGCGGCTGCGCGCACTGCTGGACACCGACGCGCTGGGCCTGCGGCTGCTCGGTGGCGAGGACGAGCTGGACCGCACCGTCCGCGGCGTGATGACCACGGACCTGCGCGACCCCAGCCGCTACCTCTCGGGCGGCGAGCTGGTGCTCACCGGGCTCGCGTGGCGCCGGGACGCCGCGGACTCCGAGCCCTTCGTACAGATCCTGGTGGGCGCCGGGGTCACGGCGGTCGCCGCCGGTGAGGCCGAGCTGGGGCACGTACCGGAGGACCTGGTCAAGGCCTGCGCCCGGCATCGGCTGCCGCTGTTCGCGGTCAGCGAGTCGGTGGCCTTCGCGACGATCACGGAGCACGTCGTCCGGCAGGTCTCGGGCGAGCGGGCCGGTGACCTGGCGGCCGTGGTGGACCGGCACCGCCGGATGATGACCTCGGGACCGGCGGGCGGCGGTCCGGACGTGGTCCTTGACCTGCTCGGCTCCGACCTGGACTTGGGCGCGTGGGTGCTGTCCCCCACCGGGCGGCTCGTCGCGAGCCCGAGGGTGGGCGGGCCCGCGCTGCCCGCCGACGTGTGCGCGCGGCTCGCCGCCGAGCACCTCGCGGCCACCCGCTCGGGCCGGCGCGCACCGCACCGGGTGACCGTGGGCACGACGACGTACTCGCTGTTCCCGGTCCGCGGCACCGGCAAGGCCGCGGCCACCGCCCGGGACGTACGCGAGACCGTGCTCTCCGAGTGGCTGCTCGCGGTCGAGGCGGACGCCGGGGACTGGGCCGAGGAGCGGCTCGATCTGCTGCACGGGGTCACCCAGCTGATCGCGGTCGAGCGGGACCGGCGGGAGTCGGCCCGTACGGTACGGCGGCGGCTCGCCCAGGAGGTGCTGGAGCTGGTGCAGGCGGGTGCCGCGCCCGCCGAGATCGCGGCCCGGCTGCGGGTGGCGGCTCCGGTGCTGCTGCCCGGCCTGGGAGCGGCCCCGCACTGGCAGGTGGTCGTGGCCCGTGTGGAGTGGGACGGCGCGGACGGCGAAGACACCGCCGGCGGGCCGGTGGCGCAGGCGCTGCTGGAGGAGATCCTCGTCGGCCCCCCTGCGGCCGGGTCCGAGCACGCCGACCGCATCGCCGTCGCCCACACCGGTGGCGAGGCGGTCGCGCTCGTCCCGCTCCCGGCGGTCTCCTCCGAGCACGACGGCTCCGAGTCCGGTGTCGTCGCCGAAGCGCTCCTGGAGGCCGTGCGCGTCCCGTTGACGGCCGGCCTGAACGACGACGGGCGGCTCACGCTCGGTGTGAGCGCGGCGGTTCACTCGGCCGAGGGGCTGCGCGGGGCGCTGGAGGAGGCGCGGCACGCGCGCAGGGTGGCGGCGGCGCGGCCCGGCCGGGTGTGCGCGGCGGGCCACCAGGAGCTGGCGTCCCATGTGCTTCTGCTCCCGTTCGTCCCGGACGACGTCCGCCGTGCGTTCACGGCCCGCCTCCTCGACCCCCTCCGGGACTACGACCGCCGCCACCGCGCCGAACTGATCCCCACCCTGGAGGCGTTCCTCGACTGCGACGGCTCCTGGACGCGCTGCGCCACCCGGTTGCACCTGCACGTCAACACGCTGCGGTACCGGGTGGGACGCATCGAGCAGTTGACGAGCCGGGACCTCTCGCGCCTTGAGGACAAGCTTGATTTTTTCCTGGCATTGCGCATGAGCTGAGGTCACGGGGGTGCACGGCGGGAGGCACGCGGTGCCGTCCGTGCGCCCCGTCTCACCCCATGACTTTGTGAAATCCTTCACCCGACCCCTTGGCCGGGTACCTCGATCCGTGCTGAGATGCCGCCACCACTCAACAGCTCGAAGGCGCGCTCGGGGAGGGCAACGTGGCGCATCCCGCCATGTCTGGTACGGGAACGACCGCGGATGACGATCCGCTCCAGACCGCGGTATGGCGGTTGCGCTCGCGCGCCTGCTGGGCCGACGCGGCGGCCCTGCTCCAGCCGACCACACCGGCGGCCTCGCTCCAGCGGGCCGCGCTCCTCGTCGAGCGCTGCCTCTACACCGAGCAGGGCTGGGAGGACGCCGAGGACGCGCTCCGCACGGCCGAGGCGCAGGCCCAGAGCGACGACGAGCGGGGCGCGGCGGCCTGCGAACGCGGCCAACTGGCATACGCGGCAACCCTGTTGGGCGTACGAGACCGGGCGGACGAGGCCCGTGCGGCGCTCGGCCGGGCGGCGGCCCTGATCGCTCCGGGCGCACCGGGCCGAGCCCTGCTCGACTTCCGACGTGGCCTTCTGGCCGAGAACCTGGCCCGCTCCCCGCAGGCGGCCCGTGCCGCCTACCGCCGCGCCCACGCCGGCGCCACCGCCCACGACGACCCGCTGCTGCTCTCGTTCACCTGGCGCCACCTCGCGGGACTGGCTCTCCGCGACGGCGAACTGGCCGAGGCCCGCCACGGCTTCGCCGAATCCCTGCGCATCCGCGAGGAGTTGGGCTACCTCGTCGGCACGGCCCCGGCGCTCGCGTCGTTGGCGGACGCGGAGACGGACCCGGAGGCGACTCGCCTGAGGGCGGAGGCGACCCGCCTGTTCCGACTGCTGGGCGGCGTACCGACGTGGCTGGCACGCCAGTTGACCCCACCGGCGGCAACGGCTTGAGGGGCAACTGACTGTGTGAGGGCGCGCCCCGGAAGAGGGGCGCGGGGCGGTGACATTATGCGGCTCCGCCGCGTGGGCGCGAGCAACCACACACAACCCGCGGCCCGGAAGCCATCCGAACCCCTATGGCGCTCCCGGCGGCGCACTCACACGCCAGAGAAGTGCTTCTGCAACAGCGCCTGCACGGCACCCGAGTCCTGTGCCGTCAGCGCGTCAAGCAGGGCAAGGTGCACAGCGGCGTCCGCCATCAGCTCGGCGCGGCAGCGCGCCGGCTCGCCCCCCAACGGCCACTGAGAGCGACGATGCAGGTCGTCCGCGATACGCACGAGCTGTTGGTTGCCCGCGAGAGCGAGTACCGCACGGTGGAACGCCCGGTCGGCCTCGCCGTACGTCGCCCGGCAGCCGGACGCCGCCGCCCGGGCCGTCTCCTCCGCGAGGGGGCGTAGCTCGGCCCAGCGCTCGGCGGGCAGGGTGCGGGCCAGGCGCAGCACGACGGGCGTCTCGATCAGCGCCCGTATCTCGGCGAGTTCGGCCAGCTCGCGGGCGCCGCGCTCGACGACGCGGAAGCCGCGGTTGGGCACGACCTCGACGGCGCCCTCCACGACGAGTTGCTGCATGGCCTCGCGCACGGGGGTCGCGGACACCCCGAAACGCTCGCCCAGCGCGGGCCCCGAGTACACCTCGCCCGGCGTGAGCTCCCCCGCGGCGAGCGCGGCCCGCAGGGCGTCGAGTATCTGACCGCGGACGGAGGCCCGCTGGAGGACCGGACGGGGAATGGGCGGCTCACTGTGGGTGTGCTCACCCCGGACCGTGTCGCCCCGCGCGGGATGCCCGGCGCCCGGGGCGAGCCCCCGCGCCCGGTTCGCGTCCGCCACGCCGGGCTGCTCCGGCACCCGTGCGGCCCGACCGCGCGCTACGGGGAACCCGGGCTCGGCCCCGGAGGCGGCCTCGATCCCGATGTCCGCGTCGGTCCCGGTGTCGATGTCGCTGTCGCTGTCGGTGTCGATACCGGTGGAGCCCTGCGGGTCGCGCGGGCGCGGTCCGGCCTGCTCCACGGGTTCTCCTCCGGGTCGATGGTGGGTGGGGTACTCGGGATTGCCACAGCGGTTGTTACGGGTCGTTAAGCACGATAAGCGCACCGAGCGTCAGTTCAAATATCGACCAGTTCAGGTAAGGTAAGCCTTACCTTTTGATTACGGCCGGGCTCGACGACCGCGAAACGGGGTTCCCCATGCCGCTCCCAGCACCGGCCGTGTCGCCGGTCACGGATGCGTACACCCGGCTCGCCGAGGTGTATCCGCACCTGGAGGTGACAGAGCTCTCCCCCGCGGACGAGACACCGCGGGATGACGGCTGGGTCCCGGTCGCGCGGCTCGCGGAGGGCGGGGCCGGCCTCGACGCCTTCCTCGCCTGGGACGACGAGCAGGTACTGCGGGACTACGGCCAGAAGGCGCGCCCGGACGTCATCGCAAGCTTCGGCCTGCACCGCTACGCATGGCCGGCCGGTCTGCTGTTCACCGTCCCGTGGTTCCTGGCACGCCGGGCACCCCGCTTCCCCGTGGAGCACGTCACCTTCCAGCGGACCGAGGGCCGCCTGGCCGTCCGGGTCGGCGCGTTCGCGTGCCTGCCGGGCGATCCGGCGGCCGGCCTGCCCGGCGCGCGGGTCGTACCGGACGAGGAGGCGCTGCGGGCCGAGGTGCGGGCGGCGATCGCCGAGCACGTCGAACCGGTCCTCGGCGGCTTCGGCCCGCGCATGCGGCGCCGAGGGCGCGCCCTGTGGGGCATGGCGACCGACGAGGCCGTCGAGGGGATCTGGTACGTCGCCCAGCTGCTCGGCGAGGAGGAGCGAGCACAGCGCGAGCTGGAACTGCTGCTGCCCGGCACGACCAAGCCGTACGTGGGTGCCGCGGCCTTCCGCGAACTGACGGGCCCGAAGGGCGAGTCACTGCCCACCCGGGACCGGGTCAGCTGCTGCATGTTCTACACGCTGCGCCCCGAGAACACCTGCCCCAGCTGCCCGCGCGTCTGCGACACGGAGCGCATCGCCAAGTTGACTGCGGCCGCCGTCGGCTGACGCCCCGCCACGGGCAATCCGAAGGCTCTCCGCTACCGTTCCGCAACGCACCCCGCGCAGCGGTGCGCCGCATGTGCCGTAAGATCCACAAGCGGGCATGGACCGCGCACGGGTTACAGGACATTCACAAATTCCCCACCCGTTGCAGGAACTTTCCGAGGAACCACCCGTACGGGTAGTGTTGCTCGCACTCAACTCCCGTCCCTCGAGCGGCAGTTCGAGCAGAATGCCGCCTTGCGCATCTCCTTGCACTTTCTTGGCGGTCTCTTGCCCCGAAACCCCCTGAGGGCAGTGAGGATTGGGCCACTATGACGGGCGTCATGCCCCATCCCAATACAAGGGACTGATGAGATTGACCGACATATCGCTGAACTGGCTGCTTCCGGGCGCCGTGCTGCTCCTGGGCATGCTGGCGGCGATGGCGGTGCTCGCGCGCGGCAAGCGGTCCGGGGAGCACGCGAAGACCGAGGACTCGTGGGAGCGCAGTGAGGAGCGCCGCCGGCGCAAGGAGGCCCTCTACGCCACGGCCTCCTACGCCCTCCTCTTCTGCTGTGCCGCGGTCGCGGCCGCCCTCTCCTTCCGTGGCCTGGTCGGCTTCGGCGAACAGAACCTGGGCCTCAGCGACGGCTGGCAGTACCTGGTTCCGTTCGGACTCGACGGCGCCGCCATGTTCTGTTCCGTGCTCGCGGTGCGCGAGGCCAGCCACGGTGACGCGGCGCTCGGCTCCCGGATACTCGTGTGGACGTTCGCGGGCGCCGCGGCCTGGTTCAACTGGTTGCACGCACCCAGGGGCCTCGGCCACGACGGCGCCCCGCAGTTCTTCGCGGGCATGTCCCTCTCCGCCGCTGTGCTGTTCGACCGCGCCCTCAAGCAGACCCGCCGTGCCGCGTTGCGCGATCAGGGCCTGGTCCCGCGCCCGCTGCCGCAGATCCGCGTCGTCCGCTGGCTGCGCGCGCCCCGCGAGACGTACAAGGCCTGGTCGCTGATGCTCCTCGAAGGTGTGCGCTCCCTGGACGAGGCCGTGGAAGAGGTGCGCGAGGACAAGCGCATCAAGGACGACAAGCGGGAGCGCAAGCGCGATCAGGAGCGCCTGGAGCGTGCCCACCTGAAGGCCATCAGCCGCGGCCACCGGGGTCTGCCCGGCCGCGGCGGCGGGCGGCAGATGGACGTGACCACCGTGGAGCGCGTCTCCGAGCCCGCCCCCGCGGAGCCTGCCCTATCCGCGCCGGACCCACTGCCCGTCCGTACGCGCCCCTCACTGCAGCCCGCCCGCGGGAGTTCTGACAAGCCGGTCACCGTCGACCTCACCGCGGAGGACGACACCATGGCACTGCCCCGGCTCGACTCCCTGGAGCGCAAGCTCAAGGACCTGGAGCAGCAGTTCGGCTAGAACACGCTCCCGCTCGCGAAGGCCGCACGGCCTTCACGGGCCGCACGGGGCGGGGGCGCGGCGCGCGAGCCGCGCCCCCGCCCCGTTTTCCGGTTCGGGCCATCACGCGGCGTCCGCGCCCAGTTCGAACCACACCGCCTTGCCCACGCCATGACTGCGTACGCCCCAGGCGTCCGCGAGGGACTGCACCAGGATCAGGCCGCGGCCATGCGTACCGTCATCGGCGTCCGGTACCCGCAGTTGGGGTCTGCGGCCCACGAAGTCCCGTACCTCCACACGGAGTTCATGTGGCGAGACGGTGGCCGTCAGGACCGCGTCGCGGTCGGTGTGGATGAGTGCGTTGGTGACGAGTTCGCTGGTCAACAGCTCGGCCACCTCCGATCTACCGGGGCGCCCCCAGTGCCGGAGGAACTCCCTCAGCGCCCTCCGGGCCTCGGGCACCGCCCGCAGGTCCGCCCGTCCGAGCCTGTGTCTGAGCTCCCCCGCCCCCGCCTGGTCCGTGCCGCTGTCGGTCGTTTCCTCCATCGTCTTCGCCGAGGAGGCCCCGATCGCCACGGGACCGCCCCCTCGCGCCTGCCTCTTCATGGCCCCCGTCCGCACGCCGATGACGATTCCCCTCCCGCTCGAACACGTTCACGGGATCCATGCCCCGTCCGGAAGGCGACAGTCATACGGCATCGTCAAGCACCATCCGTAGGCTTTCAAACGCACACAGTCAAGCCACGCTGCGGACAGGCTCACGGCACCCCCGCCACCAGGGAAAACCCTCACGCGGGGAGACCGCATGGGCACCCGGAGCCCTCGCACGGGCCACCCGGCCCGACGGCGCGCGCCGGTCCCCGCCGTCCACCCCGGCCTGCCGATACGGGCGTATACGACCAGCCGCTCGCGGCCACGGGTGTGGCGGACGCCTCCTTCTGCCGGCCCGGTTCAGCCTTCCCAGACAGCTGCGGCCGTGCGGTCGTCGGCGTATCCCTTCACCCGGACCTGGGTATCGGCGAGGAAGGCGGCGAGGCCAGGGGGCTTCCCGGTCGCCCAGCGGGCCGTGAGGTGTTCGGCGAGCTGAGGTTCACCGCGCAGGGGGTCGGCGAGGCCCGCCGTGCACAGCAGCAGCGTGTCCCCCGGGCGGGCCACTGAGGCACGGAAGCGGAAGGGGACGGTGGGCGGTGCGGGGGCGGGCTCGTACGGGCTCGGGGGCGTCGCGATACCGAGGTCCATGGTCAGTCGGTCGCCGTCGGGGGTCTCCTGGGGCGGCGAGCCGAAGCCGACGACGGGCGCGCCGGTGGTCGCGGTGACGCGCGGCTCTATGTCCTGCCACTCGCCGTCCCGCAGCCGGAACAGCCCGCCGACGCCGATACCGAAGAAGACACGCGTACGGCACTCCGGGTCGGCCGGGATCAGCAGGCAGCGCAGGCCGGCCGTGTACTCCTCGGGCTCCACGCCCTGTTCGGCGGCGCTGGCGCGGAGTTTGCCGAGGCTGCGGTCGGTGAGCCGGTGCAGCCCCGACTTCAGGTCGCCGCGCCGGGCGGCCCGGAGGTCCGCGGCGAGCCGGACGTGACTGCGGCCGACGGCCTGCCCGATCCACGCGCACGCCTCGGCCGCCGCCCGGTGCGCCCCCGGCGTGGCGCGGGCGCCGGTCGCCATGGCGACGAGCACCAGCGCATCGTCGCCCGAGCCGAACCGGGCGGTCAGCAGCGCGTCCCGGCGCGGCTCGCCCCGGTACCGGGCGGAGTCCCCGCGCACGGAAGCGGCCCGCAGGGTGCACGCCCCGTACCGCGCCCCGTCCAGCACGGTGTCCGCGACCAGATCACCGAGGTCGTCCGGGTCCGCGGCGGGCAGTGCGGTGGGTTCCGCGTCGTACGTGGGCGGCCCGGAACCGACGTGGGCGACGGCCACTGGCTCGGAGGGCTGCGAGGCGTCGCGCGGGGGCCGTGCGGTACGGGGCACCTCCGCTTGAAAGCCCGGCGGTTTGGGACCGGGCGGAAAGGTCGCGGGGGCAGGGGCGGAGGTGTCGTGTTGGGTGGGCCGGTTGTACGGGGTGCCCTGGTTGGCGGACCGGCTGGAGGGGGCGGTCCGATTCGAAGGGGCGGTCCGATTCGAGCGGGCGGTCTGGTTCGAGGGGGCCGCCAGGTCGTACGAACCGGATCCGTCGTAGGGAACCTCGGGGGCGGAAGGGGATGCGTCCGGCGTGGTGGTCGTGGTGCGCCGGCCCGGGACCGTCGGAGGTCCTCCGGGTGGAGGCGCGGCGCCGCTCGGCGAGGACTCCGGTCGGGCCGCCGAGCCCCGCCCCACCGTGCCCGCCGCCGAGGCGAAGCGGTCGTCGAGGGAGTCGGCCGCGGCCGTGGGTCCCGTGTCCTCGGTGGAGTCGTCGTACAACTGCCCCCACCAGTCGTCCTGGTGACCGGTGGGCCTCTCCCCCTGCTGGCTCATGCCCCTAATTGTCCACCGCGGGAGCCCGATGAAAACGGGGCTCCGGGAAAAACCAGGTGGTGCGGCGATGATGCGCCAGTTCGGCGCGTCGGACGACAGCGGTCACAACCCCTCTCCAACACATCGGACCTCTCCTTCCTTATTGACGAGCACACACACCTTCTCTACGTTGCATCGCGGGATAGCTCCGATGAATCACCCTTTGAATCGTGCTGTTTGAGCCGCCGGGAGGCACCATGTCCCGCCCGTCCGAAGCGAAGCCGAGCCCCTCCAGACGTACCGTTCTCGCCACCGGAACCGCCCTCGGCGGAACACTCGTCTCCGGGGGTCTGCCCGCCACCCCGGCGAGCGCGTCCGCTGCCGCCGCTCCCGAACTCTCCCCCTCCGACCCCTGGCGCGCGGTCCTCGACGACGCCGACCTGGTCTGGCAGCGGATGCCGACGACCTGGTACGAGGGCCCGTTCCTCGGCAACGGCTTCCTCGGCTCCGGGATCTACGCGGAGCCGGGCGGCGGCCAGGAGGACGGCACGTTCACCGCCGTGCGCTTCAATGTGCAGCACTCCGAAGTCCAGGACCGCCGCCCCGAGTTCGGCTCGCTGTTCGGGCTCGCCCGGCTGCCGATCGGCCACTTCACCCTGGAACCCGTGGGCCGCATCACCGGCCTGGACTGGCGGCTCCGGCTGCGCGACGCCGAGTTCACCGGAACGCTCACCACTGATCGCGGCACGCTCACGATCCGGGCCCTGGTGCACACCTCGCGCTCGGTGCTCGCCGTGGAGGTCACGCCCAGCGAGGGCGAGCGCGGCTTCCGGTGGGTGTTCCACCCGGCGGACGCGATCAGCCCGCGCGCCGCGTTCAAGCCGCTGCCGGACGGCTACCGGGGCAACCCTCCCGCCGAGGTCGGCGAGGAGGACGGCGTCTCCACCTCCGTACAACCCCTGCTGTCGGGCGGGCAGCATGTGACGGCGTGGCGGGAGCGGCGCGCGGGGGCGAGCCGGACGCTGTACGTCCACGTGGCGTACTCGTATCCGCAGAACACGGCGCTGCGGCGGGCGGTACGAGCGATCCGGACCGTATCCGGGCTGCCGTACTCCCGTCTGGCGTCGACGCACCACGACTGGTGGCACGCCTACTACCGCAAGAGCTTCCTCTCCCTGCCGGACGCCCGTATCCAACGCTTCTACTGGATCCAGCTGTACAAGACGGCGTCGGCCGCGCGCCGCGACGCACCCGTCATGGCGACCTGCGGGCCCTGGCTGGAGCCCACACCGTGGCCCAACACCTGGTGGAACCTCAACGCGCAGTTGGAGTACTGGCTCATCCACGGCTCCAACCACCTCGAACTCGACGCGGTCACACGGTCGTTGAGCGAGTTCCGGGAGAACCTGTCCAAGGAGGTGGCCGCCCCGTACAACACCGACTCGATGGGCATCCCTCGCACCACGGACCCGCACCTCATCAACGGCGCGGCGAGCTCGCTCATGGGGTACGGCGTCGGCATCCCCGGCCAGAACCCGCCGACCCCAGAGGTCGGCAACCTCACCTGGGCCCTGCACAACGTCTGGCTCAGCTACCGCCACACCATGGACGAGTCGATCCTGAGGGATATCCTCTTCCCGCTCCTGCGCAAGGCGATCAACTACTACCTGCACTTCCTGGAGCCCGGCCCGGACGGCAAGCTGCATCTCCCGGCGACGTTCTCGCCCGAGTACGGCGACGACTCACGGGACTGCAACTACGACCTGATGCTGCTGACCTGGGGCTGTCGTACGCTGCTGGAGTCCGCAGAACTCCTCGGTATCGACGACGAGCTGGCGCCGCGCTGGCGTGAGGTGCTGGCCAAGCGGGTGCCGTATCCGACGGACGCGAACGGTTTCATGATCGGCGCGGACGTCCCCTTCGCGAAGTCGCACCGCCACTACTCGCATCTGCTCGCCGTGTACCCGCTGTACGAGGTGACCGGCCGCACGGCGGATGAACGGGCGTTGATCGAGAGGTCGTTGGCGCACTGGGTCGGCTTCGAGGGCGCGCTCCAGGGCTATACGTTCACGGGCGCGGCCTCGATGTCGGCGCTGCTCGGCAAGGGTGAGGACGCGCTGGGCTACCTCGGCGAGCTCATGTCCCGTTTCATCCAGCCCAACACCATGTACAAGGAGTCCGGCCCGGTCATCGAGACCCCGTTGTCGGCCGCCCAGTCCCTGCACGACATGGTCTGCCAGTCCTGGGGTGGTGTCATCCGTGTGTTCCCCGCGCTGCCCGTGGCCTGGGCGGACCTGACGGTCCACGACTTCCGTACCGAGGGGGCCTTCCTGCTCTCCGCGGTACGGAAGGGAGGCGTGACCCGCTGGGTGCGGCTGACCAGCGAGGCGGGGGCGATCAACCTCCGGCGGTCAGCCCTGGGGCTCCGGCACCGCACCCTCCAGCCCCAGCAGCCAGAGCTTACGGTCGAGACCCCCCGCATAGC
>NZ_VMNX01000111.1 GCF_009377235.1 Streptomyces acidicola
GGCCGGGGCTGCGGGCGCCGGCGGAACCGGCACCCGGTCCCCGGCCGACTCGGGCGAGGGAGAATGAGCGAGCAGGGTTCCGCCCATGAACGCCAGCGCGGGCCACGCCGCGACGAGGATGCGCAGCCAGGCCGGAACCTGCTCCAGGTCGAGAAGCCCGGCGGTGGCGATGTTGGCGCCGAGCGAGGCGACCAGGGCGATCAGGAACCAGCACCAGGCCAGCCGCGACGGACCATCGGTGCGCAGCCGTCGCCACGCGGCGACCAGCAGCAGGTCCACGCTGACGGGGTAGGCCCAGGCTTTCCAGCCGGTCTGTCCGGCCGCCTCGGCAAGGTCGTGCAGGTGGGCGAAGGACAGCGCCCCGGCGATCACGGCTTGCACGAGTACGGCGTCCGGGCGGACCTTGCGGGTCATGTCCTCACCTCCTCTTTCGGGGATTGGGCCAGGGCGGGGCGGGGATCGATGTCCAGCCGCCCCAGCCCCTGGCGGGCTTAGTCGTCGGCGGGGATCTCGCACGCGCCCAGGCAGTTCAGGCACAGGCCCGCCTGCTGGCCGACGGTGCGGCGCTTGCGGCCAACGCGGACGGTGCGGGAGACCTCTCCGGTGCCCTTGCAGACCGGGCACGGCTTGGTCCGGGGCTTGCTGGTCTTGCGCGCCATGGGTGGTGCTCCCTTCCGGCATGGCTGGGGTAGGGACCTGGCGCGATGCGGTCGCGCCGACCGGAGCAGTGCGGGGGGTTACTCGGTGACCGGGCGGGGGTTCACGAGCGGCGGAGCAGGCTCCGGCTCGGGGCGGACGGTCGGCCGGAACGGGGCCAGGAACGGCAACTCCGGGGTGAGACCGGCGAACTGGCGGCACACAGCCACCACCTCGTCCGAGGAGACCTCGGGGGTGCGGATGCGGGACCAGCCACCAGAGGTGTCACCGGCCACCGCCACACCGGGGCGGTCCGGTGCGATCGCGGTCACGGCCATCACGGCGTCGGGGGCGATGTCGCCCAAGCCCATCTCAGCCGTCTGCTTGTCGTTGACGCGGTGCACCACACGCCCGGTGAGCTGAGCACGTAGCGCGGTTGCGCCCTTGCCGAGATCGGAGCCGAAGCGCTGCCCGCAGACTTCCAGGAAGATCCCGACCGCGCGGGCCATTTGGCCCAGCCGGACCATCTGCATCACCGAGCGGTCCCGGCGTTCCTCCTCCTTCCTCGCGGTCACCAGGAAAAGCTCTGCCACCTCGTCGACGAGGACGACCAGAGGCACCGGCCGCACGTCCGCGGGGAGTTCCCACAGGTCCGATGCCCCGTGTTCGGCCAGCAGGTCAAAGCGGTCTTCCATCTCACCCACCAGCGCATCCAGCAGGCGGGCAGCATCGTCCGGGGTGGTGACCAGGCCGGACAGGCGGGGCGCGTAACGGTTCTGCTCCACACCACGCTTGCAGTCGATCCCGACCAGGCCCACCGGCAGCCGGGCAAGCCCCTTGATCAGGTTGCGCTGATACATGGACTTGCCGGACTGGTTCGCACCCAGGGTCAGAGCCATGGGGACCTTGCGGTAGTCCCGCTCGAACACCGACCCGTCTTCCCGCAGCGCCACCGGCACCACCAGGTCACCGGGCAGAGCCGAGCGAGGCAGCCGCACCCGCTTGAGCACGTCATAGCCGGTCATCCGCAGCTCGACGAAACCGGGCTTGGTTTCCACCACGGTCACCGACCGCACACCCCACGCGTGGCGCAGACGTTCGGAGGAGGCGGCCACGTCCGCGGGTTCCAGCCCGGCCGGGAGCCGGAGGGTGACCCGCAGACCGACCGAAGTAGGCGCCACGCGGCGGACCTTCGGCGGCAGCGGGCGGACCTCACGGCGGGCGACGTTGCGGGTCATGAAGGCCCGCAGGCTGGACGGCTGCACCGTCAGCCCGCACACCTCCATCGTGGAGCGGTAGGTCCAGGTGAACCGGCCCCAGGTGGCCGGGAGACCGACCAGCGACCAGTAGACGCGCGGAGCGCGTACCTTCGCGTAGCCGAGCCCACCAACACCCGCACCAGCGGCAACGCTCCCGACTTCCAGCCAGGTAGGCAGGTCGGTCATGGTCAGGCCGCCGCCGTGATCGCGACCGCGCGGAACGAGATCCCGTGACGCTTCTGGCCGTTGAACTCGTTCTCCCAGTCACGCGCCTTGAGCCCCACGACCCGCACGGGCGTGCCCGGCGCCAGACCCTCGGGGAGACCCGTCTCCGGGATGGTCACCTGGTAGAGGTTCCCCTCTCCCTCATCCGAGATCAGCAGGCCCACCGTGGACAGGCCCGCACCGGTCTCCCGGTCCATGGCGCGCTCCCCGGTCTTCTGGCTGACGAGCTTCGGCGTCGGCGCGGTCGCGACGAACACCATGGCGGTCGAAGTGTCGATCTTGAAAGACGGCATGAAGCACTCCCTGAGTCGATGCGTTTGAGTAGCCCCAAGGCAGGGCCTCGACTCGCTGTCCTAGGACTGCGAGCGACTTAGGAAGACTGTGACACGCAGTCCTGGGACTGTCAACAGTCCTGGGACTGTGTTTGACTTAGTCCTGTCGAGAGGGGTACGAGATGACGCCCAAGTGGCGAGAACTAGCAGACAAGCTGGCTGCACAGATCAAGGGCGGTGAGTATGCGCCGGGTCAGCAACTTCCCCAGATCAGGGAACTGGTCGCGGCCGGTGAGGGCTCTAAGTCCACCGTCCACGCGGCCTACAAGGCTCTTGAAGCTGAGGGTCTGGTCACCTCGTCTCGGGGGCATGGCACCGTCGTACGACAGCAGGTCCCGCTCAAGCGGCTCGGCATTGCGCGATACGACAAGGCCAAGTGGCGAGATGGCGACGAGGTGGCGTTCATCGCGGACCGTGTGGCTTCCGGTCGCAGCTACCGCCGGAACGAGCAGACCCAGAGAGTCAGTCTCGTTACAGCACCCCCAGCAGTCGCGGTCGCTCACGGTCTGCCTGAAGGGGCAGAGGTATATGCGCGAGCCCGGCTTGTGAAGGAAGGGGACCAGCCAACGCACTCGCTGACCAGCTACTACCGACCCGAGCATGTCGAAGGCACTCGACTGGTGGACCCGACTCCGGGGCCCGCTGGCCGAGGTGGTGGGTTCCGGGTGCTATATGACGCGGGTTACGAGATTGACCACATGAAGGAAGAGCTTTTCGCTCGGGCGCCCACTGCCGACGAGGTGAAACTTCTACAGCTACCGCCGGGCGAACCCGTCGTCGAGTTGCATCGAACGACCTACACAGCTTCTGGCACAGTGGTCGAGTTCGCCATCGGTGTACATGCAGCATCGCGCTTCGCCTGGGAGTACGACTTTAAGGTCCCGGACTCAGCGAAGGGCGAGGAAGGGCAGTGATGATCTCGATACAGGCATGGGCCGACGCGCGACGACTGTGGGACTACCACCAGATGGGCCACTCGCCGCAGCCTTGCTCAGTCGCGATCGGCCTAGGCAGCCACGATCTTGGGGTGGCTGACACGGCAGTAGACCTGTACAGGCGCGGCATGGCTCCGTTGCTGGTCTTTACGGGAGCCACCAGCCCCACGACGCGGAAACGTATGCCGAGAGGTGAAGCTGTCCATTACCGTGAGCGGGCGCTAGAACTCGGCGTTCCTAGCTCAGCTGTGCTTGTGGAGCCGCAGGCTCGCAACACCGGGGAGAACATCCGCTTCTCCAAAGCTGTGCTTGAAGACGCTGGAGTGGCTGTGTCCTCCGTGCTTCTGATCAGCAAGCCGTACGAAGAGAGGCGGAGCTACGCGACAGCACGCAAGCTTTGGCCAGGCGTCGAGATCGTCAGCGCGTCCACTCCTATGACGTTCAACGACTACGTGGACTCCATCCAGGACGCTCGCTTGGTCATTGACATGCTCGTGGGTGCGCTTCAGCGACTGTTGATCTACCCGGAGCACGGGTTCATGATCAGTCAGCCTGTACCGGATGACGTGCTTGAGGCTTACGAACGGTTGTGCCGTGAGGGCTTCACCAGCCGACTCGTCGCCAACGACCAGCGGTCTGCTTGAAACGGCCAGGTCAGTCACGAACGGCCGGAGCCCCCCACCCAGGTACGAGACTCCCGCGCTACGCGATAGATGTGCGCTACCTGTTCGGCCGAGAGCGTCGGCGACAGGCCCGAGAGGACGCGATCTAACTGGTCGACTGCCAGGACCAGGACCGGCGCGTTCGCGTTCTTGACCGTTAGCTTCGCTGCGTGCACCACCGAGATCACGGGCCGGACAGGGACCTCAACTCCACAGCGGCGAGAGAGGGCCCGCGATACGCGACGGGCCTCGGACTGACTGATGGCGACATGACGGGTCGAAGCGCCGTTGATCGTGATGGCGGAGTCGCCGTACCAGACGGTCTTTCCTCGGTGTCGCTTCGAGTTGATGGAGAAGACGCCAGCAGGACCGATGGCGAGGTGGTCAATATCTGCGCCGCTTGACCACTGAACAGCATGGAGAGTGAACCAGCCGCGCCTGTTAAGCCTGGCCAACCTCTTGCCGGTGACACACTCGCCAGTGAGTCCGTCCGCCCAGCTACGAATCTCCGAGCCAGGCGCCCAGCGGCCGATCAATCTGAGCAGTGGATTCGGCTGTAGCTCTTGGATCTTCCGCCGCACCGCGTCGCCCGGTCGGTTGCGTGCCAAGTCCTCTGACAGCGGCTGCACTCTGCCCCCCTCGTGCCTGCACTAGCTGCCAGGTCATCACGGAGGCGTCACCAGTTCCAAGGCGCGTATCAGTCAGGAGCTGTTACAGGTTTCTCTACCTCATCAAGCCCCGCCCTTCCGGGCGGGGGAGGGGTGATCCCACCAGGTCGCAGCCCGCAGGGTCCGGCAGAGCTCCCAGCCGTCGCGCACTTGAGAGAACAGGGCTCGATAGCACCACCACGGGAGACCTCAGCTCCCCCGTGCTCCACAGCCCCCAGGGCTAGAGCCTCCACCCCTCGGGCACGGCCTACAGCGTCCGGGCTCTGGGTTGGAGGGCTCTTGGTCTTCGGCCATCCGGTCGCGCTGGCCCCATGGCTTTCCGGCCGCCGCTGCGTAGATCACACCCCACCGGCCCGCACTGCGGGCCGGCGCGGGCTCGGGACTCGGGGCTTCGCTCCTGCCTTCGGCCCGCGCCGCCCCGGCCCCGGCCCCGCGCCACCCAAGTTGCCACGGGGTGATCACGCTTCACGCTCTGGCCCGCCAAGGGTCGATGCACCGGACCGAGCCTGATTCCCTACCTTGGCCCTACCACCAGGCTCGACCTGAGGATGCGGCACTGCCATGGGGCCACACGCATGATCCGCAAGGGACCCAACTGACGCTTTGATCCAAAAGCAGGTGCGCGACGGCTGGGAGCTCTGCCGGACCCTGCGGGCAGTGGTGGGTGGGATCGTGGGTGGCTGGGGTGATCGACTCCACGACTTTAGCCAGCCACTTTGGGGCGAGCCTCGAAGATCATGGCCCCAACGTCGTGCTTTAACGGGCAGGTCAACAGACTGCCCGACTCGCCGGAAGCTTACGGGGCCATGATCACTCGCCCCAAAGCAGCTCCAGGCCAAAGTCGCTCCGTCGATCACGTGGGCACGCTCCGACCTGGGGGAGTCCGATGTTCACAATCGTCGCCATCGGGACCACTATGAGTTGGCAGGCCGCGATAAGGCCCCAGTGGCTGGGCCGTCTGTGGGCCGTCCGAGGCTGATCAATGGCGACCGGCGACGACCAATGACGACAGTCGTCCAGATCGGCGGCCGCAGGTCACACGATTCGATCTGCGACACTGTTACGGCCATGCCTAAGCCCGGAGAACTCACTTTCGTCGCGCCGCGCGGAGCCAAGAAGCCGCCGCGGCATCTCGCTGATCTCACGCCCGCCGAGCGCAAGGAGGCGGTGGCCGCGGTCGGGGAGAAGCCGTTTCGTGCGAAGCAGCTGTCGCAGCACTACTTCGCTCGGTACGCGCACGACCCGGAGCAGTGGACCGACATCCCCGCCGGTTCGCGCGCCAAGCTGCGGGAGGCGCTGCTCCCCGAGCTGATGACGGTCGTGCGGCACCTGTCCACGGACCAGGAGACGACCCGCAAGACCCTGTGGCGGCTCTTCGACGGCACGCTCGTCGAGTCCGTGCTGATGCGCTACCCGGACCGGGTCACCATGTGCATCAGCTCGCAGGCCGGGTGTGGCATGAACTGCCCGTTCTGTGCCACCGGGCAGGCCGGGCTCGACCGGAATCTGTCCACCGCCGAGATCGTGCACCAGATCGTGGACGGGATGCGGGCCCTGAGGGACGGTGAGATCCCGGGCGGTCCGGCGCGGCTCTCCAACATCGTGTTCATGGGCATGGGCGAGCCGCTCGCCAACTACAAGCGCGTCGTCGGTGCCATTCGTGCGCTCACCGATCCCGAGCCGGACGGGCTCGGGCTGTCCCAGCGGGGGATCACCGTGTCCACCGTCGGGCTCGTGCCGGCCATTCACCGGTTTTCCGACGAGGGCTTCAAGTGCCGTCTCGCCATCTCGCTGCACGCCCCCGACGACGAGCTGCGCGACACCCTCGTACCGGTCAACACGCGGTGGAAGGTGCGGGAGGTGCTGGATGCCGGGTGGGAGTACGCGGCGAAGTCCGGGCGGCGGCTGTCCATCGAGTACGCGCTGATCCGGGACATCAACGACCAGGCGTGGCGCGGTGACCGCCTCGGGCGGCTGCTCAAGGGCAGGCCCGTGCACGTCAATCTGATTCCGTTGAACCCGACGCCCGGTTCGAAGTGGACCGCCTCGCGGCCCGAGGACGAGAAGGCGTTCGTCGAGGCGATCGCCGCGCATGGTGTGCCCGTGACTATTCGCGACACCCGTGGGCAGGAGATCGACGGGGCCTGCGGTCAGCTGGCGGCCACCGAGCGGTAATCTGAGCGCGTACATCTCAATATTCCGGCAGGGGAGCGCCACAGCGCTGAGAGTGCGGCAAGGGCCGCAGACCCTCTGAACCTCGCCCAGGTCATTCTGGGTAGGGAGATCGGTCACCACTCAAGCTGTTGCGCCCTGCCCGGGATTCTCGGAGCTGTCCGTTGATCCCGGGCAGGGCCGCGTCTTCTCCTGGTCATCCCCAGGAGGAATCCAAGTGAGTACCAGCAAGAAGGTCGTGGCCGCCGCCCTCGGGCTCGGTCTGGCCACGCTGTCCGCGTGCGGGTCGTCCGACTCGGGCAGCGGCGGCTCGGACTCCGGTTCGAAGACCGTCACCCTCGTCAGCCACAACTCCTTCGCCGCGTCCAAGGACGTCCTGAAGGCGTTCGAGAAGGAAACCGGGTACAAAGTCAGGGTCCTCAAGGACGGCGACGCCGGTCAGGCCGTCAACAAGGCCATCCTGACCAAGGACAACCCCCAGGGCGATGTCTTCTTCGGTGTCGACAACACGCTCTTGTCCCGCGCGTTGGACAACGGGCTGTTCCAGTCCTATGAGGCGAAGGGGGCCGAGCTGATCCGGCCGCAGTACCGGGCCGACCAGGGCAAGCACCGGGTCACGCCCGTCGACTCGGGGGACATATGCATCAACTACGACAAGGCGTACTTCAGTAAGCGCAAGCTGAACCCGCCCTCCTCCTTCGACGACCTGGTCAAGCCCGACTACAAGAACCTCCTCGTCACCGAGAACGCCTCCACCTCCTCGCCCGGCCTCGGCTTCCTGCTCGGGACCGCCGCCAGGTACGGCGACGACAAGTGGCAGGACTACTGGAAGAAGCTCAAGGCGAACGGCGTGAAGGTCGTCGACGGCTGGGAGCAGGCGTACAACGAGGAGTTCTCCGGGTCCGCGGGCGGCAGGAAGGCGAAGGCCGACCGGCCGCTCGTCGTCTCGTACGCCTCCTCACCGCCCGCCGAGGTCGTCTTCGCCGACCCGAGGCCCGAGACCGCGCCGACCGGGGTGTCGTACGGCACCTGCTTCCGGCAGATCGAGTACGCGGGGCTGCTCAGCAACGCCAGGAACAGCGAGGGCGGCAAGGCGTTCCTGGACTTCCTCATCAGCAAGGAGTTCCAGGAGGACATGCCGCTCAACATGTTCGTCCACCCGGTGATCGAGGGGGCGTCGGTGCCCAAGGAGTTCACCGAGTACGGACCCGCCGCCAAGGACCCCGAGACCATGGCGCCCTCGAAGATCGCCGCCAACCGTGACCAGTGGGTCAGGTCGTGGACGTCACTCGTACTGAAGTAGCCGTCGGCGGGAACCGTGCGGGGAGCGCGGCTCGGCTCGGGCTCATGGCCCTGCCCGTCGCGTTCTTCGCGGTGTTCTTCGCCTGGCCCGTCGCCGCGATCGTGGCGCGCGGGCTGAAGGTGGACGGCGCGTGGCGGTTCGGGCGGATCGTGGACGTGGTCGCGCAGTCCGACATCCGGCACGTGCTGTGGTTCACCACCTGGCAGGCGCTCGCTTCGACGGCACTCACGCTGCTGATCGCACTCCCCGGCGCGTATGTCTTCGCACGCTTCGACTTCCCGGGCAAGCACGTGCTGCGGGCGGTTGTGACGGTCCCGTTCGTGCTGCCGACCGTTGTTGTCGGGACGGCGTTCCTGGCCCTCGTCGGGCGCGGCGGGCTCCTCGACGAGCTGTGGGGCGTACGGCTGGACACGACCGTGTGGGCCATCCTGCTGGCCCACGTCTTCTTCAACTACGCGGTGGTCGTACGGACCGTCGGCGGACTGTGGGCCCAGCTGGACCCGCGTCAGGAGGAGGCCGCGCGGATGCTCGGCGCATCGTCGCTGAAGGCCTGGCGCAGGGTCACCCTGCCCGCCCTCGCGCCCGCCGTGGCCGCCGCCGCGCTGATGGTCTTCCTCTTCACCTTCACCTCCTTCGGCGTGGTGCAGATCCTCGGCGGGCCGACCTTCTCGACGCTGGAGGTGGAGATCTACCGGCAGACCTCGGAGATCTTCGACCTGGCCACCGCCGCCGTGCTCACGATCGTCCAGTTCGCGGCCGTGGTCGCGATCCTCGCCGTGCACGCCTGGACCGTACGGCGACGGGAGACCGCCCTGCGCCTGGTCGACGCGGACTTGACGGCCCGGCGCCCGCGCGGCGCCGGGCAGTGGGCGCTGCTGGCCGGCGTCCTCGTCACCGTCGTCGTCCTGCTCCTGCTGCCGCTCGCCGTGCTGGTGCAACGCTCCCTGGGCGCAGCCGACTTCGGCTACTACCGGGCCCTGGGTGGTGAGGACGGCGGCACCTTCCTCGTCCCGCCGATCGAGGCGATCGGCAATTCGGTGCGGTACGCCCTCGCCGCTACCGCCATCGCCGTGGTGATCGGCTCTCTCGCCGCCGCGGCCCTCACCCGCCGCGACGCGGGCCGGCTGGTCCGCGGCTTCGACGCGCTGCTGATGCTGCCGCTGGGCGTCTCCGCGGTGACCGTCGGCTTCGGCTTTCTGATCGCCCTCGACGAGCCGCCCCTCGACCTGCGCTCCTCCTGGATTCTCGTGCCGCTCGCCCAGGCGCTGGTGGGCGTCCCCTTCGTCGTACGGACCATGCTGCCCGTGCTGCGGGCCGTGGACGTACGGCTGCGGGAGGCGGCGGCCGTGCTCGGGGCGTCGCCGTGGCGAGTGTGGCGGGAGGTCGATCTGCCGATGGTGCGACGGGCGCTGCTGGTGGCGGCCGGGTTCGCGTTCGCCGTGTCGCTGGGGGAGTTCGGGGCGACGGTGTTCATCGCGCGGCCCGACAGCCCGACGCTGCCGGTCGCCGTGGCGCGGCTGCTCGGCCGCCCCGGTGATCTCAACTACGGCCAGGCGATGGCCCTTTCGACGATTCTGATGGTGGTGTGCGCGGTGGCGCTGCTGGTGCTGGAGCGGCTGCGCGCCAACCGGACCGGGGAGTTCTAGATGCTGTTGAGTCTGGAGGACGCGACCGTCCGCTTCGGCGGGCGGGCCGTGCTCGACGCCGTCGGCCTCGATGTCGCTGAACACGAGATCGTGTGTGTGCTCGGGCCCAGCGGCAGCGGCAAGTCGACGCTGCTCCGGGCGGTGGCGGGGCTGCAACCCCTGTCCGGCGGGCGGGTGCTGCTCGACGGGCGGGACCAGACGGGCGTGCCCGCGCACAAGCGCGGCGTCGGCCTGATGTTCCAGGACCACCAGCTGTTCCCGCAGCGCGATGTGGGCGGCAACGTGGCGTTCGGGCCGCGGATGCACGGCGAGGCGAAGGGCGAACGGGCCGCGCGTGTCCGGGAGTTGCTGGAGCTGGTCGGGCTGCCGGGGGCCGAACGCCGGGCCGTGGCCTCCCTCTCCGGCGGCGAGCAGCAGCGCGTCGCGCTGGCCCGCGCCCTCGCCCCGAGGCCCAGGCTGCTGATGCTGGACGAACCCCTCGGTCAGCTGGACCGGTCGCTGCGTGAGCGGCTCGTCGTGGAACTCCGTGAGGTATTTCACGAGTTGGGCACGACCGTGCTCGCCGTGACGCACGACCAGGGCGAGGCCTTCGCGCTCGCCGACCGGGTCGTGGTGATGCGGGACGGGGGGATCGCCCAGTCCGGCACCCCGCTTGAAGTGTGGCAGCGGCCGGCGGACGAGTTCGTGGCGCGCTTCCTCGGCTTCGACAACGTGGTCGCGGCGACCGTCAGCGGCCAGGTCGCGGACACGCCCTGGGGCAAGGTGCCCGTGCCGGAGGGAGCGCCGCAGGGGCCGGCCGCGCTGCTGGTCAGGCCCGCGGGTGTACGGCTCGTGGAGCCCGCGGAGGGGCTGCGCTGCACCGTGGCGGCGCGAACGTTCCGGGGCACCCATGTCGCCGTCCACCTGCAACCGGAGGACGCGCCGAGGCTGGAGGCGGCGTGTGCCCTGCGGGACGCGCCGGGGCCCGGGGACGAGGTCGGTGTGGCATTCGACGCAGCGGAAATCGTCCTGCTCGGGAAGCCTTCCGCCCTAGGGTCAGGATCATGACCCCACTCGGACATGACCGTTATTGCGACGAGATCGACAAACAGGTACAGCAGCTGAGAGCGGTGGTGACCTCCGGCGCGGACCTCGCGGCGACCGTGCCGACCTGCCCCGACTGGTCCCTGGAGCAGTTGGTGCGGCATATGGGAGGGGCGCTGCGCTGGGTGGACCACATCGTCCGCTCACGGGCGCAGGACGAGGTGCCCGACGACGAGGTGCCGCACTCCGAGGGTCCCGAGGAACAGGGCGACCCGGCCGCACTGGACGCATGGCTCGCCGAGACCGGCGCGTCGGTCGTCGAGGCGATACGCGCGGCCGGCCCCGACACCCCGGTGTGGACCTGGGCCTGGGACCGGAGCACGGCGTTCTGGGCCCGGCGCATGGCCCACGAGATCACGATCCACCGCGCGGACGCGACACTCGCGGCCGGGCTGCCGTACGAGGTGGCGCCCGAGATCGCCGCCGACGCCATCGACGAGTGGCTGCAGATCGTCGAGTTCGTGCAGCGGATGAGGCCGGACGACGCCGCGAGCGCGCTGCGTGGACCGCACCGCAGCATCCACCTCCACGCGACCGACGCCCCGGACGGTGTGAACGCCGAGTGGTTCATCGAGCTCACCGAGGAGGGCCTCGCCTGGCGCCGGGGCCATGAGAAGGCGACGGTGGCGCTGCGCGGACCGCTCACCGAGGTGCTGCTCGCCTTCTACCGCCGGCTCCCGCCCGACGACGGGCGGCTGGAGGTGCTGGGGGATCGTGAGCTGCTGGACTTCTGGCTGGAGCGGGCGACGTTCGGCTGAGCTCGCACAGCGGTGGCCCGCCCCCTGGTCGAGGGGACGGGCCACGGAGCCGTACGTGACGTACGGCTGGAGAGCGGCCGTACGCGGCGTACGACCCGGAATCCTTCAGCGGGACGAGGCCCCGCGGCGGCGCGTGCTGTAGTGGATGGCGCCAGCTCCGACCGCCAGGAAGGCGGCGGCGATCCCGGCGATCACCGGGGTGTTGGAGTCGGCACCGGTCTCGGCGAGGTTCGAGTCACCCTCGGGCGACGGGCTGTTGCCGTCCCCGGCGGGCTCCGGGGTGGCGCTCTCGGACTCCGACGGCGCCGGTGTGTCGGTGTCGGTGTCGGCCGGGGTGGACGGCTTGTCCGACGGCTTCGGGTTCTCCGGCGCCGGCGGGTTGTCCTCTTCCTGCTCGCACGCCTCGGACGGCGTGGTCAGGTTCGGCTTGATGTCCTCGTCGACGTAGCCCTTGGCCTTGATGTGGATGCGGTACTCGGCGTTCGGCTCCCAGTCCTCCGAGAACGTGACCGTGACGCCCTTGGCCGTCGAGTTCTCGATGGTCCGGGTTCCGACCATCCGCTCGTCCGCGCCGTTGTTCTCCAGGTAGACGGAGACCTCGGCGGTGACGCCCGTGGGGTCCACGTCGGTGACGCTGATGACGCCCTTGCCGTCGGCGTCGCACTCGGCCTTGGCCGAGAAGTCACGGATGCTGCAGGCCATTGCGTTGCTCGCGACGCCGAGCACAAGTGCCACGGACGCGGAGACAACACCCAGGAACCGCACCGAGCGTGCGGTGCGCGGAGATATGGACACGGTTGCCCTTCAAGGGAAATGCGGGGGGTTCGGGCCACAGCTGTGACAGCTGTAACCCTATGTGGTTCACAGGTTTATAAGCGCGCCATAAGTACTGTCAATCCGGCGACGCATCACCGCAGTTGGCTTTGCCCGCTCATTAACAGCCGTGCCGTTCAACCGCCGAGACGTGCGAGGGCCTCCGGCGCCTCCTCGACGTGGTCCACCAACGCGATCCGGGATTCCATCGACCGTTCCCGGGCCAGCGACTTCAACAGGGGCCAGGCGGGGAGGCGGTCCGTCCAGTGGGCGCGGTCCACCAGGACCATGGGAGTGGGTTCGCCGCGGGACTCGTAGTAGTTCGGGGTCGCGTTGTCGAAGATCTCCTGGACCGTGCCGGCGGCGCCGGGCAGGAAGACGACGCCCGCGTTCGAGCGGGCCAGCAGACCGTCCTCGCGGGTCGCGTTGGCGAAGTACTTGGCGATGTGGGAGGCGAAGACGTTCGGCGGCTCGTGGCCGTAGAACCAGGTGGGGATGCCGACCGAGGTGTTGCCCTTCGGCCAGCGGGCACGCACCTCGAACGCGCACCGCGCCCATTCGGTGATCGACGGCGTGAACGAGGGCGCCTTCCCGACGAGCCGGCAGGCCTCCTCCAGCATGGCCTCGTCGTACGGGGCCGCGTACGCACCGAGGTTCGCCGCCTCCATCGCGCCCGGGCCGCCGCCCGTCGCCACCGTGAAACCGGCGCGGGCCAGCGCGCGGCCGAGCCGGGCGGCGCCCTCGTACGCCTCCGTGCCGCGCGCCATCGCGTGGCCGCCCATCACCCCCACCACCCGTGCCCCGCACAGGAGTTCGTCGAGGGCGTCGGAGACGGAGTCGTCGTGGACGGCGCGCAGCATCGACGCGTAGATGTCGCCGTCGGCCCTGGTGCGCTGGAACCAGGCGTACGCGAAGGCGTCCGGTGTCTCCTCGTAGCCCTTGTCGAGCGAGGCGAACAGCTCGTCGGGTGTGTAGACATGACCGCGGTAGGGATCGAAGGGCAGGTCAGGGACGGGCGGGAAGACCAGGGCGCCGTCGGTGCGTATCTTCGCCTCGGCGTTCTCCCGCATGGGGCAGCCGAGGAAGACGGAGCCGGTGGTGTCCGTGGCGAGCAACTCCCTTGTACGGTCCGTCAGATCCACGCCCTGGACGCGAAATCCGGCGAGTGTGCCGCGGGCCGAGACGGTGGCGTCGAACTCCTCCAGCGTCTCGATCTCACGGTCGTTGTGGTGGGCTGCGTGGGCGGGGCTCGTCTGCACCCGCCCATGCTAGGCCCCGTCGTCGCACTCCCCGCCGTCCGCCCGGAGGGCAGGGCCCGTGCCCACCGCGGCCAAGGCGTGCTCAGCCCTGGACCGCCGCCGGGTCCATCCACACGACCTCCCAGGTGTGGCCGTCCGGGTCGTCGAAGGCGCGGCTGTACATGAAGCCCTGGTCCTGGGTGTCCCCGGTCGCCGAGCCGCCTGCCCCGATCGCCCTGTCGACGAGCTCGTCCACCTTCTCGCGGCTCTGAGCACTCAGACACAGCATCACCTCGCTGGTCTTGGCCGAGTCCGCGATCTGCTTCTTCGTGAAGCCCTGGTAGAACGGCTTGGTCAGCAGCATGGCGAAGATCGTGTCACTGATCACCACACAGGCGGCGTTGTCGTCGCTGAACTGCGGGTTGATCGTGTAGCCGAGCTCCGTGAAGAACTTCTTCGAGGTGTCCAGGTCGCTCACGGGCAGGTTCACGAAGATCATCTGCTGGTACATGCGCGGTCTCTCCCATCGGTGTCGATCCGTTCGGGGGGTGGACCGTGGTGCCGCGCGGAACTCATCGCTGATTCGCGGATTTTTTCGTACGACTTTCTGCGGCTTCCCGGTGGCTTCCCAGCGGCCTTTCCGTCGGCCTTTCTGTCGGCTTTCCGCCGGCTCACCGTCCGCTTTGCGGCGGCTCTCCGGCGACGGCGCAGCCGACTCACGGGCGGGCCCTCTTACGGCGTCCGGGCGCCCTCGGCGGTGTCGGTCAGGGAGCCAGGGGCGTGGCCGCGAGCGCCGCGACCGTCCAGGTGAGCGAGCCGAACACGGCGAGCAGGAGGGCCGCGCGGAGCAGGGCCGCGGAGCGCAGCACGGCCGCGGGCGCGCCCAGGCGCAGGAGGGCCGCAACGGTTGCCGTGCGCGTGTTTCGCGCCTCGATCGCCGCCGTCGCCAGCGTGAGGAGCGTGCAGCCGGTGACCAGGACCGCGCCCAGCACCGTCAGCGGGCCCATGTCGAGGCGCGCCCCGGACTGCAGCGTGGCCATGGCGTACGCGCCCGAGGCCACCGCGCACACCACACCGAGGGGGCGCCCGATCCGGCGCGCCTCCTCCTGCAGGATGCGCCCGGCGAGCAACCGCAGCGCCCCCGGCCGTACGGCCTGCAACAGCAGCGCGCACAGATGGGTCAGCCCCGGCCCGGCGAGGATCAGCCCGAGTGCCGTGAGCGTCCAGCCGCCGAGCACTCCGGCCGGGCTGTTCGCGGAGCCGGGGATCGCGAGGCCGGGGGCGGGACCGGAACGGCTCGCGTACATCTCGAAGGCGAGTCCGGCGGCGAGTACGGCCATCCCCCAGGTGAGGCCGCCGGGGGCGGGCCGGGGAGCGGTGGAGCGGTAGGGGTCGGACTCCTGGACGGTCCCGGGCGCCGGGGCGTACGAGCCGGACGCCTCCAGCGCCAGCGCCTCGGAGAGGGCGTGCGAGCCGGTGTTGCCACGCTCGGCGCGGGTTTGGGCGCGCGCGCGGATGTCGGCTTGGGCGGTGGTGTCGGCGTGGGTGCCGTGGGCGCCCGGCTGCCGGGTCTCCTGGTGCTGGGCGGCGGCCGGGTGTTCGCCCTTCGGGCGCTGCGGGGCGGCCGGGTGCTCGGCGTCTTCGGGGTCGGGGGCGGCGACGTGTTCAGGGGCCTCGTGGTCGGGGCCGACCGGGTGTTCCACGTCTTGGTGCCGGGCCGCGGCCGAGTGCTCCCTGTTCCGGTGCCGGCGGTTCGCCGGGCCTTGCACCTCCGGCCGCGCGGAGGCAGCCGGGTGTTCCGCGGACCGCCCCATCTCCTTGCGCTGGAGTCCGTCCGACTGCACCGCGCGTCCTGGTGCGCCACCCCGGGGGCGCAGCATCAGCGCGGTCGTCAGCGAGGCGAGCAGCGGGACCAGCAACAGCAGTGTCAGCGCTGCCGGGAGAGGTAGGGGGTGGTCCGCGGCCAGGGTGTCCGGGGCGGTGCCGTCGAGGGGGAAACCCGTCAGGTCACCGCGCAGCAGGAGGAAGTACAGCAGGGCGAGCAGCGAGCCGAGCGTGGTGGACAGGGCCGTCGTCAGCGCCGAGACGGCCATCAGACGGCCCGGGCCGAGGCCGATCGCCGCGAGGCCCGGGCGGGGACGCGTCCCCGGGTCCGTACGGGCGACCGCCACCGCGAAGTACACCGCGGCCGCCAGCGGCACCCCGCACCACACGAGCCGCAGTACGGAACCAGCGGGCGCGTCGGGGTGCGCCAGCGCGTGCCCCAGCGCGCACAGCAGCAGGAAACCCGTGCCCGCCGACGCCGCCGTGACCAGCAGGCGGCGCAGGTGGACGGCCGGTGGGGCGCCGCGGGCTAGACGGAGAGCGAGCACGCGGCCCGGCCCTCCGTCCCGGAGGCCTGGGGCAGGCTGACGGAGTGCACGCGCCGTCCGTCGAGCAGCGACACCGTACGGTCGGCGAGCGCGGCGGTCTCCGCGCACGTGGTGGCGAGGACGACCGTGATCCGGTGCGAACGGGCCGCCGCCGCGAGGGTCCGCAGGACGTGGGCGCACTCGGCGCGGTGCAGCGGCGCGGTCGGCTCGTCCGCGAACAGCACGGTGGGGGAGCCGACCAGCGCGCGGGCGACGACCACGCGCTGGCGCTCGGAGTACAGCAGGGCGTGCGGGCGCTTGCGGGCGCAGCCGCCGATGTCCAGGCGCTCCAGCCACTCCAGCGCGGCCGTCTTGGCGGCCCGGCGGCCGGTGCCGCGCAGCATCAGCGGCAGGGCAGCGTTCTCCCAGGCGGTCAGTTCGGGGACGAGGGCCGGCTCGGGGTCGATCCAGCCGAAGCGCTCCCGGCGCAGTCGCTCACGGGTGTGCGGCCGCATGGTGTGTACGGGTGTGCTGTTGAACCACACCTCGCCCTGCTGCGGCAGCACCTGTCCCGAAAGGCAGCGCAGGAGCGTGGTCTTGCCGCTGCCGCGCGGGCCGCTGACCGCGAGGATCTCGCCCTCGCGGACGCCGATCGACACGCCGTGGAGGGCGGGCGAGCCATCGTGGGTGTGGGTCAGGCCGTGTGCCCAGAGCACGTCGTTGTCCGGCGGGGCCACCATGGGCGTACACCTCGGTTCAGATCAGGATTGCCGTGGGGAGTCCCCCGTACGGGGGAACGAAGGCAGGGCCGATCGGTCACTGGGCACGGTAGGCAGCGGGTACGGCGGGGCCGGACAGCACGCGGCCCCGGGCCGCCGTTTCTCACTCGAACGGGTGACTCCGGGGCCGATTGTTGATCAGAGGCTCACCTGATCAGCGTCTCACCTGATCGGAGCCGTGACGATCACGGACGGTCACAGCTTCGTCCACGCCTCCGTCAGAGTCGCCCGCAGGATCTGCTCGATCTCGTCGAACGTCCCCTGGTCCGAGACCAGCGGCGGCGCGAGCTGGACGACCGGGTCGCCGCGGTCGTCGGCGCGGCAGTACAGGCCGTTGTCGAAGAGCGCCTTGGACAGGAAGCCGTACAGGATCCGCTCGGTCTCCTCGTCGTCGAACGTCTCCTTGGTGGCCTTGTCCTTGACGAGTTCGATGCCGTAGAAGAAGCCGTTGCCGCGGACGTCGCCGACGATCGGCAGGTCGTACAGCTTCTCCAGCGTGGAGCGGAAGGCCGCCTCGTTGTCGAGCACGTGCTGGTTCAGGCCCTCGCGCTCGAACAGCTCCAGGTTGGCGACGCCGACCGCCGCCGACACGGGGTGGCCGCCGAAGGTGTAGCCGTGCAGGAAGGTGTTGTCGCCCTGGTAGAAGGGCTCGGCCAGGCGGTCGGAGACGATGCACGCGCCTATCGGGGAGTAGCCCGAGGTCATGCCCTTGGCGCAGGTGATCATGTCCGGGACGTAGCCGAACTTGTCGCAGGCGAACATCGTGCCGAGCCGGCCGAAGGCGCAGATGACCTCGTCCGACACCAGGAGCACGTCGTACTGGTCGCAGATCTCGCGCACCCGCTGGAAGTAGCCGGGCGGGGGCGGGAAGCAGCCGCCCGCGTTCTGCACGGGCTCCAGGAAGACCGCCGCGACCGTTTCGGGGCCCTCGAAGAGGATCTGCTGCTCGATCTGGTCGGCGGCCCAGCGGCCGAAGGCCTCAGGGTCACCGCCGTGGATCGGTGCGCGGTAGATGTTGGTGTTCGGGACCTTGTGCGCGCCCGGCACGAGCGGCTCGAAGGGGGCCTTCAGAGCAGGGAGGCCGGTGATGGACAGGGCGCCCTGTGGGGTGCCGTGGTAGGCGACGGCGCGGGAGATGACCTTGTACTTGGTCGGTTTGCCGGTGAGCTTGAAGTACTGCTTGGCGAGCTTCCACGCGGTCTCGACCGCCTCGCCGCCGCCGGTGGTGAAGAAGACCTTGTTCAGGTCGCCGGGCGCGTAGTGGGCCAGGCGTTCCGCCAGCTCCACCGCCTTCGGGTGGGCGTAGGACCACACCGGGAAGAAGGCCAGCTCCTGCGCCTGCTTGGCCGCGGTCTCGGCGAGCTCCGTGCGGCCGTGCCCCGCCTGGACCACGAACAGGCCGGCGAGGCCGTCGAGGTAGCGCTTGCCCTTGTCGTCGTAGATGTAGGTGCCCTCGCCCCGCACGATGGTGGGGACGGGGGACTTCTCGTACGAGGACATGCGGGTGAAGTGCATCCACAGGTGGTCGTACGCGGTCCGGCTGAGGTCCTTGGAACTGTCGGTGCTCACGGTTATCGGGTCCTCACGGTTATCGGGTCCCCCACATGTAGGTCTGCTTCTTGAGCTTCAGGTAGACGAAGCTCTCGGTGGAGCGCACTCCGGGGACGGCCCTGATGCGTTTGTTGATGACCTCCAGGAGGTGGTCGTCGTCCTCGCAGACGATCTCCACCATGAGATCGAAGGAGCCGGCGGTCATCACCACGTACTCGCACTCGCCCATGGAGCTCAGCGCGTCGGCCACGGACTCCACATCGCCCTCGACGGTGACGCCGACCATCGCCTGGCGGCGGAAACCCACGGTGAGCGGGTCCGTGACGGCGACGATCTGCATCACGCCCTGGTCGAGCAGCTTCTGGACGCGCTGCCGTACGGCCGCCTCGGAGAGGCCCACCGCCTTGCCGATCGCGGCGTACGGCCGGCGGCCGTCCTGCTGGAGCTGCTCGATGATGGCGAGGGAGACGGCATCCAGGTGCGGGGTGCCGTTCCTGGACTCGCGGGTGTCCCGGGAGTCCCTGGGGTCTGCGCTTCGACTGGCCACGGGCTCACTGTGCACGAGGAGTCAACAGTTTTGCAAGGCTCAATCGATGAAATTCGTTGTTTACGCGCCCAAGGTTTGCGGATTCCGTAGCTCTTCTGGGATCGGTGCTGTTGAAAACGTGGCTGAGCGGACTAGTGTGGATGTCTCAGAGATTGGACACCCGGGCACATCCGGACTCGGGACACGAGAACTTGGAGGGTCGGCAGTGAGCACCGAGCTGCGTCGTCTGCGCAACTACATCAACGGTGAATTCCGCGATGCCGCCGACGGGCGGACCACCGAGGTCGTCAATCCCGCGACCGGCGAGGCCTACGCGACGGCTCCGCTGTCCGGGCCCGCGGACGTCGACGCCGCGATGGAGGCCGCCGCCGCTGCCTTCCCCGGCTGGCGCGACACGACACCCGCCGAGCGCCAGAAGGCGCTTTTGAGGATCGCGGACGCCTTCGAGGAGCGGGCCGAGGACCTCATCGCGGCCGAGGTGGAGAACACGGGCAAGCCGATCGGGCTGACCCGCACCGAGGAGATCCCGCCGATGGTCGACCAGATCCGCTTCTTCGCGGGCGCGGCCCGCATGCTGGAGGGGCGGAGCGCCGGCGAGTACATGGAGGGCATGACCTCGATGGTCCGCCGCGAGCCGGTCGGCGTCTGCGCGCAGGTCGCGCCCTGGAACTACCCGATGATGATGGCCGTGTGGAAGTTCGCCCCGGCGATCGCGGCGGGCAACACCGTCGTGCTGAAGCCGTCGGACACCACCCCGGCCTCCACCGTCCTGATCGCCGAGATCCTGGGCTCGATCCTGCCCAAGGGCGTCTTCAACGTCGTCACCGGCGACCGCGAGACCGGCCGTCTGATGGTGGAGCACGACACCCCGGCCATGGCGTCCATCACCGGTTCCGTGCGCGCCGGTATGCAGGTCGCCGAGTCCGCGTCCAAGGACCTCAAGCGCGTCCACCTGGAGCTGGGCGGCAAGGCCCCCGTCGTCGTCTTCGAGGACACCGACATCCCCAAGGCAGTCGAGGACATCTCGGTCGCGGGCTTCTTCAACGCGGGCCAGGACTGTACGGCTGCCACGCGCGTCCTCGTGCACGAGTCCATCCACGACGAGTTCGTGGCCGCGCTCGCCAAGGCCGCCGCCGAGACCAAGACCGGCCGGCCGGACGACGAGGACGTGCTGTTCGGGCCGCTCAACAACCCGAACCAGCTCAAGCAGGTCTCCGGCTTCATCGAGCGGCTGCCCGCCCACGCGAAGGTCGAGACCGGCGGCCACCAGGTCGGCGAGCAGGGCTACTTCTACGCGCCGACCGTCGTCTCCGGCCTGAAGCAGGACGACGAGATCATCCAGAAGGAGGTCTTCGGACCGGTCATCACCGTCCAGTCCTTCGCGGACGAGGCCCAGGCGATCCAGTGGGCGAACGGCGTCGAGTACGCCCTCGCCTCCTCCGTCTGGACCAAGGACCACGCGCGCGCGATGCGGCTGTCCAAGGCGCTCGACTTCGGCTGCGTGTGGATCAACACGCACATCGCGCTGGTCGCGGAGATGCCCCACGGCGGCTTCAAGCAGTCCGGGTACGGCAAGGACCTGTCGGCGTACGGGTTCGACGACTACACGCGGATCAAGCACGTGATGACGTCGCTGGACTGACGTCCGGGCAGGTGCACGGCCCCGGCCGGGAGTCGATCCCGCCCGGGGCCGTGTGTATCGGACGCCGCGAAGGACGGCCAGGTGATGCGGTTACCGCGCCGTGAGCCCGCCCCGGGCCGCGATGCGCTCGCGGATGCGTGCGGCCATGTCGGAGGCTTCCTCGGGCCGAGTGGCCAGTACGCCGTTCTCGGCCATCAGCGCGTGCTAGACCTCGAAGAGTTCCGCGGCGAGTTCGTCCAGTGTCGCGATGTCCTGGAGCGGGAGAAGCGCGGCCACTGGTTCGAAGACGTCCATGGTGTGGTGCTGGGCGACGCCGCGAGCCTGCCGGTGAAGGGCGTGCCCCATGGTCTGTCGCGCGAAATCCTTCGCGACTGGCCAGGCACTGGCGTCCAGAAACGCGCGGAGCAGGGTCTTGTCGCAGCGGAAGACGTCGCGGTGTATCTGGCAGAGCTCATAGTGCCGGTCGGTCACCATGGCGTCGCCCCAGTCGATGACTCCCGTGAACCGCCCGTTCTCGATGAACGAATGACGTGCGGTGATGTCACCGTGGACCACGACCCGGTCGAAGTCCCCGAGCCCGTCGAGGTAGTCCTGGACCTGCGCGACCAGATGTACCGGGAGCGAACTCCGCGCGCAGGCCGTCGTCACATCGAGGACGGGCAGATCGAGGTCGCTGACGATGCCCTGAGGATCGAGGGCGTGGACCTTGCGGACCTGCCGGCCCAAGTCCTCGGCGAGCGCGAGTCGTTGTTCCGGGGTGACCGCGCCGTTGCTCTCCAGTGAAGCACCGGGCATGCGTGTGGTGATCAGGTAGGGCCAGGGCTCGGCCGGATCATCGAACAGCCGGCCCCGGCCGAGCAGTTTCGGCGCGGCGATGTCGGGGTGAGCGGCCAGCAACTCGTGCGCGGCGGTCTCGGCGACGCTGCCGCCGCGCCAGGAGGGCAGGTGGCCGAACAGCTTGATCACGACGTCGCCGCAGAGGTACGTCGGATACGTTCCGCCGGTTCCGGCCACGATCCCTTCGTCCGGGTCGGCCAGGCCATGGCGTTTCAGGATGTCGGCGACGTACGGCCGCCAGAAGCCGAGGTCCTCAAGGTGAGTTACGTAGTCACGTGGTGATGCGAACTCCGGAGGCGTGATCATCCGAGAAGTATCCCGTTCACAGGTCGCTGAGTTCATGCCGTCCGCGCCCCGGAGGCGACCAGCAGCGCCGCGGTCGCCCGTGGGGAACTCCGCGGCCTGGGCACTGCTGGTCTCGCCTCCGTTGCTTCCTGGCGTTTCGACGCCTGTTCACGGTGGTGGTGTCCCGGGTGATCCGTGCCCGGATCGCCGGTCAGGGGGTGATCACGGTCAGCCCCTCGGGCGCCACCACCTCCACCGATCCGTCCGCCGCGAGCTTGACGTCCAGCCGGCCTCCGCCGACCTGGAGCCCGGTCACCGTCAGCGGACCGTAGGCCCCCGCGAAGGTGGGGGACAGCGTGATCGTGCCGCCGGGAACGTCGGCCTCCAGGCCGAGGGCCGAGCGGAGGACCTGGACCGAGGAGGTGGCCGCCCAGGCCTGGGGCCGACAGGACGCCGGGTAGGCGACGGGGTACGGGTTCTCCTCGGCACCGTGACCGGCGAAGAGTTCCGGGAGGCGGGCGTCGAAGGCCGCGGACGCGGTCAGCAGGCCGGCCGACAGTGAGGCCGCGGTGTCCGGGAATCCGGCCTTTACCAGGCCGTCCACGGCGATCGCCGTGTCGTGCGGCCAGATCGAACCCACGTGGTAGCCGTACGGGTTGTAGCCCACGGCTTCGCTGCTGTACGTCCGCAGACCGTGGCCCGCGTCGAGGCCGGGTCCGGCGATCCGGGCCGCGAGCAGCGCGCTTTCCTCCGCGTTGAGCAGCCCCGTGCCGAGGAGGTGGCCGAAGCCGGAGGTGACCGAGTCGACCGGCTTGCCGTCGCCGTCCAGCGCCACCGCCGGGTACGCGCCCCGCTCGTCCTCCACCCAGAACCGCGCGCGGAAACGGGTGGCGAGCCGCTCCGCCCATTCCTCCCACTCGTCGGCCCCGTGCCGGCCGAACGCGCGCAGTAGTGCGGCTCCGCCCCGGGCGGCCTCGTAGGCGTACGCCTGGACCTCGCACAGGGCGATCGGCGCGTGGGCGCGGCGGCCGTCGCGATAGCGGATGGAGTCCTCCGAGTCCTTCCAGCCCTGGTTGGACAGGCCGTGCCCGGTCTGGTCGATGTACTTGAGGAAGCCGTCGCCGCCGACGTCCGCCTGGTCGCGCAGCCAGGCGAGGGCGGCCTCCGCGTGCGGCAGGAGCTGTTCGACCTCGGCCGGGTCGAGTCCCCAGCGCCAGGCGTCGTGGAGGAGGGTGATCCACAGAGGGGTGGCGTCGACCGTGCCGTAGTACACCGAGGGGAGGGAGAGCCTGTCCGCGAACTTGAGGGTGTCGCGGCGGACTTCGTGCAGGATCTTGCCCGGCTGTTCCTCCGTGGCCGGGTCGGTGACGGCGCCCTGGCGGCGGGCGAGCGTGCGCAGGGTGCCGGCCGCGAGGTCCGTGCCGAGGGGCAGCATCATGCGGGCGGCCAGGAGCGCGTCGCGGCCGAAGAGGGTCAGGAACCAGGGGGCGCCCGCCGCCAGGAACTGGTCCGGGCGGGCCTCACCCGACTGAGGGTCCGTCAGGCGCAGACGCTCCAGGTCGGCGAGGGACTGCTCCAGCCAGCGGTCCAGGCCGCGGTCCGCGCTGCGCAGAACGGGGGTGCTCCAGGGCACCTGGCCCGCGGGCGGGGCAGGGAACTGGTCGCCGTCCGCGTACCCCGCCGTGCAGGTCAGCGTCACCGACCACGAGGCGCCGGGGGCCAGTTCGACGTCGTACGAGAATCGTCCCGCGGGCACGTCCAGCGTGTCCGGCGCGGGTTCGGTGACCAGGTGGGCGGTGAAGTCGTCGCCGGTCCAGGACAGGCCGACGGCGTCGGCGTCCGCGGCCTCGGCCGGTACCTGCTCACGGGAGTGTCCCGACTTGACCTGGTCCATGGCGGCGAGGTCCGTGCCGGCGGTCACCGTCAGCCGGAAGCGGACGTGCTCGCCGCCCGCGTTGGTGACGTCGAAGCACTCCTCGAACCGGCCCGCGGCCGTGCTGCGGCGGCGGTGGAGGGCGACGGCCGGGTCCGGCGTGACCTCGCCGAGGCCACGCAGGATGGACCGGAACTCCGCGCGGTCGGCGCCCCGCAGCCCGCCGCCGACCGGGGCCAGGGGGATGCCCTCGACGGCGACGGTGAGCTGTGACAGCGCCCTGCGGTCGCCGTGGTAGACGCCGTCGGCACCCTCGCCGATCTGCCCGTCCGCACGCGAGATGACGAGGCTCGGCGCGTGCAGCGTGACCACCGCGTCGTGCAGGAACGGCTGCAGGCCCCCGGAAGAAGGTGCCGTGACCGTGACCGAGTCGTTGGTGTCCTGGGGCTTGACAGTGGAGTCCAAGGAAGTAGAACCTCTCAGCGTTGGATCGTTCAAAAGACATTAAGCGAGTCGTCAGAGCGATGACAACGCTTTTGGAACGCTAAAACCAAGCCCGTAGCTTTCTCTGCACGTCGGAGACCCGCATGCCCCGCTCCAGCAACAGTTCCTCGGCCAAAGGCGGCCCGGTGACCCTCGCCATGGTCGCCCGGCGCGCCGGAGTCTCCTCGCAGACCGTGTCGAACGCGATCAACTCGCCGGACCTGCTACGCCCCGAGACCCTGGAGCGGGTCCGCCGTGTGATCGACGAGATGGGCTACCGGCCCAGCCGCGCCGCGCAGACGCTGCGTACCCGTTCCAGCAAGCTGATCGGCTACGGCATCCAGTCCGCCGCCTTCAGCTATCCGGTTCTGGACCGCTTTCTGCACGCCGTGTCCCAGGCCGCGGAAGAGGCCGGTTACCGGATCCTGCTGTTCGCCTGCCCGCCCGGCGGCCCGACCCTGGACGGCTACGAGGAACTGCTGGACCAGCACGAGGTCGACGGCTTCGTGCTCAGCGGCACCGAGCGGGGCGACCCGCGCCAGGCGTGGCTGACCAAGCGGGGCGTGCCGTTCGTCGGGTTCGGCCGGATGTGGTCGGGACGCCCCATCGGTGACTGGGTCGACGTCGACGGCGCTTCGGGCACGGACGCCGCGGTCGAGCACCTGGTCGCCCTGGGACATCGCAAGATCGCCTTCCTGGGCTGGGAGCGCGGTTCATCCAGTGCCGGTGACGACCGTGCCGAGGGATGGCAGCGCGCCATGCGACGACACGGGCTGCCGACCCGCGGGCGGCGCGGGCAGAGCAGCGTGAACGACAGCGACGTGGCCCGTGCCGCCGTGAAACCGCTCCTGGACGGGGGCGCGACCGCGGTGGTCGCGGCCAGCGACATGCTGGCGCTCGGCTGCTACCAGACGTTGCGCGAGCGCGGGCAGACCCCGGGCCGTGACGTCGCCGTGATCGGCTTCGACGACTCGCCGACCGCCGAGCTCCTTTTCCCCGCGCTGTCCTCCATCGCCCAGCCGCTGGAGGCGATCGGCCGGGAGTGCGTACGGCTGCTGCTGGCGCGGATGGCCGCCCCCGACGCACCACCCGAACGGATCCTGCTGGAGCCTTCCCTGGTCGTGCGTGACAGCGCCACCGCCTCGCCGGCCGGCGGCGGCTAGGTCCCACCCGGCGACCGGATCGTGCCCTGTCGGACCGGTCCCGTCGCACATAGAAACGCTTTTTCTCCTCCACCCCCACACCCCGGGCCCACGTCCCCGTGTGCCCGGGGCGGAGCCGCAGCTACCACCCGTAACCCTCGGAGGAAGTCATGCCCAACCGTATGGCCACCGCGGCCCTCGTCACCTGTGCGGCCATGCTGGCCGTCACAGGCTGCTCGTCGAATTTTGGTGACGACAAGAAGACCGAGCAGGACAGCAGTTCCCAGCAGAACCTGACGGTGCTGATCGCCTCCTCGGGCGACGCCGAGACCAAGGCCGTCAAGGAGGCGGCGGCCGCGTACGCCAAGCAGTCCGGCAACACGGTGACCGTGGAGGTCGCCAAGGACATCAACCAGCAGCTCGCCCAGTCGTTCGCCGGGCACAAGCCGCCGGACGCCTTCTACGTCAACTCCGACCAGTTCGCGAACTACGCCAAGGGCGGCTCCCTCTACGCCTACGGCGACCAGGTCAAGGACGCGGACGACTTCTCCGAGCAGCTGCGCACCTCCTTCACCTACGACGGGAAGCTGGTCTGCCTGCCCAAGGACACCTCCACCCTGGCCCTGGCGATCAACGACGACCTGTGGAAGAAGGCCGGGCTGACCGAGAAGGACTACCCGACCACCTGGGACCAGCTGAAGACGGTCGCCGACAAGCTGACCAAGGGCGACGTCACCGGGCTGGTCACCGGCGCCGAGTACGCGCGGGTCGGTGTCTTCATGCGCGAGGCCGGCGGCTGGATAACCAACGCCGACCAGACGAAGATGACCGCCGACAGCGCGCAGAACGCCGAGGCGCTCGACTACGTCCGGTCACTGCTGAAGTCCGGCTCCATGAAGTACGCCAACCAGGTCGACACCAACTGGGGCGGTGAGGCCCTCGGCAAGGGCAAGGCCGCCATGACCATCGAGGGCAACTGGCTCATCGGCGGGATGACGGCCGACTACCCGGACGTGAAGTACACGGCGGTCCCGCTGCCCGCCGGACCGGCCGGCAAGGGCACGCTCGCCTTCAGCCAGTGCTGGGGCGTGGCCGCGGAGAGCGCCCACCGGGCGGCGGCCGTGGACCTGGTGAAGTACCTGACCACCAGCGAGCAGATGATGAAGAACGCGGACGCGTTCGGCGTGATGCCCTCCCGCACCACCGCCCTGGCCGAGTACGCGGCGAAGAATCCCGCCGCCAAGGCCTGGGTCGACGCCTCCGACTACGCGCAGGGCCCGGTGACCGTCCCGGGCTTCGAGAAGGTGCTCACCCAGTTCAACACCGACATCGCGGCGCTGCCCAACACCGACCCGAAGAAGATCCTCGCCGACCTCCAGCGCAACGGCGAACAGGCCCTCACGAAGGGCAACTGAGCCACCGTGTCCCCGCGTACGTCATCACACCCCCGCCCGACCCCGCGTTCCCGCGCGGGCGGGGGTCCCCGTACGGCCGACTCGCCGGGCGCACCTGACGCGCCCGGCGGGTCCGGCCCGGCCGCGGCGCCCCGCGCCAACCCCGCCCCGCGTGCGGGGCGCCGCGGCGAAGGCGCCTGGGGCTGGCTGTTCGTCAGCCCCATGGTGATCATCCTCGGCCTGTTCATGGTGCTGCCGATCCTCATGGCGCTGTGGGTGAGCCTGCTGCACTGGGACGGCCAGTCCAACCCCTTCAGCACGGACGCACAGTTCGTCGGCCTGGACAACTACCGGGACCTGCTCACGCAGGACGGACTCGACCGCACCCTGTTCGCGACCTCGCTGCGCAACAACGCCTACTACGTGCTGCTCACCGTGCCGCTGCAGACCGGCCTCGCGCTGACACTGGCGCTCATCGTCAACCAGAAGCTGCTGCGCGGGCGTGGCGCCCTGCGCACCGCGTTCTTCTTCCCCTCGGTCACCAGCTCGATCGCCGTCTCCACGGTCTTCCTCTTCCTGTTCCAGGGCAGCGGCGCGGTCAACACCGCGCTGTCCTGGATCGGGGTGAAGGGCCCGAACTGGTTCAACGACCCCCGCGGTGTGCTCTCGCTCCTGCTCGGCGGCCTCGGCATCGTCGACTCCGACAACCCCTCGGGCTTCCTCGCCGACCACTCCTTCCTGGGACTGTCCTGGTTCGAGTGGCTGTCCGGACCGTCCGTCGCGATGTGCACGATCATCCTGCTCGCCGTGTGGACGACCTCCGGCACCTTCATGCTGATCTTCCTCGCGGCCCTCCAGGACATCCCGCGCGAGCTGGAGGAATCCGCCGCCATCGAAGGCGTCAACCGCTTCCAGATGCTGCGCTACGTGACCCTTCCCGCCCTGCGCCCCGTGCTGTTCCTGGTCCTCACCCTCGGGCTGATCGCCACCTGGCAGGTCTTCGACCAGGTGTACGTCATGGGCCAGGGAGCCCCGGGCAACACCACCCTCACGCCGGCCTTCCTGTCGTACACGTCCGCCTTCGACAACGCCGACTTCGGGCAGGGCATGGCCATCGCCTTCATCCTGCTCGCGCTGATCCTGACCATGACCGCCCTGCAACGCTTCGTGCTGCGCGAGCGCACCCCCCGCCCCCGGAGGACCCGATGAAGCTCTCGGAGAACCGGATCTCGGAGAACCGGACGAGGGCGAAGCCCACGTCGTCACGGGTGCGCGTACGGCCGGTGCTCCGCCGCTTCCCCGTGCCCCTGCGGGCCCTCGGCTACACGGCCGTGGCGGTGCTCGGACTGCTGTACCTCATGCCGTTCGTGATCCAGCTGGTGACCGGGTTCAAAACGGACCCGGACGCGGCCTCCCACCCCCTCGGGCTGATCCCGGTCACCCCGACGACCGCCGCCTACCAGCGCCTGTTCGGACTGAGCCAGGCCGGCGACGGGGTGCCGTTCCTGCGCTGGCTGGGCAACTCGACGGTCGTCGCCGTCGTGGTCACGGTCGCACGGGTCCTGTTCGCCTCCATGGCCGGCTACGCGCTCGCCCGGCTGCGCTTCCCGGGCCGCACCCTGCTGTTCGGCTTCCTTCTCGCCTTCATGGCGGTGCCCCCGGTGGCCCTGCTGATCCCCAAGTTCCTGGTCCTCAACACCTTCGGGCTCTTCGACACCTACACCGGCATGATCGTGCCGTTGATGGTGGACGCGGCCCAGGTCTTCATCATGAAACAGTTCTTCGAGTCGATCCCCCGGGAAGTGGAGGAGGCCGCCCGCGTCGACGGCGCCGGCGTCTTCCGCACCTACTGGTCGGTGGTCCTGCCCATGGCCCGCCCGGCTCTGATCACCGTGACCATCCTGGCGTTCCAGTCCTCGTGGAACGAGTTCACCCACTTCCTGGTGTCCACCCAGTCCAGCCAGTACGAAACCCTGACCACCGGTCTCGCCCGTATGGTGTCCGGCGGCCTGGGCGGCGGCACCCAGTACCCCCTGAAGCTCGCCGCGGCCCTGCTGGCCACCCTGCCTGTCGCCGCGCTGTTCTTCTGCTTCCAGCGGTACTTCGTGCAGGGCGCCAACGCGGGAGCCGTCAAGGAATAGCCGTCAAGGATCAGCGGGAGCCGTAGCCGTCAAGAAACAGCGGTCACCCCCTCCCCCCTCCCC
>NZ_VMNX01000112.1 GCF_009377235.1 Streptomyces acidicola
ACCCCGCTCCCCACCAACGCCCCCTCACGCTAATCTCGACGCCACAAGGGACGTTACTGATCAGTAAGGGGAAGGCCATGCAGCTCGGGATCAACCTCGGCTACTGGGGCGCCGGAATGGACGCGGACAATCTCGCCGTGGCCCAGGAAGCCGACCGGCTCGGCTACGCCGTGTGCTGGGCCGCCGAGGCCTACGGCTCGGACGCGGCCACCGTACTCAGCTGGGTCGCCGCCCAGACCGACCGCATCGACGTAGGCTCCGCCATCTTCCAGATCCCGGCCCGCCAGCCCGCGATGACCGCGATGACCGCCGCCACCCTCGACTCCCTCTCCGGCGGCCGCTTCCGCCTCGGCCTCGGCGTCTCCGGACCCCAGGTCTCCGAGGGCTGGTACGGAGTGAAGTTCGACAAGCCCCTCGCCCGCACCCGCGAGTACGTCGAGATCATCCGCAGGGCGATGACCCGCGAGCGGCTCTCGTACGAGGGCGAGCACTGGACCCTGCCCCTGCCCGGCGGCCCGGGCAAGCCCATCAAGCTGACCGTGCACCCGCAGCGCGAGCACATCCCGCTCTACATCGCCGCCATCGGACCGAAGAACCTTGAGCAGACCGGTGAGATCGCCGACGGGGCCCTCCTCATCTTCCCGTCCGCCGCCCACCTCGAAGAGACCGCGATCACCTACCTGCGCGCGGGCCGGGAGAAGGCGGGCAAGACCCTCGACGGCTTCGACGTCTGCCCGACGTTGCCTCTCGCCTCCGGCGACGACAAGGACGTGACGGCCCTCGCCGACACCTTCCGCCCCTACACCGCGCTGTACGTCGGCGGCATGGGCAGCCGCAAGCAGAACTTCTACAACCAACTCGCCCAGCGCATGGGCTACGAGAAGGAGGCCGCCGAGATCCAGGACAAGTACCTGGCCGGCGACAAGACGGGTGCGGCGGCGGCCGTCCCGCACGAACTGATCGACCAGACCACGCTGCTCGGCTCCGTCGACCGTATCGCCGACCGCATGAAGGCCTACGCCGAGGCCGGGGTCACCACACTCACACTCGCGCCCGCCGGCTTCACGCTGGAGGAGCGGATCGCCTCGCTCCGGGCGGGCTCCGAGGCCCTGGAGCGGTCCGGGCTCGCATAGCCCGGGGCTCGCACAACCGCGGAGGGAAAGGTTTCCGCGGCCGTGGTGGGGGCTCGGGGGGTCTTCCCCGCCACGGCCGTCACGGGACACAACGCTTCATCACACCGCTTGGTTACGGGGCTCCTCGGAGCCCGCCCACCCGCCGTTCGGTGGATTTGTCCGACACACATGTTGCCGCACCCCTGTCACCGCATTTGACTCGTTCCTTGCGGAACCCTGCAGAGAGGTGCCTCAGATGCTTTCGGCCAAGAGTCTGTTCAAGGAGATCCTCGACAACGACGAGTCGTTCCGGCTGTTCTGCTCCATCGCCGCCAGCGGGGAGTCGCAGGGAGGCTGGGAGAACGCCCGCATCGCCGCGCTCGTCCCGCAGAGCGAGCGCGCGCTCGCACCCAAGATCAGCCGCCACGGCGCCGACGAGGACAAGCACGGGCGCATCTTCAACGCCCTCATGAAGAAGCGCGGCCTCGAACCGGTCGAGGTCCCGCCGGCCACCGACTACACCATGCTCCTGGAACGGAGCGGCATCGGCCTCGCCCACGAGAAACTCAAGAGCGACCAGCCGCTCACCGTCGAGGACATCGTCACCTACCTGGCTCACAGCAGGGTCACCGAACAGCGCGCCTCCGAGGAGATGCAGCTCCTCCGCAAGTACTTCGCCGACCACCCCGACATCGGGCGCGCGGTCAGGATGATCTCCAACGACGAGGACAACCACCTCGCTTACTGCCACGAGGAGCTGCTGCGCTTCGCGACCGCGGGCCACGGCCGCATGATCCAGCGCACCCTCCGCGAGTGCGCCCGCGCCGAGATCCGCATCTACCGGGACGTCAGCCTCGCCGTGATGGCCGGCATGGGCCGCATCCTCGGCTGGCCGAAGGCCAAGGCCGCCGCCCTCGCCGCCGGCATCCACGCCGTCTACCTGTACGAGAGGCTCGGCGGTTGGCGCCGCATGGTCTCCCTGAAGATGCCCGAGCGCCGCGACGCCCTCGGCGGACCTGCGACCGCGTCCGCCGAGTTCGCGTAGCGCCCGGACGGCACGCGCGCGTGGAGCACGAGTACCGCTCCACGCACTCCTCCCGGTCGGTCTCCAGCCCGCCCGCCACGTCCATGCCCACGTAGTCCACGTAGTGGTGCACCGCCGCGGGGCCGAGCTGCAGCAGTCCCGCCGTACGGTGGCCGACGCACCCCGCCGGACGCTTACGCTGGGCGGCATGCCCACGTTGATCCTCGTCCGGCACGGACGGTCCACCGCCAACACCTCGGGGGTGCTCGCCGGCTGGACGCCCGGCGTCGCCCTGGACGAACGCGGCGCCGCGCAGGCCGCCGCGCTGCCCGGGCGCCTCGCCGGGCTGCCGATCTCCGAGGTCGTCACCAGCCCGCTGCAGCGCTGCCAGGAGACGATCCAGCCACTCCTCGACGCCCGCCCGGAACTCAGCCCGCACACCGACGAACGCATCGGAGAGGCCCACTACGGCGACTGGTCGGGCCGCAAGCTCGCCGAGCTCAACGACGAGCCGCTGATGCAGGTCGTCCAGGCGTATCCCTCGGCGGCCGTGTTTCCCGGCGGCGAGTCGATGCGGGCGATGCAGGACCGTGCCGTCGCGGCCGTACGCGAGTGGAACGCGCGCGTGGAGCGCGATCACGGCGCCGACGCCGTGTACGTCATGTGTTCGCACGGCGACATCATCAAGTCCCTCGTGGCGGACGCGCTCGGACTCCATCTCGACCTCTTCCAGAGGGTCTCCGTGGAACCGTGCTCCATCACCGCGATCCGCTACACGCGGCTGCGGCCGTTTCTCGTTCGCCTCGGTGACACCGGGGATTTCGCGTCACTTGCCCCCCGGGAGGAGCCGCCGAGCCCCGACGCTCCGGTCGGAGGTGATGCGGGCGCACCGTGATCGTCAACCGCAGTAGGGTGAAGCGGTCGCAGCGGTACGGCACGTGTCAGCAGCCGCAGCGGTCGGTCCCGACGTCGATTCCAATGGAGACAGGACGTGTCCCGTCAGGTGTTCCTCTACGACCCCCCGGACCGCTTCGTGGCCGGTACGGTCGGGTTGCCCGGGCGCCGTACGTTCTTCCTGCAGGCCACCGCGGGTCAGCGCGTCACCAGTGTCGCCCTGGAGAAGACGCAGGTGGCCGCCCTCGCCGAGCGCATGGACGAGCTGCTCGACGAGGTCGTACGGCGCAGTGGCGGCAGCGCCGCCGTTCCGGCCGTGGCCCCCTCCGAGGTCTCCGACACGGCTCCGCTGGACACGCCGATCGAGGAGGAGTTCCGGGTCGGCACGATGGCGCTGGCCTGGGACGGTGACGAGCAACGCATGATCGTCGAGGCACAGGCCCTGGTGGAGCTGGACGCCGACTCCGAGGAGGACCTGGCCGAGGCCGAGGAGAGGTTGCTCCAGGACGAGGAGAACGGTCCGCCGATGCTCCGCGTCCGGCTCAGCGGCGCGCAGGCCAGGTCCTTCGCCAAGCGCGCCCTCGACGTCGTCAACGCGGGACGCCCGCCGTGCCCGCTGTGCAGCCTGCCGCTCGACCCGGAGGGACACGTATGTCCGCGCCAGAACGGATACCGCCGCGGAGCGTGACCTCCGCCGAACTGCTCGCCGAGGGCGAGCTGACGGTGCGCGGCCGTATCCGGGAGGCGTCCAACGCGGCGCTGTACTGCACGGTGGCGTACGAGGGCCGGGAGGCCGCCTGTATCTACAAGCCCGTCGCGGGCGAGCGACCCCTGTGGGACTTTCCCGACGGCACGCTCGCCCAGCGCGAGGTCGCGGCCTACGAGGTCTCCGAGGCGACCGGCTGGGGGCTCGTACCGCCCACGGTGCTGCGCGACGGGCCGTACGGCGAGGGCATGTGCCAGCTGTGGGTCGACGGACAGCCCGGTGACGAGCTCCTCGCCCTCGTCGACGGGGAGGAGCCGGGGGACGGCTGGAAGGCGATCGCGTTCGCCGAGGTCGGCGACGGGAAGACCGCTCTGCTCGTGCACGCCGACGATGCGCGGCTGCGGCGGCTCGCCGTGCTCGACGCGGTCATCAACAACGCCGACCGCAAGGGCGGCCATCTGCTGCCGGGCGACGGGGGCCGGCTGTACGGCATCGACCACGGGGTCACCTTCAACGTCGAGAACAAGCTGCGCACACTGCTGTGGGGGTGGGCGAGCGAGCCCCTGACCCAGGAGGCGACCGAGACACTGACCACACTGCGGGCCGGCCTGGGCGAGGACGGTGCACTGGCACTGCGGCTGGCGGAGCTGATCACCACCGCCGAACTGAACGCCACCCGTGCTCGGGTCGAGGCATTGCTCACGTCCGGCACCCACCCGGAGCCGTCGGGCGAGTGGCCGGCGATCCCCTGGCCCCCGGTCTGAGACGCCCCGCAAGGGGCGCGGGGCTGTATCGATATGCGGCTCCGCCGCGATGGGGGTCCCCCCGCTCGAGCGCAGCCGAGAGTGGGGGAGCGACCAGCCACACACGACCCGCACCCGCGTACGAACGACAGGCACCCGAGACCGCCCGCGCCCGCTCGCCCACACCTCACGGCGCCGCCCACCACATGGGCACCCACACGCCGCCCCCCGCATACCCGGAGGGAACGCGCAAGAGTGCCGTCCCGGCCATCCGGCCCGGTCCGGTTCGTATGCGGAACTTCCATCCGGTTAGGCTCATGACATGCATGCCTGGCCCGCTTCTGAGGTCCCCGCCCTGCCCGGCAAGGGCCGCGACCTCCGGATCCACGACACCGCGACCGGCGGTCTGGTCACCCTCGACCCCGGTCCCGTCGCCCGTCTCTACGTCTGCGGGATCACTCCCTACGACGCGACCCACATGGGTCACGCGGCGACCTACAACGCGTTCGACCTCGTGCAGCGCGTGTGGCTCGACACCAAGCGGCAGGTCCACTACGTGCAGAACGTCACAGACGTCGACGATCCGCTGCTGGAGCGCGCGGACCGCGACGGCGTCGACTGGGCGGGCCTCGCCGAGCGGGAGACCGCCCTCTTCCGCGAGGACATGACCGCCCTGCGGATGCTGCCCCCGCAGCACTACATCGGTGCCGTCGAGGCGATACCCGGAATCGTCCCGCTCGTCGAGCGGCTGCGGGACGCCGGCGCCGCGTACGAACTCGAAGGCGACGTCTACTTCTCCGTCGAGGCCGACCCGAACTTCGGCAGCGTGTCCAACCTGGACGCCGCCGCGATGCGCCTGCTGTCCGCCGAGCGCGGTGGCGACCCGGACCGCCCGGGCAAGAAGAACCCGCTCGACCCGATGCTCTGGATGGCCGCCCGTGAGGGCCAGCCCAGCTGGGACGGCGGTTCGCTCGGCCGTGGCCGGCCCGGCTGGCACATCGAGTGCGTCGCCATCGCCCTCGACCACCTCGGCATGGGCTTCGACGTCCAGGGCGGGGGATCGGACCTCGTCTTCCCGCACCACGAGATGGGCGCCTCGCACGCCCAGGTGCTGACCGGTGAGTTCCCCATGGCCAAGGCGTACGTCCACGCCGGGATGGTCGCTCTCGACGGCGAGAAGATGTCGAAGTCGAAGGGCAATCTCGTCTTCGTGTCCACGCTGCGGCGCAGCGGCGTCGACCCCGCGGCCATACGGCTCGCCCTGCTCGCCCACCACTACCGTGCCGACTGGGAGTGGACCGACCAGGTCCTCGCGGACGCCGTCGCGCGGGTCGGCCGCTGGCGCGCCGCCGTGTCACGGCCCGACGGCCCGCCCGCGGAGGCGTTGGTCGAGGAGATCCGGGAAGCCCTCGGACACGACCTGGACGCCCCGGCCGCGCTTGCCGCGGTCGACCGCTGGGCCGCCCTCCAGAAGGAACGGGGCGGTACGGACGAGGGCGCGCCCGGAGTGGTGTCACGTGCCGTGGACGCTCTCCTCGGCGTGGCCCTGTAGATCGCTGCCCACGGGGCGCCGGGCGGGTCGTCTCCCGCCCGGCGCCCTGTGTCCTTCCGGAGCAGACGTGGCGTCACCATCCGGCCGGCCGCTGTCGGGACCCTGTCGAGACGCTGTCGGACGACTGTTGTTTGCTGCGGGTGCGTGCGACATGTGATGGGGTGACAGCGGAAGTTGACCGCCCGACCGGCCAACTGCCGGTCCCCACGCGGAAGGACGCGCTGTGGCACCTGCACCCCCGCACTCAGCCCTCGCCCACCACCTCAGCCGGCGCGGCATGCTCATGGCCGGAGCCGTGACCGCCGGTGCCGTGCTCCTCGGATCACCGGCCGAAGCGGCCGCGGGACCGGCGAAGACCGGGCCCGGCGTGATCCCGCTGCCGGACGGCTTCCGCCCCGAGGGCATCACGATCGGCGGCGGCCCGTACGCCTACCTCGGCTCGCTGGGCGACGGCTCGATATACCGCGCCGACCTGCGCACCGGAGAGGGCCGGACCATCTCGACCGGGCCCGGAACGCCGTCGGTCGGGCTCAAACTCGACGGCCGGGGGCGGCTGTTCGTCGCCGGACGCGGTGAGGGCGCCCGCGTGGTGGATGCCCGTACGGGGGAGATCCTCGCGTCGTACCGGTTCACCACGGCGACCCCGACCTTCGCCAACGACCTGTTCCTGACCCCGCGCACGGCCTGGTTCACGGACTCGTTCCAGCCCGCGCTGTACGCCCTGCCGCTCGGCCGGGGCGGTGCGCTGCCGGACGCGGACGACGTCGTGCGGATCACCCTGAGCGGCGACTGGAGCCAGGTCCCCGGCGAGGTCGTGAACGCCAACGGCATCACACGCACCCCCGACGGCAAGGCGCTTCTCGTCGTACAGTCCGGGGTCGGCGGTCTCCACCGCGTCGACCCGAGGACCGGGGTCACCAGGCTGGTCGACCTCGGTGACGCGGCCCCCCTCACCAACGGCGACGGACTGCTGCTGATCGGGCGGACGCTGTACGTCGTGCAGAACCGGCAGAACGCGATCGACGTGTTCACGCTTGCCGCGGACGGCACCAGCGGCGTCTTCCAGAAGCGTGTCACGGACCCGGACTTCGACGTGCCGACCACCGTGGCCGAGTACAACGGGACGCTCTACCTGCCCAACGCCCGGTTCACCACCACGCCGACGCCGGACACGACGTACGCCGTCGTCGCCGTCAAGCGCTGACCGGCGCGAACACCCAGCACACCACCGAGCACACCGAGCACACGGACGAGAGGGGCGGTGCGCCGTGCGCACCGCCCCTTTCCGGTGTCTCAGTCGTCCGACGACTCGTCGTCGTCGGGTCCCGGCCGCTGCGGCTTCGGCGGACGTGTCCGGCCGCCGGGGTTGTCCCGCAGGTACGAGGCGGTGTCGCTGCCGTCCGCCGTGGCGTGTCCGCCCGGGGACGGGCCCGGCCCGCCGCCGTCCCGTCTGCGCAGATAGCGCTCGAACTCGCGGGCGATGGCCTCGCCGGACGCCTCGGGCAGCTCGGCGGTGTCCCGTGCCTCCTCCAGCGTCTGCACGTACTCGGCGACCTCGCTGTCCTCGGCGGCCAGCTGGTCCACGCCCACCTGCCACGCGCGCGCGTCCTCGGGCAGCTCGCCCAGCGGGATGCGTACGTCGATGAGGTCCTCCAGACGGTTCAGGAGGGCCAGCGTGGCCTTCGGGTTGGGCGGCTGCGACACGTAGTGCGGGACCGCCGCCCACAGCGAGACCGCCGGGACGCCCGCGTGTGTGCACGCCTCCTGGAGGATGCCGACGATGCCCGTGGGGCCCTCGTACTTGGTCTCCTCCAAGTCCATCCGCCGGGCCAGGTCCGGGTCGGACGTGACCCCGCTGACCGGGACCGGACGCGTGTGCGGGGTGTCGCCGAGCAGGGCGCCCAGGATGACCACCAGCTCCACGCCCAGCTCATGGGCGAAGCCCAGCAGTTCGTTGCAGAACGAGCGCCACCGCATGGACGGTTCGATGCCGCGGACCAGCACCAGGTCCCGGGGCTTCTCACCGCCGACCCTGACCACCGACAGCCTGGTCGTCGGCCAGGTGATCTTGCGTACGCCGGCGTCCATCCACACCGTGGGGCGGTTGACCTGGAAGTCGTAGTAGTCCTCGGCGTCCAGCGCCGCGAAAACCTCGCCCTTCCACTCTCTGTCCAGATGCGCGACCGCGGTGGAAGCGGCGTCGCCGGCATCGTTCCAGCCCTCGAACGCGGCCACCATGACTGGGTCGATCAGCTCGGGAACTCCCTCCAGCTCGATCACCCAGCGCCTCCTTCCGACGTGCCCTCGCGTACGTCCCAACCTTACGGCGTGCCGCGGGGGCCTCCGCAGCCCCCTTGCACAGGGGGAGTGAACGGATCACTGCCCCGTTCACCGTCCCGGAACACCCGCCGGCCGAGCTGTCTGAGGCGGTTCACAGGGTCGAGCGCAGCCAGTGCTCCACGGACGCGATGTGCACCGTGGCCCACGAGCGGGCCGCCTCCCCGTCACGGTCGCGGAGGGCGGCGAGGATCATGCGGTGTTCGTGGAGGGTGCGGCTGACCGCGTCCTCCTGGGTGAGACCGCGCCAGATACGGGCCCGGGTCGTGGGACCGGAGAGCCCGTCGAGCAGGGAGCAGAGCACCGAGTTGCCGGAGCTCTGCACGATGCCCCGGTGGAAGTCCAGGTCGCAGGCCACGAGCTCCTCCACGGACGGCGCCTCTCCCAGCTTGTCCAGCTGGGCGCCCAGGGCGTCCAGCTGTTGCTCGCTGATGCGGGAGGCCGCCATCGCCGTGGCCGCCGGCTCCAGGATGCGCCGCACCGCGAGGAACTCCAGGACCGTGTCGTCGCGGTGGAAGTCGACGACGAAGCTCAGCGCCTCCAGCAGCAGCTGCGGGTCCAGACTGGTGACGTAGGTGCCGTCGCCCTGCCGTACGTCCAGAATGCGGATCAGCGAAAGGGCCCGGACCGCCTCGCGCAGCGAGTTGCGGGACAGCCCGAGCTCGGACGCGAGCTCGCTCTCCTTCGGCAGGCGGTCGCCGGGGCGCAGCGCGCCGGAGACGATCATTCCCTTGATCTTCTCGATCGCCTCATCGGTGACTGCCATGGCGTGCCTCCCTGTTGCTCAGACATCCGATGTCTGCTGGTCATTATGCGTCAAACAGTCATGCAGGGTGCCCACCTGCGGAAACCGGCGGCACCTCGGCCCTGTGCAGGCCATGTCCCTCGCTGTAAAGCGCGTGACGTACTCCCATCACCTCGGCACAATTTGTTCATGGACAATCAACGGGGGCTGAACGTCTGGCAGTCACCGTCCGAGGTGCACAACATCGTCCGCGACAGCACCGTCGAGTATCTGATCCAGGTCGGACATGTTCACGGCACCCTCGTGGTGAACCTGCCACCCAGCCGCGATCCGACGGACACCGCCGCCGAGGAACTGGCCCGCGCCGTCCGCGCGCGGTGGTCGGCCGAGGCCGCGGCGTGGGAACTCGGCGACACCGACGCCCCGCTCGCCGTGCGCTGGCTTGCGCGCTGGACGCCCTCCGCGGACACCAGGGCCGCCGTCCGCAGCGACCGGCTCGGCGACGTCGTCGACACCCTGTGCCGACTCGACCCGCGCCGCCTCGTCGTACTCGGCGGCCCCGGCTCCGGAAAATCGACCCTGCTCACCATGACTGTCGTGCGCCTGGCCGAGCGGCACCTGGGCGATGTGACCCGTGGCGTGCGCGGCGACCGCACCACACCCGTTCCGGTGTTGCTGTCGCTCGAGTCGTGGGACGCGGAGACCGTGGCGTTCCGCGACTGGCTGGTCGAGCGCGTTCAGGGGGACCACCCTGGGCTGCCGCGGATGGAGGGGGAACATCCGGCACGCCGCCTGGTGCGCGACGGCCGCGTGCTCGCCGTGCTCGACGGCCTCGATGAACTCCCCGGCCACCGCAGGGCCGCGGTCGTCCGCCAACTGAACTCCGCGCCACGGGAGTCGGGCTTCGTGCTGGCCTCCCGCACCGACGAGTACCGCGCCCTCGGACTGCGCGTGGCCGGCGCCTCCGACATCGAGGCACTCCCGGTCACCCCCCGCGACGCGGCCCGCCACCTGCTGCTCACATCACCCGACGCACTGCACGAGAGATGGGGCCAGGTGGCCGAGGACCTGGCCGACCACCCCGAGGGCCCGCTCGCCGGCGCGCTGACGACCCCGCTGATGATCTGGCTCGCCCGCCGCGCCTACAGCGGCCCGTACGCCGACCCGGCGAACCTCACCGACCGAAGCCGACTGCGCACCCGCGACGCCGTCGAGAACCACCTGATGGACGCGGTGATCCCGGCGGCCTTCGCGCCCCTCGCCCACGACACGGAGCGACTGCACGCGCCCGGCCGCTGGAACGCGGCCCGCGCCCGGAGCTGGCTCACGTTCCTCGCCAGCGAACTCGACCGCCGCCGCACCACCGAGTTCTCGTGGTGGCGGCTGAACCGGGCACGGGCGGCCCGCCTTCTCGCCGTACCCACACTGTTCGCCATCTGCGTCGCCCTCGCCGAGTCGGTGCTGACGCTCACCAGATGGGCGCAGGACACGTACGGGAACTCCGTCCTCCCGGCGCGCATTTTCGAGCACCTCTATCTGACGGGCGGTTTCATCCAGGGCATGGGCCTGATGATGGCGACGCTGTTCTGGTTCGGCGACCGGTTCTGGCAGCCGCGCCGCCGGGCCAACCCCTTCAAGGCAGGCGCCGCCCTGCGCGCCGCGTCCCGTGCCGTCTCCGCCCGGCGGGGTCTGGCGGCCGCCGCCGTCCTCGTCGTACCGACCGTGCTGCTCCTGCTCCTGCGCGGGAGTGCGTACCACGCCGACGCCTTCATCGCCGAGACCCTGCTGGACTTCGTCCTGCCGGCCCTGGTGATGGCCGTGATCGCCGCGCCGTCGGACGACGTCGACGCCACCACCCCCGACGGCCTGCTCGCGGACGAGCGCCGCACCGCACTGATCACGCTCTGCGTCGTCGCCCCGCTCATCGGGCTCGGCACGGGCGTGAACCGCCTGCTCAGCGGGGGTGGACCCATGACCGCCTGGACCGCCGCCGTGGAGTGCTTCACCGGAGCCGTGATGGTGCTCGTGGTGCTGAGCCCCTGGTTCGTGTGGGTGGTTTCCAAGGCGTGGCTCGCGGTCCTGGGACGGGTGCCCTGGTCGCTCATGGAGTTCCTGCGGGACGCATACCGTCAGGGGCTGCTCCAGCGGCACGGAGGCGTGTACCGCTTCCGGCACCTGCGGCTCCAGGAACACCTCGCGGGACGCGGCCGGCCCGTGGAGCCCACATCTGCCGCCCCAGTGGCCCCACGGCAGCAGCCCCTTGTGGTCACGGGACCTCAGCCGCGGCAACTACCGCCCGCCTCCGGGCCGTTGCCCAGCTTCTCGGACATGCTGAACAGTCCGCCGCCGATGCACGAGCTGCGCGGCTACACCGTGTCCTCCACCGAACAGGCGTACGTCATGACCGGCCGTGACCGCCGTCTGCCGCTCGGCCACTGGGTGTGGTGCGGCATGTTCATGATCGTCGCGTTGCTGCGCCTGGCCGCGAGCGGCAACTGGGACACCCCGATGAGCTGGATCAGCGTGCTGTTCTGGCCCGTCTTCGCCCTGCTCATCAACATCGTGGCGTTCCTGCTTCCCAGGACCGCGCTGGAGCTGCGCGTCGACACCCAGGGGATCACGTCCCGTATGGGGCGCCACCGGGCCGCGTACGCCTGGCACGACGTCCTGGCGGTGCGTGTCCGGCAGGTCCACGTCCGCGGCCGCAACCAGCGCGTGCACGGCCCGCACGTCCGGCTCAGGCCCGGCGCGCCGGAGCCGAAGCGGGTGTTCCACGGCCGTGACGGCTGGTATCTGGTGCTGCCGATGCATGTGCGCCCGGTCCTGCCACCGGACGTCGCGGACGCGTTCGTGCGCTTCTCCGGAGGCCGCTGGCAGGGCTGACGCTGCCGGAAGGGGCGGCTCCCACCGCGGCTCCACAGTGGGAACAACCGTGGGAACCGCCCCTTCCTCCCCGATGGCGTCACTCCTTGTCGAGCAGTTCCTGCACCTTGCCGCGGACGTCGTCCGTGTCCAGGCCCCGGATCGTCAGCGTCGTACGGCGGCGCAGCACGTCGTCCGCCGTCTCGGCCCACTCGTTGTCGCGGGCGTAGACGACCTGTGCCCAGATCTCCGGCGCGTCCGGGTGGACGCGCTCGCCCAGCCCGGGGTCGTCGTTGGCGAGGCGGGCTATGTCGAAGGCGAGCGAACCGTAGTGCGTGGCCAGGTGCCGTGCCGTGTCGGGCGCCATGCGCGGGCCGGGCGCCGGGCGGTCGACCAGCAGCCGGTGGGCGACCGCGCGCGGATTGGCGACGCCCGGCAGAGGCAGCCTCCTCGGCAGCGAGGCGACGGGTTCGAAGTCCTCACCGAGCGGCCGGCCGGGCAGCGCCTGAAGCTTCTTCATGACCGTACGGCCGATGTGGCGGAAGGTGGTCCACTTGCCGCCCGCGACCGAGAGCATCCCGCCCCGGCCCTCCGTCACGACCGTCTCCCGCTTGGCCTTCGACGTGTCGCCGGGGCCACCCGGCAGCACCCGCAGACCCGCGAACGCGTAGGTGATCAGGTCACGCGACAGCTGCTGGTCGCGGATCGAGAGCGCGGCCTCGTCGAGGATCTGGGCCATGTCCTTCTCGGTGACCGCGACCTCGGCCGGGTCGCCCACGTACTCCTCGTCGGTGGTGCCGAGCAGCAGCATGTCCTCCCAGGGGAGGGCGAAGGTGATGCGGTACTTGTCGATGGGGGTGGCGAGCGCGGCCCGCCACGGCGAGGTGCGCTTGAGCACCAGGTGCGCGCCCTTGGACAGACGGATGGAAGGGGCCGCGTCCGGGTTCTCCATGCGGCGGAGGTGGTCGACCCACGGTCCGGTCGCGTTCAGCACGAGACGGGCGTTCACGCCGAACTCGTCGCCGGACAACCGGTCCCTGAGCTCCGCGCCCGTGACCCGGCCCCGGGTGAAGCGCATACCGGTGACCTCGGCATGGTTGAGGACGACGGCGCCCGCCTCGACGGCCGCGCGGACCGTCATCAGCGCCATCCGGGAGTCGTTCATCTGGTCGTCGCCGTACACGGCCACGGCCCTGAGGTTGTCCGTACGCAGCTCGGGCACGTCCTGCGCGGCCTTCGCCGGGCTCAGCAGGTGGCCCACGCCGTCGCCGAACGCCGACAGCGCGGAGTAGGCGAACACACCCGCCCCGAGCTTCGCCGCGCCGTGCGGCCCGCCCTTGTACACGGGGAGGTAGAACGTGAGCGGGTTGGCCAGGTGGGGGGCCACCTGGCGGGAGACCGCACGGCGCTCGAAGTGGTTCTCCGCCACCAGCTTCACGGCACCGGTCTGCAGATAGCGCAGACCCCCGTGCAGCAGCTTGGAGGAGGCGGAGGAGGTGGCGCCGGCGAAATCACCGGCGTCGACCAGCGCCACCCTGAGCCCGGACTGCGCGGCGTGCCAGGCGGTGGAGATGCCCAGGATGCCGCCGCCGATGACGAGGAGGTCGTACGACGCCTTGGCGAGCTGCTCCCGGGTCTCGGCGCGGGTCGGGTTCGAGCCGGGTGCCGGGCGCGTGCCCAGGGCGGGCAGGGTCTGCAGGGTGGACTGACTGGTCATGCGGTTTCTTACTCCTCGTCTGCTCTCGGCAGCTTCAGGCAGTGCTAGGCAGCTCTAGTCGGCGTCGTCGGCGATCCAGCCCATGGTCCGCTCGACGGCCTTGAGCCAGTTCTTGTACTCACGGTCGCGGTGCTCCGCGTCCATGCGGGGGGTCCACTCGGCGGCCCGGCGCCAGTTGCGGCGCAGGTCGTCGGTGCTGGTCCAGAAGCCGACGGCGAGACCGGCGGCGTAGGCGGCACCGAGGCAGGTGGTCTCGGCGACCATCGGGCGCACCACGGGGGCGTCCAGGAAGTCCGAGAGCGTCTGCATCAGCAGGTTGTTGGAGGTCATGCCGCCGTCGACCTTGAGCGCGGTGAGCTCGACGCCGGAGTCCTTCGTCATCGCGTCGGTGATCTCCCGGGTCTGCCAGGCGGTGGCCTCCAGGACGGCGCGCGCGAGGTGCGCCTTGGTGACGTACCGGGTGAGGCCCGCGATCACACCGCGGGCGTCGGAGCGCCAGTACGGGGCGAACAGACCGGAGAAGGCCGGTACGAAGTACGCGCCGCCGTTGTCCTCGACCGAGAGCGCCAGCGTCTCGATCTCGGCGGCGGTGGAGATCAGGCCCATCTGGTCGCGCATCCACTGCACCAGCGAACCCGTGACGGCGATCGAGCCCTCCAGGGCGTAGACCGGCTTCTGGTCGCCGATCCGGTAGCCCACGGTGGTCAGCAGCCCGCTGTACGAGTTGATGATCTTCTCGCCGGTGTTCATCAGCATGAAGGTGCCGGTGCCGTACGTGGACTTGGCCTCGCCCTCGGCGAAACAGGTCTGGCCGAACAGGGCCGCCTGCTGGTCGCCGAGCGCGGAGGCGACCGGGATGCCGCCGAGCAGCTCGCCCAGCCTGCCGCCGGTGATCTCGCCGTACACCTCGGCGGAGGAGCGGATCTCCGGCAGCATCTGCTGCGGCACACCGATGGAGGCGCAGATCTTGTCGTCCCACTCCATGGTGTGGAGGTTCATCAGGAGGGTGCGGGAGGCGTTGGTGACATCGGTGACGTGGTGGCCGCCGTTGACACCGCCCGTCAGGTTCCAGATGACCCAGGTGTCCATCGTGCCGAACAGGATGTCGCCGGCCTCGGCGCGCTCACGCAGGCCCTCGACGTTGTCCAGCAGCCAGCGGGCCTTGGGACCGGCGAAGTAGGAGGCGAGGGGGAGGCCGGTCTCGCGGCGGAAGCGGTCCTGGCCGACGTTGCGGCCGAGCTCCTTGCAGAGGGCGTCGGTGCGGGTGTCCTGCCAGACGATGGCGTTGTGGACGGGCTCACCGGTGTTCTTGTCCCAGAGCAGCGTGGTCTCACGCTGGTTGGTGATGCCGATGGCCTTGATGTCGTCGCGGGTGATGCCGGCCTTCTCGATGGCTCCGGCGACGACCTCCTGGACGTTGGTCCAGATCTCGGTGGCGTTGTGCTCGACCCAGCCCGGCTTGGGGAAGATCTGCTCGTGCTCCTTCTGGTCGACGGAGACGATACGGCCGTCACGGTCGAAGACGATGCAGCGGGACGAGGTCGTGCCCTGGTCGATGGCGGCGATGAACGGCCCATGGCCGTGGGAAGCGATGCCGGCGCGGGTGTCGGTCACGGGGTGCTCCTGAATTCTCTGCGGCCTGAATCTCTGCGGACGAGCGGCTGTCGGTGGGGCGCGGGGCTTCTTGGCGGAATGCTTTCAGCGGTGCCGGCAGGCGTGGTGCTCTCAAGCGAAGGCGAGCTTGTAGATGCCTGCGGCGAACGCGCCGCCGATCAGCGGACCGACCACGGGGATCCAGGCGTAGCTCCAGTCCGAGCCGCCCTTGTTGGGCAGCGGCAGCAGGGCGTGCGTGATCCGCGGACCCAGATCACGGGCCGGGTTGATCGCGTACCCGGTCGGGCCACCGAGCGAGAGGCCGATGGACACGACCACCAGGGCGGTGATCAGCGCGCCCAGGGTGCCGAGGCCCTTGCCGCTGTCGTTCAGGCCCTGGGTGAGGACCGCGAGGACGAGCACGAGGGTGCCGATGATCTCGGTGGCCAGGTTCTGGAACACGTTCCGGATCTCGGGGCCGGTGGAGAAGATCCCGAGCACGGGGCCCGCCCCGGCCTCCTGTGCCTCGACGGCCTTGGCCTTGGTGCCCTGCGCGCCGGGACCGCCGACGATCTCGCGGTCGGTGAGGTGCGCGTGGAACTGTCCGTAGTACGCGACCCAGACCAGCGCGGCACCGATCATGGCGCCGAGCATCTGACCTGCCCAGTACGTCGGTACGTTGCTCCAGTCGCCGTCCTTGATGGCGATCGCGAGGGTCACGGCCGGGTTGAGATGAGCACCCGACAGCGGCGCAGAGGTGTAGACCGCCGTCAGAACGGCGAAACCCCACCCGAAGGTGATGGCGAGCCACCCGGCGTTACGGGCCTTGGAGGCCTTCAGCGTCACGGCGGCGCAGACGCCGGCGCCGAGCAGGATGAGTATGGCGGTACCTATGGTCTCGCCGATGAAGATGTCGGAGCTGGACACCCGCGACTCCTTTGTCCTTCGTCCAGGGAAGGCGAACCCCGGGTCCCTCCGGAGGTCCGTGCCCTCGGGGGTGAGAGCGATGCCGGCCCGTGGCGTTGTCACACTCTAACGCGTATTGCCGATAAGTGTTCGACAATGCCGACCGATGGACGGAGTCTGGCTTTGGCTCCACGTGCACGTCAAGGGGTCCGTTATCGAAAATGCGATCGTTATTGATCGCTGCCGGTTGTCGATCTTCCGGCGGCCGCAGCGGGGGTTCGGACGGGTCCGGGGCGCGCACGCGCGGGCCGTATGCGACGACTTACCGGCCCGTGCGCGCAAAGGTGCGGGTTCCTGTACGGCGGTACAGAACCGCGCGGCGCTCAGAACGGTGCGGCGGTCAGAACGGTGCGGCGGTCAGAACGGTGCGGCGGTCAGAACGGTGCGGCGGTCAGAACGGTGCGGCGGTCAGAACGGTGCGGCGGTCAGAACGGTGCGGCGGTCAGAACGGTGCGGCGCTCAGAACGGTGCGGCGGTCAGAACGGTGCGGCGCTCAGAACGGTGCGGCGCTCAGAATCGCGCGGCGGTCAGAACGGTGCGGCGGTCAGAACGGTGCGGCGGTCAGAACGGTGCGGCGCTCAGAATCGCGCGGCGCTCAGAATCGCGCTGCGCCGAGGTCCCGCGACACCGCGCGGGCGCAGTCGCGCACCGCCGCGATCAGCTCCGGGCGTACCTCGCCGTCCCGGCACACCCGCTCCACGGCGCCGGTGATGCCGACCGCGCCCACTGGCATACGGCGCCGGTCGTGGATGGGCGCGGCGATGGACGCCACGCCCTCCCAGGTCTCCTCGACGTCGACCGCGTACCCACGCGCGCGCGTGAGGTCGAGGACGCCCTCGAACTCGCCCAGCTCACTGATGGTCCGGTCCGTGAAGGCCTTCCGGTGGCCCTCCACGACCTCGCTGTGCGCCACCGGGTCGTACGCCGAGAGCACCTTGCCCAGCGCCGTGGAGTGCAGCGGCTGCATGACCCCGATCTCCAGGACCTGCCGGCTGTCGTCGGGCCGGAAGACGTGGTGCACGATCAGCACGCCCTGTTGGTGCAGCACCCCCAGGTAGACGCTCTCCCCGCTGGAGCGGGCCAGGTCGTCGGTCCACACCAGGGCGCGCGCCCGCAGCTCGTGCACGTCGAGGTACGTGGTGCCCAGGCGCAGCAGCTCGGCGCCCAGCTGGTAGCGCCCGGAGGCGTCGTCCTGCTCGACAAAGCCCTCCTGCTGGAGGGTGCGCAGTATGCCGTGGGCCGTGCCCTTGGCGAGGCCCAGCGACGAGGCGATGTCGGAGAGGCCGAGTCGCCGCTCGCCGCCCGCGAGGAGCCGCAGCATCGCGGCCGCCCGTTCGAGCGACTGGATGTTCCGTGCCATCGCCGTTCTGCCCTCCGTCCCCTTCGGCCGTCGGTGCGCGCCTCCACTGACACCGTTCGGCAATGTCGAACACTACCCGCCGCCATCGATCTGCCGCCAATGGCGGGCACGGCCTTTTCGCCGGATCACTCCCGACGGGCCCCGTGCGTTGACGCGCGCCGTCGGAGTAAACCGCATGTCGCGAGGTGTGGACGCATGTGGAGCCGGCGAGGGGCCCGTCTGTCCCCGGGGGGCCGACGCGTCAGTCCGTCCCGTGGACGCCCTGACCGCCCGCGCCCGCTCCGGGCTACCCTGGCCGGGTGCGCCTTCCGCAGGGAGCCGCAAAGCCGACAGCCGTCGCAGCCCAGGGAGCACCTTTATGGCCTCGTTGCCGAATCCGTCCCCTACGTCCGCCGCTTCCGACAGCCGGACCCGATCCGAAGCCCTGCGCCATGCCCTGGCCACCCGTGTGGTGGTGGCCGACGGCGCGATGGGCACGATGCTGCAGGCGCAGGACCCGACCCTGGAGGACTTCGAGAACCTTGAGGGCTGCAACGAGATCCTGAACCTGACCCGCCCGGACATCGTGCGCTCGGTGCACGAGGAGTACTTCGCGGTGGGCGTGGACTGCGTGGAGACCAACACGTTCGGCGCCAACCACACGGCCGCCGCGGAGTACGACATCGCCGACCGGGTGCACGAGCTGTCGGAGGCCGGCGCCCGGATCGCCCGCGAGGTGGCGGACGAGTACGCCGCGCGCGACGGCCGCACCCGCTGGGTTCTGGGCTCGATCGGCCCCGGCACCAAGCTGCCGACCCTCGGCCATGTCGGCTACACCACGATCCGCGACGGCTACCAGGCCAACGCCGAGGGCCTGCTCGCGGGCGGCGCCGACGCGCTGATCGTGGAGACCACGCAAGACCTGCTGCAGACCAAGGCCTCGGTGCTCGGCGCCCGCCGCGCCCTGGAGGCCACCGGCACCGACGTGCCGCTGCTGGTGTCGATGGCCTTCGAGACCACCGGCACCATGCTGCTCGGCTCCGAGATCGGCGCCGCGCTGACAGCTCTGGAGCCGCTCGGCATCGACATGATCGGCCTCAACTGCTCGACCGGCCCGGCCGAGATGAGCGAGCACCTGCGCTACCTCACCCGGCACTCCCGCATTCCGCTGCTGTGCATGCCGAACGCCGGCCTGCCGGTGCTCACCAAGGACGGCGCCCACTTCCCGCTCGGCCCCGAGGGACTGGCGGACGCGCAGGAGAACTTCGTCCACGACTACGGACTCTCCCTGATCGGCGGCTGCTGCGGGACCACCCCCGAGCACCTGCGCCAGGTCGTCGAGCGCGTCCGCGAACTCACCCCCACCGAGCGCAATCCGCAGCCCGAACCCGGCGCCGCCTCCCTCTACCAGACCGTCCCGTTCCGCCAGGACACCTCGTACCTGGCGATCGGCGAGCGCACCAACGCCAATGGCTCGAAGAAGTTCCGCGAGGCCATGCTGGCCGCCCGCTGGGACGACTGTGTGGAGATGGCCCGCGAGCAGATCCGCGAGGGCGCCCACATGCTGGACCTCTGCGTGGACTACGTCGGCCGCGACGGCGTCGCCGACATGGAGGAGCTGGCCGGCCGCTTTGCCACCGCCTCCACGCTGCCGATCGTCCTGGACTCCACCGAAGTGGACGTCATCCAGGCGGGGTTGGAGAAGCTCGGCGGCCGCGCGGTCATCAACTCCGTCAACTACGAGGACGGCGACGGCCCGGAGTCCCGCTTCGCGAAGGTCACCAAGCTCGCGCAGGAGCACGGCGCCGCACTGATCGCGCTGACCATCGACGAGGAGGGCCAGGCCCGCACTCCCGAGAAGAAGGTCGAGATCGCCGAACGGCTCATCGACGACCTCACCGGCAACTGGGGCATCCACGAGTCGGACATCCTCATCGACACCCTGACCTTCACCATCTGCACGGGCCAGGAGGAGTCCCGGGGGGACGGCATCGCCACCATCGAGGCGATCCGTGAACTCAAGCGCCGCCACCCGGACGTGCAGACCACGCTGGGGCTGTCGAACATCTCCTTCGGCCTCAACCCGGCCGCCCGCATCCTGCTCAACTCCGTCTTCCTGGACGAGTGTGTGAAGGCGGGCCTGGACTCGGCGATCGTGCACGCGTCGAAGATCCTGCCGATCGCCCGGTTCAACGAGGAGGAGGTCCGGACCGCTCTCGACCTCATCCACGACCGCCGCGCCGAGGGTTACGACCCGCTGCAGAAGCTGATGGCCCTGTTCGAGGGCGCCACGGCGAAGTCACTGAAGGCGGGCAAGGCCGAGGAGCTGGCCGCCCTTCCGCTGGAGGAACGCCTCAAGCGCCGCATCATCGACGGCGAGAAGAACGGCCTGGAGGCCGACCTCGGCGACGCCCTCCAGACCCGCGCCGCCCTCGACATCGTCAACGAGACGCTCCTGGACGGCATGAAGGTCGTCGGCGAGTTGTTCGGCTCCGGCCAGATGCAGCTGCCGTTCGTCCTCCAGTCCGCCGAGGTCATGAAGGCAGCCGTCGCCTACCTCGAACCGCACATGGAGAAGACCGACGCCGACGGCAAGGGCACCATCGTGCTCGCCACCGTCCGCGGCGACGTGCACGACATCGGCAAGAACCTCGTCGACATCATCCTGTCCAACAACGGCTACAACGTCGTCAACCTCGGCATCAAGCAGCCGGTCTCCGCGATCCTGGAGGCGGCCGAGGAGCACCGGGCCGATGTCATCGGCATGTCCGGACTCCTGGTCAAGTCCACGGTGATCATGAAAGAGAACCTGGAGGAGCTCAACCAGCGCGGCCTGGCGGCCACCTTCCCGGTCATCCTCGGCGGCGCGGCCCTCACCCGGGCGTACGTCGAGCAGGACCTGCACGAGCTGTACGAGGGCGAAGTCCGTTACGCGCGTGACGCGTTCGAGGGCCTGCGCCTGATGGACGCGCTGATCGGCGTCAAGCGGGGCATGCCCGGAGCCAAGCTGCCGGAGCTCAAGCAGCGCCGGGTGCGGGCGACTTCGGCCGTCCAGGCCGAGGAACGCCCGGAGGAGGGTCACGTCCGCTCGGACGTCGCCGTCGACAACCCGATCCCCACCCCGCCGTTCTGGGACACCCGCGTCATCAAGGGCATCCAGCTCAAGGAGTACGCGAGCTGGCTGGACGAGGGCGCCCTGTTCAAGGGCCAGTGGGGTTTGAAGCAGGCACGCACGGGTGACGGACCCTCGTACGAGGACCTGGTCGAGACGGAGGGGCGGCCGCGGCTGCGCGGGCTGCTGGACACGCTCCAGACCGAGAGCCTCCTCGAAGCGGCCGTGGTCTACGGCTACTTCCCCTGCGTGTCCAAGGACGACGACCTGATCATCCTGGACGAGCAGGGCAACGAGCGCACCCGCTTCACCTTCCCGCGCCAGCGCCGGGGCCGCCGGCTGTGCCTGGCCGACTTCTTCCGCCCGGAGGAGTCCGGCGAGACCGACGTCGTGGGCCTGCAGGTCGTCACCGTCGGCTCGAGGATCGGGGAGGAGACCTCCCGGCTCTTCGACGCCAACGCCTACCGTGACTACCTCGAACTCCACGGCCTGTCCGTGCAGTTGGCCGAGGCCCTCGCCGAGTACTGGCACGCACGCGTACGCGCGGAGCTCGGCTTCGCGGGAGAGGACCCGAAGGCCATCGAGGACATGTTCGACCTCAAGTACCGCGGGGCCCGCTTCTCGCTCGGCTACGGTGCCTGCCCCGATCTGGAGGACCGCGCCAAGATCGCGGAGCTGCTGGAGCCCGAGCGGATCGGTGTGAAACTCTCCGAGGAGTTCCAGCTGCACCCCGAGCAGTCCACCGACGCGATCGTCATCCACCACCCCGAGGCGAAGTACTTCAACGCGCGCTAGGTGTATTGATCACGATGCATTGATCACGAGCGTCGTATTCCCGTCTGTCCGTCTGTCCCTCTGTCCGTTTGACGACAAGACCTGGCCGGTGCATGTGTGGGCCCTATGAGTGCCCACGGGTGTGGAGCTCAAACCGAGCGTTTCGCCGAACAGCGTCGTAAACTGGTCGATCCACCGCAGGCCGGTTCCCCATCCGGGAACCGGCCTGCTCGTCCCGCAAGGAGGTGCGCCGGATGACGACAACGGTCCCCGCGCTCGGTACCCAGACGGCCGAAGGCTCAGCACTGCAGGCTGTGCTCCTCGACATGGACGGAACCCTGGTGGACACCGAGGGATTCTGGTGGGACGTCGAGGTCGAGGTCTTCGCGGGCCTCGGTCACGCACTCGACGACTCCTGGCGCCATGTCGTGGTCGGTGGCCCCATGACTCGCAGTGCCGGCTTCCTCATCGAGGCCACGGGCGCCGACATCACCCTCGCCGAGCTCACCGTGCTGCTCAACGACGGGTTCGAGGACCGCATCGGGCGTACGCTGCCGCTGATGCCGGGCGCCACCAGGCTGCTTGCCGAGCTCGCCGCGCACGGCATCCCCACAGCCCTGGTCTCCGCCTCCCACCGGCGCATCATCGACCGCATCCTGACCTCGCTGGGTCCTCAGTACTTCTCCCTGACGGTCGCGGGAGACGAGGTGGAGCGGACCAAGCCGCACCCCGACCCGTATCTGCTGGCGGCCGCCGGGCTGGGCGCCGAACCGGCCAGATGCGCGGTCATCGAGGACACGGCGACCGGTGTCGCGGCCGCGGAGGCCGCAGGCTGCCACGTCGTCGCGGTCCCCTCGGTGGCGCCCATCGCGCCAGCCGTCCGGCGCACGGTCGTCGCCTCGCTCGAAGAAGTCGATCTCCCTTTTCTCCGTGGGCTGGTGGCCCTCTGACCACGGAAATCCATCGCCTGTTCACCCAGGGTGCCTAATTGAATACGCGATAATGCAAAGGGCTTCGCAGTCTTCGTCGCGGGAATTCGATACGGTGCGCCCTGGCTGAATTCCGATACTGGTCGGCGTATGCGGCTCTGTGATTTTCGTCACCGGTCAGAGGGTCGACAAGGGGTGCCTGCCTGTGCCTCATCTGCCCGTTCCGTGGTGATCGGCACGTCCTTGTGTCCCGATTAGTGCAACCTGCACTGATCAGTCCGCTGACCAACTGTTCAGTGTGTCCGCGACCGGTTCCGCAGCGTGATGGGAACTCAACTCCGCTGCGTGCAAACCACTCTTCCGGTGCGGACTAATCTCGTCGCGAGGACATCGTGTACCCCGTGACCCGCCCGCACACCCCAGCTGCCGGGTCCGTGGAAAGACAGCTACTGGAGAAACACGAGCATGAACCGCAAAACTCTGGTGCTGCCGGCCGTCATAAGCCTGCTCACCCCCGTGCTCGCCGCCTGTGGCAGCTCCGACGGCGGGAGCGGCGGCGACGCGATCGTTGTGGGTACGACGGACGGGTTCACCGCTTCCAGCGACACACCCGCGCCACTCGACCCCGCCTACGCGTACGACGTCGGTACCTGGAACGTCCTGCGTCAGACCGTGCAGACCCTGATGACGCAGCCCCGCGGTGACGGCGCCCCCGAGCCCGAGGCAGCCGAGAGCTGCCGCTTCACCGACACCGGCAACGAGCGCTACGCCTGCACGCTCCGCGAGGGCCTGAAGTTCGCGAACGGCGACCCGATCACCGCCGAGGACGTGAAGTTCTCCATCGACCGGGCGCGCGCCATCAAGGCCGACAGCGGTGTGTTCGCCCTCCTGTCGACGGTCCAGCTGGTGGAGACCAAGGGCGACCGCGAGGTGATCTTCCACCTCAACGGACCCGACGCCACCTTCCCGTTCAAGCTCTCCACACCCGTCGCCGGCATCGTCAACTCCGATGACTACGACAAGAAGAAACTGCGCGACGGCTTCGAAGTCGACGGCTCCGGCCCGTACACCCTCAAGGCCGAGGTCAAGGACAACGAGGTCACCGAGATCGCCTTCACCAAGAACCCCAACTACAAGGGGCTGTTGAAGCCGAAGAACGAAGAGGTCGTACTGCGCTCCTTCGCCGACGCCGACGCCATGGGTGCCGCGCTCGAAAAGGGCGACATCGACCTGATGACCCGCGCCATGACGCCGGAGCAGATCGACAAGCTCTCGGACACATCCTCCGACGACATCGACCTCATCGAGGCGTCCGGCCTGGAGATCCGCTACCTGGGCTTCAACACCAACGCCCCGCAGGTCAAGACCAAGGCCGTCCGCCAGGCCATGGCCCAGCTCATCGACCGCGCCTCCCTCGTCTCCAAGGTCTACGGCACCCAGGCGCAACCGCTCTACTCACTGGTCCCGGCCAGCATCACCGGCCACTCCAACGCGTTCTTCAACAAGTACGGCGAACCGAGCAAGGCCAAGGCCAAGGCGACCCTGACCGACGCCGGCATCAACACCCCGGTGAAACTCACCCTGAACTACACGACCGACCACTACGGCGCCGCCACGAAGCCGGAGTTCGAGCAGCTGCAGAAGCAGCTCAACGACAGCGGCCTGTTCGACGTCGACATCAAGGGCGCGTCCTGGGACAAGTTCCAGCCGGCCGAACGGGATGGCGAGTACGCGGTCTTCGGCTATGGCTGGTTCCCGGATTACCCGGACGCCGAAACGTACCTCTCGCCGTTCCTCGACAAGGACAACTTCCTGCGCCTGCCGTACGCGAACAACGAGATCCGCGGCACGCTGCTGCCCGAGGCCCGCCGTGAGGCCGACCGCCTCACCGCCTCGGACAGCATCAACGACATCCAGGACATCGTGGCCGAGGACGTACCGCTCCTGCCGCTGTGGCAGGGCAACCAGTACGTCGCCGTGAGGGACGACATCACCGGGGGCGAGTACGCGCTCAACTCCGCGTCGTCGCTTCAGCTGTGGGAGCTCGGCCGTGGCATCAGCGGCTGACCGGAGACCTCACTCCGTACTCCGGGCCTCCTGGGCCCGGAGCTTCCGTGAACCGACAACACAAGGCACCCGCAAGTGAACATGCGTAATCCATCGCCAGTCCTGTCCGTCACCACAGGACTGGCCATCGGCCTGCTCACCGGCTGTGGCACCGTCACAGGCAACTCCTCCGACAACGGCTCCCATATCGTGATGGGGATGTCCGACGAGGTACTGGCCACCGACCCCGCGTCCGGCTACGACCCGGGGTCCTGGCTGCTCTTCAACAACGTCTTCCAGTCGCTCCTGAGCTTTCCCAACGGCGCCACGGAACCCCAGCCCGAGGCCGCCAAGAAGTGCGCCTTCACCGACAACCGGATCACCACCTACGAGTGCACACTCAAGGACGACCTCAAATTCAGCAACGGTGACTCCCTCACCTCGAAGGACGTCAAGTTCTCCTTCGACCGCATGCTGAAGATCAACGACGAGGCCGGTCCGGCGGTCATGTTCCCCATGCTCGACAAGGTCGAGACGCCGGACGAGCAGACCGTCGTCTTCAAGCTCAAGTACGCCGACGCCACCTTCCCGAGCAAGGTGGCCTCCGGCGCCGGCTCGATCGTCGACCACCGCTCCTACGACGCCGACGGGCTCCGCAAGGACGACGGGGCTGTCGGCTCCGGCCCGTACAAGCTCGACTCCTTCGGCAAGGACGAGGCCGTCTTCTCGGTCAACGAGAACTACGAGGGCAACGCCGACGTGGAGAACTCCGGCGTGACCATGAAGTTCTTCCACGGCGACCAGACCGCCCTGAAGAGGGACCTGCGCGACAACAAGCTCGACGTCGCCTACCGCGGGCTCAGCTCCACCGACATCGCCGACATCGAGGCGGACAGCTCCGCCCACAGCGCCGTCGACATCGTCGACGGCACCGGAGCCGAGGTCCAGCACCTGGTCTTCAACATGGACGACCCGGTGGCGGGCAAACTCGGCGTCCGCCAGGCCATGGCCTACCTGCTGGACCGCGAGGCCCTCATCGAGCAGGTCTACCAGGGCACGGCGACACCGCTGTACTCGATCATCCCGGCCGGCATCACCGGCCACAACACGGCCTTCTTCGACACCTACGGCGCCCGCCCCTCCAAGGCCAAGGCGGAGGCCGCCCTGCGTGCCGGGGGCATCAACGGCAAGGTGAAGCTGACCCTCTGGTCCACCCCGTCGCGCTACGGCCCGTCCACCGACCAGGAATTCCAGGCGATCGCCACACAGCTCAACAACAGCGGGTTGTTCGAGGCGACCGTGAAGTCCGTGCCCTTCGAGCAGTACGAGAAGGACATCGACGCGGGCAAGTACGGCGTGTACGTGAAGGGCTGGGTGCCCGACTACCCGGACCCCGACAACTTCACCAGCCCGTTCTTCGGCGACGGCAACGTACTCGGCAACAACTACACCAACAAGACGATCACCGGCACACTCCTGCCGAAGACGGCCGCCGAGAGCGAGCGCTCCACGACCGAGCAGGAATACGCCGAACTCCAGAACATCGTCGCCGAGGAACTCCCCGTCATCCCGATATGGCAGGCCAAGCAGTACGCGGTCGTCAAGAACAACGTCTACGGCCTGGAGTACTGCCTCGACGCGTCGACGGTGTTCCGCTTCTGGGAGATCAGCAAGGACTGATTCTGGGAGATCAGCAAGGACTGACACCCACAGCCACGAACACCGAGGGCGCCCCTGTGACGCAGGGGCGCCCTCGACGTTGCACGTCCGACCTGTGCCGCCGCGCCGGCTACTGCGCGCCCGGACGCACCAGCCCGCTCTCGTACGCGTACACCGCGGCCTGTACACGGTCGCGCAGGCCCAGCTTGGTCAGGACATGGCCCACGTGCGTCTTGACCGTGGTCTCGCTGACGAACAGATCGGCCGCGATCTCCGCGTTGGACAACCCGCGCGCCACCAGCTTCAGCACCTCGACCTCGCGGTCGGTCAGCGTGTGCAGCGTGTCCGGCACCGGCTCGTCACCGGACGGCAGATGTGTCGCGTACTTGTCGAGGAGCCGGCGCGTGATGCTGGGCGCGAGCATCGCCTCACCGGCGGCCACCACGCGGATCGCCTGCACCAACTCGTTGGCCGGCGCGTCCTTGAGCAGGAAACCGCTGGCACCCGCCCGCAACGCCTCCACGACGTACTCGTCGAGATCGAAAGTGGTCAGCACCAGCACCTTCGCCGGACCGTCCCGGCCGGGCCCGGTGATCTGCCGGGTCGCCTCCACCCCGTCCATCCGCGGCATGCGGATATCCATCAGAACCACATCGGGCTGCAGGGCACGCACCTGGTCGAGCGCCTGAAGACCGTCTCCGGCCTCCCCCACGACCGCGAGGTCCTGCTCCGCCTCCAGGATCATCCGGAAGCCGGTGCGCAGCAGCGGCTGGTCGTCGACCAGTAGGACGCGGATGGCCACGTAAGTCTCCTTCGCTAGTCCGGCCCATTCTGCCCTGCGGGACTCAGCCCGATTCGGGCGACCTCACCGGCAGCGGGTACGGCGGGGGAGTGCCGCCGAATTCCGGACAGACCGCCTGGTGATCGCACCAGCCGCAGAGCTTGCTGGGCCGCGGCCGCCACTCGCCCGACTCGGTGGCCGCGCTGATCGCCTCCCACAAGGCGAGCAACTTGCGCTCGACGCGCTCCAGATCGGCGAACACCGGGTCGTACGTCAGCACATCCCCACTGCCCAGGTAGACCAGCTGGAGCCGGCGCGGGACGACCCTCTTCAGGCGCCACACCACCAGGGCGTAGAACTTCATCTGGAACAACGCACCCTCGGCGTACTCCGGTCTCGGGGCCTTGCCCGTCTTGTAGTCGACGATCCGCACCTCGCCGGTCGGCGCGACATCGACACGGTCGATGATCCCGCGCAGCCTGAGCCCCGAGTCCAGCTCCGCCTCGACGAACAACTCGCGCTCGGCGGGCTCCAGCCGCGTCGGATCCTCCAGCGTGAACCAGCGCTCCAGCAGTTGCTCCGCCTCCCCGAGCCAGCGGGCCAGCCGCTCACCCTCGGGGTCGTCCGCGAACAGCTCCACGACCTCCGGCTTCGACTCGCGCAGCCGGTCCCACTGGCCCGGGATCAGCGCCTTCGCCCGCGGCGCCGTCCGCTCCGTCGCCGGAGCGTCGAAGAGCCGCTCCAGCACCGCGTGCACCAGCGTGCCGCGCGTGGCCGCCTCGCTCGGCTTCTCCGGGAGTCTGTCGATCACCCGGAAGCGGTAGAGCAGCGGGCACTGCATGAAGTCGCTGGCGCGCGAGGGCGAGAGCGACGCCGGGGGAGCGGCGGCACGCGTCCCCGCCGGGAGCCCGGCGCCCGAGCCCTCGACGCCGGAACCTTCCGCGCTGCTGCCGCCGGTGCTGGTGCCGTCGGTACTGGTTTCCATGCCCACAGACGATACGGGCCGCCACTGACAGTGACGTCCCCCGCGGGGCAGCGGCCTCGTGGCAGCGAGGTGGCAACGAGTGAGACGTGCGCTCACGGCGTGCTTCGCGGGGCGCGCGACCGCACGGAACACCCCGCGCCACCGCACGCGCGATCGTCTCGCCCGGCCGCGATGAAACAGCCCCTACGACAGCACGGGGAACAGAGGGGGTGCCGGGGCAGAACGAGCGGCGACGACCGCATAGCATCGACCACAGACCCTTCCGCCCCGCACGTAACCGGGCGCGGAAGACGCATCGAACGAGGGGACATCGTGGACGAGAGCGGCGGGAGCGGGCAGCCGCGGTCCGGCAGTGACGAGGCGCCCGAGCGCCCCGCGGGGCAGTCGACCCCGGCCGACGACACCGCACGCCCCGAACCCAAGCCCAGTGAGAACCGGCCGGCGCCCGACGCCCCGGCCGACGGCGCCACTCCGGCACGCACCGACCCCTCACCCGGCCAGCAGCTCCCGGCACCCACCGAGCCTCCGGCCGATCACAGAACTGCCACGCCCACGGAGTCGCCCCAGCAGCACCCCGACCCCTCGGCCGATCACGGAGCTCCCGCGCGCCCCGAGCCCCAGGCGGACACCCCGCCCGCGGCCGCGTTCCGCTCGGA
>NZ_VMNX01000113.1 GCF_009377235.1 Streptomyces acidicola
GGGGTCTGGGGGCGGCAGCCCCCAGGGAAGGAACGGGAACGGGTAGGGGCGGCGGGGGCGAGAAACACCCCCGGTCAGTCCAGGTAGCCCCGTAGCTGGTCTGCGAAGGCGTGGTCCCTCAGTTTGTTGAGGGTTTTGGATTCGATCTGGCGGATGCGTTCCCTCGTGACGCCGAAGATGCGGCCTATCTCCTCCAGCGTGCGCGGACGCCCGTCGGCCAGCCCGTAGCGGAGCTGGACGACCTTGCGTTCGCGTTCTCCCAGCGTCGAGAGGACCGCTTCCAGGTGTTCCCGCAGGAGCAGGAAGGCCGCGGACTCCACCGGGCTCGCCGCGTCGCCGTCCTCGATGAGGTCGCCCAGGGCCACGTCGTCCTCCTCGCCCACGGGGGCGTGGAGGGACACGGGTTCCTGGGCGAGGCGGAGGACCTCGCTGACGCGCTCGCTGGGCAGGTCGAGGTGGACGGCGACCTCTTCCGGCGTGGGTTCGTAACCGCGCTCCTGCAGCATGCGGCGCTGCACGCGGACCACCCGGTTGATCAGTTCCACCACGTGTACCGGGACCCGGATCGTACGGGCCTGATCCGCCAGGGCCCGGGACATGGCCTGGCGGATCCACCACGTGGCGTAGGTCGAGAACTTGTAGCCCCTGGCGTAGTCGAACTTCTCGACGGCCCTGATCAGGCCCAGGTTTCCCTCCTGCACCAGGTCCAGCATCGTCAGCCCGCGCCCGACGTACCGCTTCGCCACCGACACGACCAGCCGGAGGTTCGCCTCGATCAGCCGCCGCTTGGCCATCCGGCCCATCACGACCAACCTGTCGAGGTCCAGGGCCAGTTGGGTGTCCAGGTCGGGGGTGCTGCCGAGCTTCTCCTCGGCGAACAGGCCGGCCTCGACGCGCCGGGCCAGCTCGACCTCCTCGGCGGCCGTGAGCAGCGGTATGCGGCCGATCTCACGCAGGTACTGGCGGAACAGGTCCGAGGAGGGCGCGGTGGTGTCGGTGCGAACGCGCGGCAGCTCCACGGGTTCCAGGGGCCCCACGGGCTCCACGGACTCCACGGGTTCCACTGGCTCCACGGCCGCCACCGGTACCGCCGTGATGACGGCGGTCTCCGCTTCGGGCTCCGTACTGTCCGTACTGATCTCGTTCTGTGCGAGGGTCTGGGTCTGCACGGGGGCGACCTCCAGGAATGTCGCTGCTGGAACGTGCGGCAGCGGTACGTCGGGGATGGCGACGGCCTCACCCGCCGTCCACCCCTCAGTCATTGAGCGGAACCGCGGGGGATCTCGGACCCGCGGGGGCGGGTCGGCCGCGCTCCGAGGACTCAGGCACCGGAACCCAGTGTGGAGTACGACACATCGCCGCCACGAGGGGCGTGCGGTGACTTTTTGCGTCCGGTCCGTGACCGCCCGGTTACCCTGACGTACGAGTGCGCCGCTGAGCGGGCGTGAAGCAGCGTGAAGGGCGTACGTAATCGGCCTGTGCGCGCGGGGACCGCACGGCCGTCATACGGTTCCGCTCACTGACGCATACGTCAGAGCGCCTCCGCGCCCCGCTCCCGCAGCGCCTGGTCGTACTGCTGGAGGACCCACAACTCGTTCTGCACGGAGGCGAACCGGGCCGGGTCGGCGTGCTGGCCGAGGCGGGTCAGGGCGCCCTGGACGTCATGGACGCGGCGCTCCACGGCGCGCCTGCGGACGGTGACCAACTGCTCGCCCGCGTACACCTCGTCGACCGTCTTGCGCATGATGGCCTCGACCGCGAGCTCGGTCACCATGGCCCGCACCGTGTCGTCCGGTGCGACCTCACGGACCTGGACCAGGTACTCCTGCGGGTCCTGCGTGCCGAAGTCGGCGCCGCCGGCGTCCATGATGGCCTGGCGCACGGCGGCGTACGGTGCGGCGGTGAACTCGTCGACCCCGTACGCGTCGAACGCCGGTGAGACCAGCTCCGGGCGCTGGAGGGCCAGTTTGAGCAGTTCGCGTTCGGTGGCGTAGACGGGGTTGCGGAGGGTGAGCGCGGGGCCGCTCGTGGTGGGGCGGGGGGCGGCCTCGTACTGCTGGGGCGTGCGCGAGCCCGGCGTGGGCGGTCTGCCGCCGCGCTCGCGGGCCCACCGCGCCAGCTGGGCCACCCGCTTGACCACGAACTGTGTGTCGAGGATGCCGAGCATGCCCGCGAGCTGCACCGCGACCTCGTGCTGGGCACCGCTGTTCTTGATCCGGGCGACGATCGGTGCCGCCTCGTCGAGAGCCCCGGCGCGTCCCGCCGGGGTTTCCAGGTCGTAGCGCGCCACGATCTGGCGCAGCGCGAACTCGAAGAGCGGGGTGCGTGGTTCGGCCAGCTCCGCGACCGCCACGTCACCCTTCTCCAGCCGCAGCTCGCACGGGTCCATGCCGTCCGGTGCGATGGCGATGTACGTCTCGGCGGCGAACTTCTGGTCGTCCTCGAAGGCGCGCAGGGCCGCCTTCTGACCGGCCGCGTCGCCGTCGAAGGTGAAGATCACACGGGCGCTGCCGTTGTCCATCAGCAGACGGCGGAGGATCTTGATGTGCTCGCCGCCGAAGGCCGTGCCGCAGGTCGCTATGGCGGTCGTGACGCCCGCGAGGTGGCAGGCCATGACGTCCGTGTAGCCCTCGACGACGACTGCCCGGCTGGTCTTGGCGATCTCCTTCTTCGCGAGGTCGATGCCGTAGAGGACCTGGGACTTCTTGTAGATGGCCGTCTCGGGGGTGTTCAGGTACTTGGGGCCGTTGTCCGCCTCGTACAGCTTGCGGGCGCCGAAGCCGACGACCTCGCCACCGATGTCGCGGATGGGCCACATCAGGCGGCCGCGGAAGCGGTCGATGGGGCCACGGCGGCCCTCCTGCGACAGCCCGGAGAGCAGCAGCTCCTTGTCGGTGAAGCCCTTGCCGCGGAGGTAGCGGGTGAGGTGGTCCCAGCCCTGGGGGCTGTAGCCGACGCCGAAGTGGACGGCGGCGGCCTGGTCGAAGCCGCGCTCGGCGAGGAAGATCCGGCCGGTGTCGGCCTCGGGGCTCGTGGCGAGCTGCTCGGCGTACCACTCTGCGGCGATCTTGTGGGCCTCGACCAGCCGGATGCGCTCGCCGCGCTGGTGGGACGGGTTGTACCCGCCCTCCTCGTACCGCAGCGTGATGCCGGCCTGCGCGGCGAGGCGCTCGACCGCCTCGGAGAAGGAGAGGTGGTCGACCTTCATCACGAACGTGATGGTGTCGCCGCCCTCCTGGCAGCCGAAGCAGTGGAAGAGCCCCTTGCTCGGGCTGACCTGGAAGGACGGCGACTTCTCGTCGTGGAAGGGGCACAGACCCTTGAGGTTTCCCCCGCCGGCGCCCCGCAGCTGGAGATACTCGGACACCACGGCGTCGATCGGGACCGCGTCCCGAACCGCCTTCACGTCCTCGTCGTTGATCCGTCCTGCCACGGGGTGATTCTACGGGGGAGCGCAGACACATCCGGGGCACAGTCCGGGGCACAGGAGGACCGCTTCGGGGGCGCGGAGCTGACGGCGCGGACCCGGCGGAGCCAGGGCCTGTCCGGCGGACTCCAGGACCCTGTCCGGCGGACTTCAGGGCCTGTCCGGCGGATCATGCCGGACCGGCCCTAGGCGACCAGGCTCTCCAACGACACGTGCGGGTCCGCCAACGCCTCCGTGTCCACCGGCGTCCGGGACCGGATCAGGCGCTGAATCGGCTCAGTGACATCCCACACATTCACATTCATGCCTGCGAGCACCCTGCCTTCCCGCACCCAGAACGCGATGAACTCCCGCTTCCCCACGTCCCCGCGGATCACCACCTCGTCGTACGACCCGGGCGGCGCCCACCCGGAGTACTCCATCCCCAGGTCGTACTGGTCGGTGAAGAAGTAGGGCACGCGATCGTAGGTGACGTCCTGGTCCAGCATCGCCCGTGCGGCGGCGGGGCCGCCGTTGAGCGCGTTCGCCCAGTGCTCCACCCGCAGCCGGGTGTCGAACAGGGCGAGGGGGAAGGAGGCCACGTCCCCGGCCGCGTAGACATGGGGATCGGACGTGCGCAGCCGCTCGTCCACCACGATGCCTCCGCCGTGCGCGCGATCGGCCAGCTCCAGCCCCGCGGCCTCCGCGAGAGCGACTCGTGGGGCGGCGCCGATCGCGGCGAGCACGTCATGCGCCGGATGCTCCTCCCCCGTGTCCGTACGCGCGGCCAGCACCATGCCGTCCTGGCCCACGATCTCGGTGAGCCGCGCGCCGAAGTGGAAGCGCACGCCGTGCTCGCGGTGCAGCTCGGCGAAGAGACCCCCGACCTCGGGGCCGAGTACGGCGTACAGCGGGGTGGCCTCCGGTTCGACGACCGTGACCTCCGCGCCGTACTCGCGGGCGGCCGCCGCGACCTCCAGGCCGATCCAGCCGGCGCCCGCGATCACGAGGTGGCCGTTGTCGCGGCCGAGCGCCTGGAGTACGCCCTTGAGACGGTCGGCGTGGGCGAGGCGGCGCAGGTGGTGGACGCCGGCCAGGTCCGTGCCGGGGATGTCGAGGCGGCGCGGCTCGGCGCCGGTCGCGAGGAGCAGCCTGTCGTAGTGGACGAGAGTGCCGTCGTCACCGAAGCGGACGGTGCGCGCGGCGCGGTCGATGGCGTCGACGGTCTGGCCGAGGTGCAGCTCGATGTCGTTCCGTGCGTACCAGGAGGGCTCGTGGACGAAGACGCTGTCGCGCTCGTCCTTGCCCAGCAGATAGCCCTTGGAGAGAGGAGGGCGCTCGTACGGGTGATCGCGTTCGTCGCAGATCAGTATCACGCGGCCGGTGAAGCCCTCCGCCCGGAGCGTCTCGGCCGCCTTGGCGCCGGCCAGTCCTCCTCCGACGATGACGAATGTCTGATCCGCGTCGACCACTTGCTACCTCCTGCCGGTCCGGGGTGACCCCCGGATGAACATTGCGCCAGTTGAACATTGCGGATGTCGCCACATGCGAGCGTCCCGCACGGAGCGTGATGCGGGAAGAGGGAGTGGCCCGATCAGGCCACGCAGGGTCACGCCTGTCCCCCTCCAGGGTCACTGGTGTCACATGTGCCCGGTGAGTGTCGTGTGCAATGTGCGGGCCGAGGCGTCGGTGAGGGAGGCGATCTGATCGACAATCACGCGCTTGCGGGCGCGGTCGTCGGCCGCCTCCTCGAACAGGGCACGGAACTGTGGTTCGAGTCCGTCCGGTGCGCGGGCGGTGAGTGCCTCGGCGAGCTCGGCGACGACGATCCGCTGGTCGGCGCGGAGACGTTCCTGCTCGGCGCGCTGCATGACGTACCGGTCGGCGACGGCCTTGAGCACGGCGCACTCCAGCCGGGCCTCGCGCGGGACGACCAGTTCCGCCCCGTACCGCGTGAGCCGTCCGCTGCCGTACGCCGTCCGGGTCGCGCCCTCGGCGGCCAGGCAGAAACGGCCGATGAGCTGGCTCGTGGCGTCCTTGAGGCCGGCCTGCGCGACGGCCGTGCCGTCGTAGCCGTGCGGCCACCACTCCTGGCCGAGTAGGCGGTCGAGGGCCTCGGCGAGCTCGGCGGGGTCCGTGTCGGCGGGGACGTACCGGCCGAGGGCGACGGCGAAGACCGACTGCCGCTCGGGCTCGGCGTGCAGGGCGCCCGGGTCGATGTGGCCCGCGTGCAGACCGTCCTCGAAGTCGTGCACCGAGTACGCCACGTCGTCCGACCAGTCCATGACCTGGGCCTCGAAGCAGGTGCGGTGCTCGGGGGCGCCCTTGCGGATCCAGTCGAAGACCGGCCGGTCGTCCTCGTAGACGCCGAACTTCCGGGAGGCGGGTTCGGTGGGGTGAGCGCCGCGCGGCCAGGGGTACTTGGTGGCGGCGTCGAGGGCGGCGCGGGTGAGGTTGAGGCCGACGGAACCCTCCGGGGTGAAGCGTTTGGGTTCGATGCGGGTGAGGAGCCTCAGGGACTGGGCGTTGCCCTCGAAGCCGCCACAGTCCTCCGCGAACTCGTTCAGCACCAGTTCGCCGTTGTGGCCGAAGGGCGGATGACCGAGGTCATGGGAGAGACAGGCGGCCTCGACGAGGTCGGGGTCGCAACCGAGGGCGGCGCCGAGCTCGCGGCCGACCTGGGCGCACTCCAGGGAGTGGGTGAGGCGGGTGCGGGGGCTGGCGTCCCAGGCCTGGCTCCGGGTGCCCGGTGTGACGACCTGGGTCTTGCCGGCCAGGCGGCGCAGCGCCGCGGAGTGCAGTACGCGCGCGCGGTCGCGTTGGAAGGCGGTGCGGCCGGGGCGTTTGTCGGGTTCCGCTGCCCATCGTTCGACGGCGGTCTCGTCGTATGCGTCGGGCGCGATGGTGTTCTCGTGGGTCTGGTGGGTGCCTTCTGCCTTGGGTGGGGTGCCTTCCATGTCCCGACAGTAAACGCAGGCACCGACAAACGGGGCGTTGCGGTCCGGACAAGCGGGGCGTGGCGTCAGGCCGTGGCCAGTGCTGGTTCCGTCGCGCCCGCCGGGAACCTCGCGGCCTCGTCGTAGCGGTGCAGGACCAGGCGGGCCATCGCCGGGTGGGCGCCGAGGGGGGCGGCGGCGATCCAGGGGGCCGCGTCGGCGCATTCGGTGGCGAAGCGGCCGGGTGCGGTGAAGTAGGAGGCGACGGCGACCCGGTGGCGGCCACGGGCGGCCAGGGCGCGTACCGCCTCCGGGACCGTGGGTGCGGCGGCGGAGGCGTACGCGGGCAGGACCGGGACGCCGAGGCGTTCGGCGAGGAGTTCAGCGGTACGGTGCGTGTCCACGGCCGCGTCGGGGTCGCGGGAGCCCGCGGCGGCGAGTACGACGCCGCTCGAACGGCGCTCGGCCCCGGTCCTCGGCGTGTGCCAGCCGGCCTCGACGAGCCGCTCGTACAGAGTGTCCACGAGCAGGGAGTGCGGGCCCAGGGGCGCTGCGAGCCGGGTACGCACCCCGGACTCGGCCGCCATCTGGGGGATGTCCTGCTTGACGTGGTAGCCGCGGCTCAGGAGCAGCGGTACGAGGACGGCGCCGTCCGCCTCCTGGTCGCCGAGGGTGGCGAGTGTGCCGAGGGTGTCGGGCAGCAGGGGCTCGTTGAGCTCGATGTGCCCGAGGTGCACGGGCAGGCCGGGCCGCAGCTCGCGCACTCGGTCGATGAGGGTGTGCACGGTGGCGAGGGTGCGCGGGTCGCGGCTGCCGTGTGCCACGAGGACGAGCGCGGGCGGTGGGGCGGGGCGCCGGGTCCCGTCGGGCGCGACGAGGCTGAGCAGGTGAGCGCCACGGAGCGGCTGGCCGCCGGGGCTGGGCTTGGACTCGTCCCGGGGAGCGCCTGGCTTACGCGTCGCCTTCATGAACCGATCGTCGCGGCAGGACGTTGCCAAGCCGTTGCATAGGTATGTCAGGTGTTTTCCGGGGGTTCACGGTGCGGTGACCGGACTGTGTGAGGTGCGGTGACCTGCGGTTTTGTTCACCGAGAGTGAACCTGGTCACGTCGTGGGGCGAACCGGATCGCTGTGTGCGGCGTCTTCGTTGATCGAAACGGCGGGAGCTGTCGAGGTGGCGGAAACCGGCCGAACACTCGTATCAGGTCTCAGGGGTGTCAGAGGTATCAGGCCCCAGGGGGGTTGTCGTCATGCACCTGCCGCGCCCGAAGCTCCGGTGGCCGTCCGGCCTCCGTCTCCGCCGGCCGCGGCTGCCGCGTACCCGTGCCGGGCAACGGCGGGCCGTGCAGTTGGTGATGGTGCTGTGTGTGCTGGCGCTGCTGCCGGCGACGTGGGTTTTCGTCGCGGCGGGCGACCGGTTGCGGACGACCGACAGCGTGCCGCGGACCGATGTGGCCGTGGTGTTCGGCGCCGGGCTGCGGGACGGCGAGCCCTCGCCGCCCCTCGCTCGTCGGCTGGACGCGGCGGCGGAGCTGTATCGGGCGGGGCGTATCGAGGTCGTGCTCGTAAGTGGGGACAACAGCCGTGAGGACTACGACGAGCCGGATGCGATGCGGGCGTATCTGACGGAACGGGGCGTTCCTGATGCGCGCATCGTGAGTGACTACGCCGGGTTCGACACGTGGGACTCGTGTGTGCGGGCCAGGAAGATCTTCGGAGTGGATCGGGCGGTGCTCATCAGTCAGGGGTTCCACATACGGCGGGCGGTTGCTCTGTGTGAGGAGGCGGGGGTGCGGTCGTACGGGGTCGGGGTTGCTGATCGGCACAATGTGACCTGGTACTACGGGGGTGTGCGGGAGATCTTCGCTGCGGGGAAGGCGGCGGTGGACGTGGCGTTCGAGCCGGATCCGCGGTTCCTGGGGCCGAAGGAGTCGGGGGTGGAGCGGGCGTTGGGGTCTGCGCGGTAGGTCGTGGGGCGGCTCCCGGGGGTCTGGAAGCGGAGAACGGCGGCACGCTCGAGCAGCCAGCACCAGCACCAGCACCAGCACCACGGTTGCCGCCGGCTACCCCCCGACCGGCGTCCAGGGCACGGTCCGGGCCCTCCGGCGGCGAAGGACGCGGCCGCTCTGCCGGCTGCGCCCAGGGCCCGCACCTCCACGAGGGCCACAGCCGCGCGGCCCCCTCGGTCTACCAGCGTCTTTGCTCTTCTCTCCTGCCCCAAGCGGCTGTTCGCCGTATTCCGGTCTCGCGCAGCCTCGGAGCAGCAGTCCTCGCCTGGCGAGCAACCCCGCATGTTCATGCCACAACATGGATGGTTACGCCATGGACATGGCATTGCAACACCTCAAACGAAGGCTGAGGGGGCCTTCCGCTCCCACCAGCAACACACCCCCCATGTGGCCGGGCTACGGGCTAGAACGATGCGCCCCGGCCAACCCCGTGCCGCGGGCGCCGGCAAGGGAGGAACGAATGGCTCAACAGGCATCTCGCCGCAACTTCCTGAGATCCGTCGGTGTCGCGGGCGGCGCCGGAGTGCTGTACTCGGCCATGGGGGCCCTGGGTCTGGCGCCCGTCCCGGACGTACGGGCCGCGGAGTACCGGGCGCCCCAGCGGAGCGACTTCGCGCTGACCGGACGGAGCGGACGGAAGGTCCTCGTACTCGGCGGCGGCATAGCCGGCCTGGCGACGGCCTACGAGCTCGGCAAGGCCGGTTACGACTGCCGGATCCTGGAAGCGAAGGACCGCCCCGGCGGCCGCAACTGGACGGTCCGCGGCGGCACGGGACTGACCGATCTGGACGGGCGCACCCAGACGGCGTCGTTCACCGAGGGCCAGTACATGAACGCGGGACCGGCCCGGCTGCCGCAGTCCCATGTGACGCTCGACTACTGTCGCGAACTCGGCGTGCCGCTCGAGGTGTTCACCAATCAGAACGCCAACGCGTACATCTACCACGAGAAGAGCGACGCGCTGGCGGGGAATCCGATCCGCTGGCGTACCGCGAAGGCCGACGTCTACGGCTATGTCTCCGAACTGCTCGCCAAGGCCACGGACCGGGGGGCCCTCGACAAGGAACTGACTGCCGCCGACAAGGAGAGGCTGATCGCGTTCCTTCAGAACTTCGGCGCCATCAAGGGCAAGGCCGACAACTACGCCTACACGGGCACCGACCGGCGCGGCTACTCGGTCGAGCCGGGTGCGGCCTTCCAGGAGGGCAAGGTCCTCGGCGCGGTGCCGTCGCTGTCGGACGTCATCGCGAGCGGCGTCGGGCAGCGCTTCTCGTTCGAGTTCGGCTACGACCAGGCCATGCTGATGTTCCAGCCGGTGGGTGGCATGGACGCGATCCCGTACGCGCTCGCGAAGGCCGTCGGCCGGGACCGGATCACCTACGGCGCCAAGGCCCTGGAGGTCAATGACCTCCAGGACGGCGCCGAGGTCACCTACCAGGACGCGCATGGCCGGACCCGCACCCAGCGCGCCGACTTCGTCGTGGCGGCCGTCCCGCCCATGGTCATGGCCCGGATCAAGCACAACCTGGGCTCCGACATCACCGCGGCGCTGAAGTACCCCGTCCCGACCCCCGTCGGCAAGGTCGGGCTTGAGTACCGAAGCCGCTGGTGGGAGAAGGACCAGCACATATACGGCGGCATCACGCCGACCGACACGGACCTGTCCACCATCTGGTACCCCTCGTACGGCTACCAGGGCCGCCGCGGCACGCTCATCGGCTACTACAACTTCGGCGCCAACGCCATCGCGTACAGCGACCTGTCGCACGCGGAGCGCGTCGAACGGGCAGTGAGCCGGGGCGTGAAGATCCACGGCGACAAGTACCGCACCGAACTCGACCGGTCCTTCAGCGTGGCCTGGCACCGTACGCCCCACATCGAGGCGGGCTGGGTGGGCTGGCCCTCGCAGAGCGGCCCGGAGTACGCCCTGCTCAACAAGCCCGCGGGCCACGTCTACTTCGCCGGCGACTGGCTCAGCCACGTCATCGCCTGGCAGCACGGCGCGTTCTCCTCGGCCCGCAAGGTCGTGACCGAGATCCACGAGAGGGTGATGTCCGCATGAAGCGTCGTACGAAGGTACTGGTCGGTGCGGCTCTGACCGGTTCGCTCCTCACCGGCGGTACCGCGCTGGCCGAGGGGCGAGGCTGGTGGCCCGACCCGAAGCAGGTACGCGTCATGCTGCCCGACGGCGTGTCCAACCCGTCCATCGCCAACGGCGTGGCGACCGGCAGAGACGTGGCCTCCTACCAGAGCAGCGGCCTCGGCCCCTCCGCGCTCAATCCCGCCGCGCCGGCGGGCACGCCGGAGCGCTATACGGACCCCTCCCTCACCGAGGGGGCGGAAGGCGTCACGATCACCGAGGCGCAGGCCCTCGTCGTGCTGCGCAACATCAAGACGAACCTCGAAGCCGCGGGCCTGACACCGGCCGATGTCATCACGATGAAGTGCTATCTGATGAAACCGCCGGGCTCCGAGAGCGCCGACTACGCGGGCTGGAACCGGGCGTACCGGCAGTACTTCGCCAACGTCGACCTGAAGTCGAACGAGGTGGTACCCGTACCCATGGGCACTTCGGCCGCCAAGCCGCCGCTCCTCACCAACAAGGCCCGGCCGGCACGGGCAACGATGGAGGTCGCCTCCTTGGCGGTGCAGGGCTGGCTCGTCGAGGTGGAGGTGACGGCGGCCTACCGGACGCGCTGACCAGCACTGCCCACCAGGGCCATGGGGGCCATGGGGCCCTGCGGAAGCGGGGCCGATCCCGGGCTCCGCTTCCGCCCTCTTCGGGGTCCCGCCCCGGGCCCGTTTCGGGGGCCGGCCTCCAGCACGGGGAACCCGGTGGCCGGCCCCGCGTGTCAGCAGCCTCTGAAGTTCGGCTCCCTCTTCTCCAGGAACGCGCTCATGCCCTCCTTCTGGTCCTCCGTCGCGAACAACGCGTGGAACACACGGCGTTCGAAGAGGGTGCCCTCCGTGAGCCCCGTCTCCAGTGCGCGGTCGACGCATTCGCGGGCCGCCCGGACCGCGGGGGTCCCGTACGCGGCGACGGTGGCCGCGGCCTCCGTGGCTGTGGGCAGGACCCGGTCGTCGGGGACCACCCGTGACACCAGGCCGGAGCGTTCCGCCTCGTGTGCGTCCATCGTGCGGCCCGTGAGGATCAGGTCCATGGCCTTGGCACGGCCCACCAGGCGCGTCAGCCGTTGCGTGCCGCCGATGCCGGGGATCACGCCCAGCTTGATCTCGGGCTGGCCGAAGACCGCCGACTCGCCCGCGATGACCAGGTCGCACATCATCACGAGTTCGCAGCCGCCGCCCAGGGCGTAGCCGTTGACCGCCGCGATCCTGGGCGTGCGGAAGCTCGCGAACTCCTCCCAGCCGGCAAAGTAGTCCTCCGCCGCCATGTCCACGGCCGACTTCCCGGACATCTCCCTGATGTCCGCCCCGGCCGCGAAGACCTTCTCCGAGCCGGTCACCACGAAGCAGCCGACCTCCGGGTCCGCGTCCAAGGGGCGGAGAGCGTCCAGGAGTTCGGTCATCAGCTCACCGCTCAGCGCGTTCAGGACGTGCGGGCGGTGGAGCCGTACCGTGACCACGCGGTTGTGGCGTTCGATCTTGATGGTGTTCATGAAGTTTCCTTCCTTACCTGGCCGTCACGAGTCCCAGATCGCTCCGTACGCCGGTATTCCGCGTCGTTCCAGGCCGTGCACCACCTGCCACGTGAGCTTCTTGTTGGAGATGCAGATGACCGCCTCGGCGCCGAAGTCCCGGTACGCGGCGTGGGCGAGGCGCACCATGTCGGGTTTGCCGTGCAGGGACGTGTCCCAGATCAGGGCGTGCGGCTGGACCGCGAGGATCTCGTCGACGAGGGCGTCGCCGTAGGTCGTACGGGGGCTGCGGGTCGCCCAGACGAGGCGGGAGGGGACCTCCGCGGCGAGCAGGTGCGGCAGGCAGGGGCCGATGCCGCTGCCCGTCGCCACGTAGACCACCTTCTCGAAGAGGGTCTCGATGTTCGCCACTCCGGCCGTCGTGATGCCCTTGACCCAGACCCGGGACGGTCTGTCGTCGATGAACGCGCCCGTCCAGTCACCCGCTCGCGAGATCGTGAGCCGGAAGCCGGACTCGCCGGGTGCGGGCACGTTCGCGAAGGAGTGCCATTCCCGCAGCGGGCCCCGGCTGATCGCCGTGGAGGAGCCCGCGAAGGGGGTGTCGCCGTGGTCGAAGCGCGCCAGCACCACGTGCGAGGAGGGGCGTTCGATCCGGACGTCCACCTTGCGCAGGCGCATCCAGGGCAGGGCCACGCTGAAGGTGATCAGCGCCAGGACCCAGAGGCCCGCGCGTTCGCCGCTCAGGATCGTGTGCGTCCAGAACAACGCCAACGCGGTCCAGCCGCCGAAGCGGTGGATCTTCTCGAAGTGGTCGTGGAAGCGGGAGCGGAAGGGTGGGAGCGCGGTCGCGATGATCAGGAGCAGCAGCGCGATCAGGGTCCAGCTCACCGTCGTCAGCGGGAAGTCCGTTCCCTCCGCAGTCAGCTGCAACGTCAGCGCGGCGAACCACAGGCTGCCCGCCAGCGCCCCGCCCACGTGCAGCCCGCCGAAGTGGTACACCTTCCCCAGCGTCCAACGCACCTTGAGCGGCCAGGTTGTGGGGGCCCAAGTGGCCAGCTGGAAGAGGAAGTTGATGACGTACTGCTGGCGTACGAGGACCGCGAGCGCCAGGTTCGCCAGGGCCGCGTGGCCCAGGGTCGTGGTCTGCGGGGGCAGGGGCCGGCTCGCCCACAGGAACACCAGGTTGGCCAGCAGCACGAGGGCGGCGAGGCGGTTGTAGTGCATCAGGCGCGGGTGCTTGAGGGCGCGCCGGAGACGTGAGGTGAGCGGGGGCAGTTCGACGGTGTCCTGCGTACGTGCCGTACCTGCCGTACCTGCCGTACGCGGAGGCGAGGAGGTCATCGCGCCACCGCCGCACGGACCGGGGCGGCAGCCGTGTCATCCCGCGCCACCGCCGCCCGGCCCCGTTCGCGTTCCTCCGCCAACCGCAGCAGCGCCCGTTTGTCGATCTTGCCGCGGTCGGTCTCTGGGAGGGCGGGGAGCGGCAGGACGTCCGACGGCACGCAGTAGTACGGCAGGGCGGCGGCCACGGCGTCGCGTGCGGCCGCCGGGTCGACCTCGGCCGGGCAGACGAAGGACACCAGGGTGCGGGCGTCACGCTTCAGGGTCACCGCCCGGGCGCAGCCGGGGACGCGTTCCAGCACGGAGGACACGGCGTCGAGTTCGACGCGGAAGCCGCGCACCTTGACCTGGTCGTCGGTGCGGCCGAGGTGTTCGAGTTCGCCGTCCGCGGTCCACCGGCCCAGGTCGCGGGTGCGGAACATGCGGTGGCCGCCGCCGAGGAACGGGTCGGGGGCGTACCGTTCGGCGTTCAGCTCGTCGTTGTCCAGGTAGCCCGCCGACACGCAGTCCCCGCCCGCCCACATCTCGCCGGGCTCGCCGATCGGGACCGGGCGGCGGCGGGCGTCGAGGACGTACACCGTGTTGTTGGGTGTGGGGCGGCCGATCGTCAGCAGCGGGGCGGACGGGTCGTGGCGGCGCATCGTGTTCACGATCGTGGTCTCGGTGGGGCCGCAGCAGTTGTAGAACGTGGCCCGTGCCGCCCACCGGTCCGCCAGCGGGTGCGGGCACGGCTCCCCCGCCACCGCCACGGTCCGTACGCGCGGGCAGCTCACCGGGTCGATGCCGGACAGCACCGTGGGTGTGGCGACGATGACGTCCGCCGTGCGGGCCGTGGCCGCGACGTCCTTGCCGCGGATGGCGAGGGTGCCGCCGTGGGTGAGGCAGCCGAGGATCTCCCAGGCGGCCATGTCGAAGGCGACGTTGAGGAGCTGGGCCACCCTGTCGCCGGGGCGGATGCCCAGGTCGCCGGGTGCGGTGAGGAGTAAGTTCGCGACGTTGCGGTGGGTGACCTTCACACCGTTGGGCCGGCCGGTGGTGCCCGAGGTGAACAGGACGTAGCAGCCGTCGTCGGGCCGTACGTTCACGACAGGACGGCCCACGGCGGGACCGGGTCTGGAGAGGTTCTCCTGTGGCAGCGGCTCGTCCAGCGCGATCAGGCGGTGGCCCGGCGGCAGGGGCACCCGGTCCGCGTACTGCCGCAGGGTGAGCACCACCCGGGTCTCCGCGGTGCGGATGACGTGGCCGAGCTGGGCCGGGGGCGTCAGGCCGATGTCCTGGGGGACGTAGGCGGCGCCCGCCTTGAGGGTGCCGAGCAGGCCGACGAGCATCGGGATCGAGCGGCGTACGAAGAGGCCGACGTGTTCGCCGGGGCGTACGCCCTCGCGGACCAGGCGGGCGGCGAGGGCGCCGGCGTACCGGTCGAGTTCGCCGTACGTGATCGTCGCGCCCTGGTGTTCGGCGGCGACGGCGCCCGGAGTGGCGGCGGCCCACCGTTCGACCGCGTGGTGGACGAGGGGGTCCGGGAGGGGGACGGCGGGACCCCGGCCGTACTCGTGGAACAAGGCCCTGTCGTGGGGGGTGAGATGGCGCAGAGGCATTGGGGGGTGACCTCCTGGCAGTTTCGTCAGACGGATGACATGCCGTTGGACGCGGCGGTGTTTCCGGTGTGTCGAATGCCGTGCGGGTCCGAGCGGCCTCGGGGAGGTGCGGACGTGCGGGGGTGTGCGGGGAGATGCGGGTGCGTTCCCGAAAGCCGCTCAGCCGGCCGCATGCGGGCAGGAGTCGTCTCTCGCTCGCCCGGATGCGGGTCGTGCGCGGACCCGACTGTAGGGGCCTGCTCCTTCAACTCTCAACCAGGTGTGATTGGCCACTCACGCTACGGAATCGGCCACATGTGGTGCTTTCTGTCACAGCGGCAACTTTCGTGCCGCCCGGCGACGACTACTGGCGGGTAGCTCTGTGCCGGGGGTCCACGTGTGCGGGTGTGTGGGTGTCCCCGGGGGGCCGGGGGTCCGGGGTCCGGGCCTCACGCCAGGCCCGGCCGCGTCGGGAGGTCCCCGTCCCGGCCGCGTAACGGACCGCGTCCCGACGCGTAACACGGCCGAAGCACGCTGAACCGCATGCGGACCACCTCGACGCCCACCCACTGCCCGTACTGCGCCCTGCAGTGCGGGATGAATCTGTCGCCCCTGCCGAGCGGGGGCGTCGAGGTGACCGAGCGGGCGGACTTCCCCGTCAACCGTGGCGCGCTGTGCGGCAAGGGCCGTACGGCGCCGGCGGTGCTCTCGTCCCGGGTGCGGCTGACCTCCCCGTTGGTGCGCTCCGAGGGCGCGCTCGTGCCCGCCACCTGGGACGAGGCACTCGACCGTGTCGCCGAGGGGCTGCGCCGCACGCGGGCGGAGCATGGCCCGGACGCGTGCGGCGTGTTCGGCGGGGGCGGGCTGACGAACGAGAAGGCGTACGCGCTGGGCAAGTTCGCGCGGATCGTGCTCGGCACCTCGCAGATCGACTACAACGGGCGCTTCTGCATGTCGTCGGCGGCGGCCGCGGGCATGAAGGCGTTCGGCCTGGACCGGGGGCTGCCGTTCCCGCTGGAGGACATTCCGAGGACGGGCTGTGTGATCCTCGTCGGGTCGAACCTCGCGGAGACGATGCCGCCCGCACTGCGGTACTTCACCGAACTGCGCGAGAACGGCGGCACGTTGATCGTCGTCGACCCGCGCCGCACGCGCACCGCCGAGCAGGCGGATCTCCACCTGGCCCCGCGGCCCGGTACCGATCTCGCCCTGGCGCTGGGCCTGTTGCACCTGGTCGTCGCCGAGGGCCGCACGGACGAGGCGTACATCCGGGAGCGCACCAGCGGCTGGGAGGAGGCGCGGGCCGCCGCCATGGCGCACTGGCCGGAGTACGTGGAGCGGATCACGGGAGTGTCCGTGCCCCAACTCCGTGAGGCCGTACGGCTGTTCTGCGAGCCCGAGTCCGCGATGGTGCTCACCGCGCGTGGGCCCGAGCAGCAGTCGAAGGGCACGGACACGGTGGGCGCCTGGATCAACCTGTGCCTGGCGACGGGCCGACCGGGCCGGCCGCTGTCCGGCTACGGGTGCCTGACCGGGCAGGGCAACGGCCAGGGCGGGCGCGAACACGGCCAGAAGGCCGACCAGTTGCCCGGCTACCGCAAGCTGGTCGACCCCGAGGCACGGCGGCACGTCGCCGAGGTGTGGGGCGTGGACCCGGACTCGCTGCCGGGGCCGGGCCGCAGCGCGTACGAACTGCTGGACGCGCTGGGTACGGACATCCGCGCGCTGCTGCTGATGGGTTCGAACCCGGTGGTGTCCGCCCCGCGGGCGGCGCACATCGAGGACCGTATCCGCTCGCTGGACTTCCTGGCGGTCTGCGATGTCGTCCTCTCGGAGACGGCGGCTCTCGCGGACGTCGTCCTGCCGGTCACGCAGTGGGCCGAGGAGACCGGCACGATCACCAACCTGGAGGGCCGCGTACTGCTGCGCCGCCAGGCGATCACCCCGCCGGAGGGCGTCCGCAGCGACCTCCACGTCCTGCACGAACTGGCCGCCCGCCTGGACGGGGAGACGGGCCTGGGGAAGGGCATGGAAAAGAGCCTGGAGAAGGGCTTCCCGACGGACCCGGAGGAGGTCTTCGACGAACTGCGCCGGGCCGGCGCGGGCGGGCTCGCCGACTACTCGGGCATCACGTACCGGAGGCTGGCGGAGGAGAACGGGGTGTTCTGGCCGTGCCCGGCGGGTGGGGACACGGACAACAACGAGGCCGACGGCGCGGATGACCGCGAGGACGCCTCGCTCGACGGCCTGCCCGACAGCCCGGCAGGTGAGCGCACAGAGGTGGCGGTCCACCCCGGCACCCCCCGCCTCTTCCTCGACCGTTTCGCCACGGAGGACGGCCGGGCCCGGTTCGTCCCCGTCTCGCACCGTGCCGCCGCCGAGGAGCCCGACGACGAGTACCCCGTGCTGCTGACCACCGGCCGCGTGGTCGCCCAGTACCAGTCCGGCGCGCAGACCCGGCGCGTCGACGAGTTGAACGCCGCGGCGCCCGGCCCGTTCGTCGAACTGCACCCGCGGCTGGCCGAGCGGCTCGGGGCGGCCGAAGGTGACCCGGTGGCCGTGGTCTCCCGGCGCGGACGCGCGGTCGCTCCGGCGCGCATCACCCGCGCCATCCGCCCCGACACGGTGTTCATGCCGTTCCACTGGCCGGGCGAGGGCCGCGCCAACACACTGACCAACCCGGCGCTCGACCCGACGTCCCGCATGCCGGAGTTCAAGGCGTGCGCGGTACGGCTGGAGACGGTCCGAACCTGACCGTCTCGCGGCCGAAACCGTCCTTCGACGACCACCAATCCACTAGCCTGGCCGCTCGACTTGATCGTGAGTCGCGGACCCGGGGATGGGGAGAGGACGGGGCAGGAACATCACCATGATCGAGCCTCTGGGGCCGGGGGATCCGGCTGAGATATCGGGCTACGTGCTGAGCGGAAAACTCGGCGAGGGCGGGATGGGCAGTGTGTACCTGTCCCACACACGAGGCGGGCAGCCCGTCGCGCTGAAGGTGATCCGGCGTGAGTTCGCGCAGAACCCCGAGTTCCTGCGCCGCTTCGCCCGCGAGGTGCAGGCGGCACGCCGGGTGCAGGGGGCGTACACCGCGGCAGTGGTCGACAGCAGCACCGACGGGCCGCAACCATGGCTGGCCAGCGCATACGTCCCCGGCCCCTCGCTGGCACGCGCCGTGTTCGAACACGGGCCGCTGCCGCTGCGGACCGTACTGCTGCTGACTGCGGGCGTGGCCGAGGCGCTCCAGTCCATCCACGCGGCCGACGTGGTGCACCGCGATCTGAAGCCGTCGAACGTGCTCCTCGCCGCGGACGGCCCCCGTGTCATCGACTTCGGCATCGCACGCTCCGCCGACGCGACGGCGCTGACCGGTACCGATGTGCGCCTGGGCACGCCGGCGTTCATGTCGCCGGAGCAGGCCGACGGCAAGCCCGCGACCCCGGCACTCGACACCTTCGCGCTCGGCCTCATCGGCTATTACGCGTCGACCGGAGGGCATCCGTTCGGCGAGGGCGACGGGCATGCGTTGCTGTACCGGATCGTGGCACGGCAGCCGGACCTGACGGCGTGCCCCGAGCCGCTGCGCCCCCTGATCGCGCGCTGTCTGGCCAAGGAACCGACGGAGCGTCCCGCGCTCTCCGACATCATCGAGGAATGCCACCGGATCGCGGCGGCAGAGGGTACGACGCTGACACGCAGCGAGGGCTGGTGGCGGCCGACCCCGGCGGCGGAGGAGACGGCGCAGCAGTCAGCCACGCCGTCCGCCAAGGAGCACGTGCGGCAGGCCCAGGAACCGGCTGTGCCGGATCCGAGACGGCCCTACGAACCGACCGCGCTCGACCAGCGACGGACCGTCCTCACGCCGCAGGCGGGCGAGCCCGCCCTGTCCGCACCACCGTCCTCGGCCGCGCACACCGCGCAGGAACACGGCGCGGCGGCGGTCCCCCGCTTCACCGATCGTCTGCGCGGGCTGTTCGGCGCCCAGTACGGCAGGGTGAAGATCGCCGTCTCGGTGATCCTGGCGCTCCTGGTGATCGCCACCGGGGTCCTGATTGAGCTGGGGGTTCTGGAGGAGTAGGCGTTCACCTCGGACTTCGCCAGTCCCCGCTCTCGATGAGCTTGCCGTGGGTGCGCAGCCGGGCCGCGACGGCGGGGGCGGCCACGTACACCCAGGCCCGCAGGACAGTTCCGTCCGCGCAGGTCACCTCCCGGTCCACCCGGTCGTAGAGGTTGCGGGGGTCGCCGGGCACGTAGTCCTCCAACCGGTCGAGAGCGCGAAGGAGTTCGTCGTACGCCTCGGGGCGCGCCGTCACCACCTCACCGGCGACAGCACCGTCCGCCTCCTCCACGGCATACGGATAGCCGGGCCCTTCGTACAGAACGAGCCCCCGCATCCGGGCAGGCTCCTCCGACTCCGTGCGGCCGCGCAGGAAGTGGTCGTGGTTGTGCTCGCCGGGGCGGAGGGTGCCGTAGACGAAGAAGGGGAGTCGGGTGGTCACAGAAACGATTCTCGCTCCGCGGGCGAGCCCCGTGCGGAGGCGGTCGACAACGCGCCCTGCGTCGCGCCAAGGTCCGACCGCCGGCAGGTCATCGCCCTGTACCACCCCGCGCTCAACGACGGCAGCGGGACGCGAGGGTCACCGCGCGGCCTTGCACACCTCCGGGGCTGTCTCCTTCACGCCGTTCAGCCGGAAGTAGTTCTCGCCGAGGGCGATGCCGCGAAACGCCTTGTCGCCGAGCGCCTTGTTGATGCGGCTGGTGACCTCGAGTTCCTCCTCGTAGACCTTGTAGTCCTTGTTCCTGGAGGCCACGAAGTCTGTGCCCGGGATCGCCCTGGTCGGATACCGGTCGAGGAACGCGGCGTATTTTTCCCTGACCCCCGGCTTGCTGAAGTACTGGTCCTCCAGCACCCGCCAGCTGAGGTCCAGGGCCAGGCGGGGATACGCGTCGAGAAGCCTTTCCAGGATCCGGATGTGCTGGTCGGGATCCAGGGTGGCCAGTTCCTTCGACAGCCCCATATGGGCCCATACGATTTTGTTGTGCGGGTAGCGGCGGAGGGTTTCCTCCATCAAGGGGAGGTATTTCGTCGGCTCCCGGTCGTTCCCCAGATCCGCGTGGATGGTGATCGGAATCCCGCGCTCCCGGAGCACCTTCATGAAGGGTGCCCAGTCCTCGATGTTCTTGTTCGTCGCCGGCGTGTGGTGGTTCGGGAACAACGCCTGCTTGACGAGGTTGACTTCTCCCGCCCATCGGAACTTCCCCGGGAACTCCTTGTCGTACAGGGCGATCCCGGGCGGGATGGTCTCCGGCCGGTTGAGATCCATGAAGGTCATGGAGAGCGTGAGTGCCGGGTCCTGCGGCTTCGCCTCCACGTAATTCGCCGCGTTGACCAAATCGTTCTTCATGCTTGGCGCGACGGGAGTGCCGGGGCAGTCCAGGTAGTACGTGCAACCGGAATCCACGGGCAGAGTCTGGCCGATGCCGTACACGCTTGCATGGCGCACGCCGGCCTTGTGCAAATAGCCGGTGACTTCCTCGAAGGGGATCGCCCGCCCCCCGAAGGGCCGGAAGTGCAGATGGCTGTCGACGACCGACGTGTAGGGCTCTTTCGCGCGGTCGAAGCACCCCCTGGCAGCGCCGGCACCGGCCGGAGAGGCAACGACGGCCGTCGCCGTCAAAACCGCACCGACCACGGCGAAACGCCTGCCGGTCCGGAACGCATAGCTGTTGATGACGACCTCCCGCGTACTTGCCGATCGACGCCGTTGTCGGCACGGCATCCATAGGCAGTGGAGGCGTCAGTCAAACCGTCCGCCCGCCCGATTCATCCAGTCGTGTCACGACACCGCACTCCTCGTCCGCGCACTGGGTCGTGGTTGTGCTCGCCGGGGCGGAGGGTGCCATGGACGACACGACCCGCAGGACGGTCTGCGAGGTCAGCCGGCGAGCACGGTGTCGAGCCAGTCGAAGGTGCGCTGGTGGAACAGGGAGATCGCGCCCTCGTGGCAGTGCTCGCCTGCGCCTTCGTCCTCACGGAAGAGGATCAGTTCCTTCTGGCAGGTCAGCTCGCCGAGAAGACGTTGTGGCTGCCCCTTGAAGAACTGGTCGTTCTCGGCGTCGAGTACGAGTGTCGGGCAGGTGATGCGGTCGGCGACACCCGCCAGGGTGTATGCGTCGGTTGCCTTGAGCAGCTCGTCGAAGTCGGAGACACCGAAGGTCCACCGGCCGTTGCGCACCACCCATCGCACCATGGTGTTCTGCGCCATCAGCGCCTCCATACCGCCGGGCGTCGCAGCGGCTCGGCCGGCGGTTGCGGCGGCGACTTCGTGGAAGTCGTCGACGCCGTCGTGCAGCACGCACGCGGCGAGGCGGTGCTCGAAGGCGGCCGCCCTCGCGGCGAGGTAGCCGCCCAGACTCGTGCCGACCAGCACGAGTCGTTCGGCGTCCACCTCGGGCACGGCGAGCGCGAAGTCGACGGCCGGGGTGACCACGGCCTCCCAGTCCGGCCGGAAGTGCAGGCCCTGCTCGCGGACGGTGCTGCCCTGGCCGGGGCCGTCGAACGCGATGACGTTGTAGCCGCGCCGCAGCGCGCCCGCGGCCAGCGCGAAGTAGTTCTCTTCGAGGGTGGAGTCGTAGCCACCGTGGTAGAGCAGGGTCGGGCGCGGGGTGCCCGAATCGTCGGCGAGGAACAGGTAGCCAGGAAGCGTGGTGTCCTCGTACGGAATGCGCAGGGCACGCGCCGGCGGGTCGAGCAGGGTGGCCGCGTCGGCGAACGTCTGTTGGGAGGCCCTGGCGAGCCGCGCCGACTCGGCGTCAGCGGCGGGATTCTCGCGGCGGTAGAAGTCGGCGGTCCGGTAGTAGTTGGACGCGCGCAGCAGCGCTTCCCGGGCGCTGACTCGGTGACCGGCGGCCAACGCGTCCCGGCCGATGCGCTCGATGCGCGCCGCCGTCGCGGCCCACTGGGCCGACCATGCCTCCTCGTCTCCCTCTGGGATCTGCCGGCAGGTGACCAGGACCTCGCCGAGGTCGGCACCGCCATAGGCGGCGTAGCCCGCGGCGCGCAGTGCCTCGAAGGAGAAGGACTCGTCGTCGTAGAGGAATTTCATCGTCGGCCCCTTCCATAAATGGAACGGAACGGAACGTAGCGTCTCGTCTCGTCTCGTCTCGCCACACTCGATCGAGGCTCACCTCAGCGTCGCATTGATCTCCTGCTCCAGCCTCTTCGCCGAGGGCGTGAGTCCCTCCGAGCGGTGCGGCTTCAGCGACGGGATACCCGTTTCCGGGCCGATGACCTCACTGCGGCCGTGATGGACAAGGAGCACACGGCACACGGCACTCGTCCGTCAGACGCGCTCGTAGGTGGTGCCGGACTCGTTTCTGCGCAACAGTCCCTCGTCCACGAGGGCACGGCGCAGGCTCACCCAGTCGTCGAGCCATTCGCCGCAGATCGCGTTGACCTTGGCCTCGGAGTAAGTCACGCCGGGCTCGAACGAGTCCTTCACCACAGCCAGAACACGGCTGCGTACCTCCGCCTTGCCCGGAATGGACGTGAGCCGACCACGACGGAAGTAGGAGCCCGCCCCGTCTCCGCTGCCCCGACCGGAGACCCTGACCTCGGCCTGGACCGCGAGCCGGAAAGTGTCGTCGAGCAGCGTGTACGTGCGCTTTTCGCTGTCGAAGGCGGCGATCCGGCCGTCCGTCAGCTTCTGCAGTGCCGCGGCGGCGGCCGGTGGGCGGAGCTTGGTCAGTTCGGCGACCTCGGCCACGGAGGTCGCGCCGAGGGCGAGGGCCGCGTAGGCGGCGCGCCGGTCGGTCTGGGCGAGGAGACCGACCAAGTCGCGGCAGGAGGGTGAATGGTCCTCGGTGGGGGCCGTGTTCATGGTGTCCATTCCGGTTGTGGTTCCGGGCACCGATCGTCGTCGTCGTTGTCGTAGAACTCCTCGGGCGGGGGTGCGAGCACCATCGGCCAGTCGTCGTAGGTCGCGAGCAACTCGTCCAGTGGAATGTCCAGGCCCGTGGTGAAGACGACGGTCCCCTCGGACAGTCGTACGGACGCCTCCGGAGCGGCTGCTGTCTGCGCCCGCAGGATCACCACGGCCTCCGGGTCGACGACCGACCGGCCGGTGAAGTCGGCGGGGTCCACGCCGACCGCGAGCAATGCGCTTGGGTAGACAGCGACGTCGACCACCAGTTGGCCGCCGTCGCGTGCCTGCTCGGCCCAACCGTCGGTCCGCAACAGGCAGGCCCACCCGTTCACCTCGTGACAGTAGTCGCCCAGCCGGGCCACGGCGCGCTCCCCGGGAGTGCCCTCGGGATCAACGAGGAGGACAGCGACGGGCACGTCCGGTTCATCGGGATCCAGGCCGGAACGTACGTACAGGCGGGCCATCGGCGCCTCCAGGTCGCAGCAGGTCGGGCATCAGTACACACCACGCCAACGACACCGCTGTCGTGCAGGGTCCCGGGATCTCGACACTGCCCTCCCGCCTCCTCACTCGACCTTGCTGAGTGTGACCTTCATGGATGGCTGGTAGGTCGTTCCGTCATCGGTGCGCTCGTGCGGGACGGTCTGGACGCGGTGGTCGTCGCTGAACTCCACGGTGGAACGGGTGGTGCCGCCCTGGTAGGTCCACGTGTCGCCACGCGCGACCAGGCCACTGACGGTCACGTTGCCCTGGCTGTCGAAGCAGTGCGACCTGTAGGCGCCACTCACCTCGTCGTACCCGGTGACCTCCACGCCACCGACGTCGAACTCTCCGATGCGCCCGTATGCCTTATGGACGACGAAGAACCCACCAGGAGCCCACTCGTACACGTCGGGGTCGTGATCGCCGGTCCGGGGCTTCCGTCCTCGTTGATCATGTGCCCTACGTTGATCCATCTCCCCACCCAAACGTCGAGCGCATCGTGCCGGGGCCCTCGCCCGGCCCCCTGCCCCTCGGCGCCCTCCACACCTCGGTTGACCGCCCGCGAGTTGGCGACGCGCCCCCACGCCGCGGGTAATTGGCAGATTTGGGCCAGCCCTAGAGGCTGTCACCAGGCACTACCCGAGTCACTCGTGGCCGAAATCTGCCAATTACTCGGCCGGGTCGTTTGGGCGGTCGGTGTTTGGTGTACGACGTTCAGTTCGCACCAGACGGACTTGCCGACCGTCAGCTCGGTCACGCCCCAGCGGTCGGCGATCTCCCGCACGATGAGCAGGCCGCGCCCGAACATGTCGTCCTCCGCCGCCACGCGCGGGCTCGGCAGCGACTCGCCCTTCGGGTCCGTGACGGCGATAAGTACGGCGCGGTCGGTGAGGGTCAGTTCCACGCGGAAGAGGCGGTCGCGCACGCATCCGTGCAGTACGGCGTTACTGCTCAGCTCGGACACCAGCAGGGCCGTGTCGGCGGCGAGTTCAGGGTGCCCCCATTCGGTGAGGAGGCGGTGGGCGCGGCCGCGGGCGAGGGTGACGCTCTTGAGGAGTGGGGTGTAGTCGAGGCGGTCGTGGTGGAGGGCCTGGGGCTGGGCGGATTCTTCGGGGGTGGCCATGTCGCGTACCTCCGGGCAGGGGTGAGCAGCGCCACGGTCAACTGGCGTCGCGCCGTGATGGGTTCACAGCGGAAGGTAGCGACACGAGCGCTCGACAATCAATCTCCACCCGGAAGATATCCACCGATCGTGTTGCGAGTGCCGCGCCACGGCCAGCAAACTGGCTCCCGCACAGCCCCAAGGGAGCGAAAGTGACAGCAAGCCAGGCACGTCAGGGGAACAGCACGTCCAGCGTCCTGGGACGCAGGCTCGGGGCTGAACTCCTCCATCTGCGCACCGCAGCCGGTTTCACCCAGCCCCAGGCCGCGACAGTGCTCTCTGCTTCGACAGCGAAGATCGCCAAGATGGAGGGCGGCTGGGTACCTGTACGCGATCCGGACATCCGAGCCTTGTGCGAGCTGTACGAGGTCCACGACCCCAACATCGTCGGTGGGCTCCTTGAGTTGGCCAGGGTCGACCGTGAACGCCGCAAGGCCAAGGGCTGGTGGGACAACTACACAATCCACGGCGTCATGCAGGAGTACGTCACCCTGGAGAGCGCAGCGACGACCATAAGGGTGTGGCAATCGGCGTTCGTCCCGGGACTGCTTCAAACCACCGCGTACGTAAGGGCCTTGAGGAGCGGCCCCATCACATCGGCGGCCATGAGCAGACAGTCCGACGAGGAGTTCGTGGCCGCCCGGATCGCACGGCAGCAGCGCCTCTCCGGTGAAGCGCCGCTCTCACTCCACGCGGTGATCTACGAAGCGGTGCTCCGGAACTTCCCGGGTGGGGTACGAACGGCTCGCAGCCAGCTCGACCACCTGGTCGGGATGGCCGACTTGCCCAACGTCACCCTCCAGGTCTTCCCTTTCAGCGCGGGCACGCACTTCGGACTGAACGGCTCGTTCAACATCATCTCGTTCGCCGAACCCGGAGCCATGGACATCGTGTACGTGGAGGCCCCGTTCGCTCAGCGGTGGGTGGAGGGTGGAGACGGCGCCACTGCTTACGATGAACTGTTCGAGATGATCGCCGAACGGTCCCTCGAAGAGCAGGAGTCCGTCTCGTTCCTCCACAAGCTCCGGAAGGAACTCTGAGCCGTGTCCGGATTCACGTATCGCAAGTCCAGTTACAGCGACCCCGAGGCCGAGTGCGTCGAAATAGCCACCAACATCCCCACCACCATCGCCATACGCGACTCCAAGAACCCCTGCGGTCCGACCCTCCGCATCCGCCCCACCACCTGGACCGCCTTCGAAACCGCGCTGTGCGAAGGCAAGTTGTCGCCCCTCCGGTAAGGCCTCAGTCGGCGGGCCGCCACCCCAGCGCCGGTCCCAGCTTCGTCGCGATGTCCGTCAGGATCTGCACGTAGTCCTCGTGGGCGAAAGTGAAGGGGAGGGCGAAGGCCACCTCGTGGATTTCCCTGAACGCGGCGTGGGCGTACAGGCGTTCCGCTATCTCCTCCGAGGTGCCGACAAGGTCCGGGGCGAACATCATGCGGGCCGGGCCCTGGGGGGTGGTCGTGCGAGGGGTGCGTTTCGCGGCGTACTCCTCGTACTTCGCGCGCTGTTCCCGGGTCGCACTGTCCGTGGGGATGACCACCAGGCCCTGGGAGACGCGGGCGGCGTCGCCGTCGGGGTGGTGGGCGCGGAACGTGCGGATGTGCGACAGCTGGATCTCCGCGAAGTCCTCGGACTCCTCCGCCTTCACCACGCTGCTGGTCAGCAGGTTCATGCCGTGCTCGCCCGCCCACCGCGCCGAGCGCAGGCTGCCGCCGCCGTACCACATGCGGCGGCCGAGGCCGGGAGACTGCGGTTGCACCCTGTCCGAGAAGACCTCGAAGCCCTCCACCCCGCTGAAGTCCGTGGCCGGCTTGCCTCGGACGAAGTCCAGGAGGCGCTCCACCCGGTCGTAGCCGAAGTCCTCGGAGGCCGCAGTGTCCGGGTACAGGGCCTGCTTCACCTGGTCGTAGTGCATCGGGGGGCCGACACTCACGCCCGGATTGAGGCGGCCCCCGGAGAGGATGTCCACCGTCGACAGGTCCTCGGCGAGGCGCAGCGGGTTCTCCCAGCCCAGGGGCGTGACCGCGGTGCCGAACTCGATGCGGTGCGTGCGCTGGGAGGCCGCCGCGAGGACCGCCACCGGGGACGAGATGCCGTACTGGAGGTGGCGGTGCCGCAGCCACGCGCTGTCGAAGCCGAGGCGCTCGCCGAGTTCGATGACCTCCAGGGTCGACTCGTGGCCCCGGCGCGGATCGGCCTCGTCGAACAGTCCGATGGTCAGGAAGCCCAGCTTCCGCAACGGTTGTGAGGGCAGCGGCATGGGGGGCTCCTCCATCGGCACGGCGTCGCTTCAATACGGCATCGCTTCGGAACGTCTCTACGTCAAAGCCTCCGTGCTCCGGTTCTGTTCCCTCAGTCTCAGCCCGCGTACGGCCGTACCTCCTTCGCCTCCCGCAGGGCCCTCCCCCACCAGGCCAGCTGGTCCAGCATCACCTTCGCCGCCGCGTCCGGGGCGGACGGGTCCTTCAGGCGGCCCGAGTCCTCGAAGGACCCGTGCGCGTTGTGGAAGGACACCGTGTCGCGGACCGTGGTCGCGTGCAGCTCGGCGAAGACCTGGCGGAGGTGTTCGGCGGCGCGGAGGCCGCCCGAGATGCCGCCGTAGGAGACGAGGGCCACCGGTTTGGCGCGCCACTCGTGGAAGTGCCAGTCGATGAGGTTCTTGAGGGCGGCCGGGTAGGAGTGGTTGTACTCCGGGGTGACGACGATGAAGGCGTCCGCGGACGACAGCTTCGGGGTGACGGCCGCGAGCGCCTCGGTCGCCTCGGGCGAGGGTGAGAGCGTCGTCGGCAGCGGGACCTCGGCCACGTCCACGACGTCCACCTCGAAGTCGCCGTGGGAGCGGATGCGGCCGATCAGCCAGTCGGCCACCACGGAGCCGAAGCGGCCCTCGCGGTTGCTGCCGATGACGAGGGTCACTCGGACGGGGATCTCCCTGGGGGCCTCCGCGAGGGCGGCCACGGTGGGGGCAGGGGTGCGGTGTTGCTGAGTGATCTCAGCGGTCTCAGCGGTCTCAGTGGTCTTCATGGGCACAGCCTCGTACCTCAACTTTCCTTGAGGTCAAGTCGTCGCTGAGTGGTCGGTCTCGCGAGCTCGGCGGTCACCCGTTCACAGGTCCGGCCTCCCCCTTACGGGTTTTTTGCCGAGGAGCACTCGCAGCGCGCCCATGACCTGCTGGAATGCCGGGCATCTTCGGCTCGGACACCTCCTCTCCTGACACCCATTCACATCATTTCTGACAGTTCATCAGGAAGCGCGGGAGGCTGGGTGCCACTTACCTCGGTAGGGCAGGGGCTCGACCGACTCAGCGGCACCTGGGGGTGTCGCGGGCCGTGCCCTCTCGGAGGAGCAACCACCATGCGACATACCGCCCGGCCGCGAGCCTCCCGGCTGCAAACCGTTACCGCCCTCGCTGTCGTCGCCGTAAGTCTCGGCGTCGGGCCCGCGTACGGCGCGGAGACGGCGGACACGCGAGCGGGACGGCTGGAGGTGCACCCCACGAGCGTCGTCCCGGGTGCCGAGGTCACCGTCGGCACGGTGGCCTGCGGTGCGGACGGCACGGCGGCGGGCGACGCGAGCTCGGTCGGCGCCGGCGCGTTCACCCTCTCGCCCGGCACTCCGCCGGGGAACACGACGGGACGGTTCAGGGTGCCGCCGGGCGCCCAGCCGGGGACGTACGAGATCGTCGCGCGGTGCTCCCGGGACGGCGCGGAGGTGGCCGGTGATCTGGTGGTCAGGCTCACCGCCGGCGGCGAGCCGACGCACCCGAGGGGAAGTGTGAAGACGGGGGTCGGAGGCGCGCTCGGCCCCGACCCCGTGAAGACCGCGGCGGGCGTGGCGGCGCTGGCCGTCGCCGCCGCGGGCGGTACCTGGCTGCTGCATCGCCGCGTGAGAGGCGAGGCAATCTGACGGGCACCCTCCGCTGCCCGTCCGCCGGTACCGCCGACCCCTCCCCTCCGGGC
>NZ_VMNX01000114.1 GCF_009377235.1 Streptomyces acidicola
GGGCCCGGGGTCGTCTCCCCGCCGAGCAGAGCGGCCACACCGGCGGCACCGGACGCGCCCACGACGGCGGCCCCTGCCATCAGCATGCGGCGTCGCGTAAACATGTGATCGTTCGTCATGACTTATCAGTCGCCGGTTTCCCGGCCGACTCACCCCAAGGACACCGGTATGGCTGTATGAAAACACCCGGCGGGAGCAGTGTGTTCGGGGTTCGCGCAGCCGTTCGGGCCATGCCCTGTCCGATCCGGGACCAGCGGATTCGATAGCCTCGCAACTGTGACAGAGCAGCACCAGTTCGAACGGGGCACGGATGGGCCCCGGGTGATCCTCGTCGGGGTGGACGGCTCCGACTCGTCGTTCCGCGCTGCGGCCTACGCGGCCGGTCTGGCCCGACGGCAGCACGCCCTGCTCGCCGTGGTGTACGTCCAGCCGGTGATGGCGGCTGGGGCCGCGCTCGGCGTGCCGGCCGCGCAGACGACCGACGAGATCGCCGAGGGCCTCATCGCGGAGATCCGTCAGGCCACGGAGCGGGTCAGGGGCCTGTTCGACATGCGCTGGGAGTTCCACACCTTCCGTGGCGACCCGTACAACGGGCTCGTGAAGGCGGCGGACGACCTGAAGGCGGACGCCGTCGTGGTGGGCGCGTCCGAGCAGGCGGGGCACCGGATCATCGGTTCCGTGGCGATCCGGCTGGTGAAGGCGGGGCGCTGGCCCGTCACGGTCGTGCCCTAGGGCGTGTTTCGAGAGTCCCGCCTGGCACGCGACGCCTGGCACGCACTCCCCCACTGCCTCAAGGGCGTGGGGGCACCCCCACCAGGCGTTGCCGAAACACCCGAATAGCTCCGCCATTAGGGCGCTCCGGCGCCTTGCGATCGCACGCTCCCCCACGCTCGGCTTCGCTCGCGCGGGGGACCCCCATCGCCGCCGCGGGGCCCGCCCTTCGGGCGGACGACGGGACTTTCGAAACACGCGCTGGACATTCACGCCGCCCGGGCACAGGGCTGTCCGGTCACTGCCCCATGACCAGCCCGCCCTCGGCGGCGCCCCGGCTCAGGACCACCTGGCGAATACGATCGCGTACGGAGGTGCCGTCCGCTCCCTGTGCGATGGCCTCGTTGAGATTGACGACGCGGCCGGGTCCCACGTCGAACCACTGCGGGATGTACTCGGCCTTCTTGACCTCCCAGCGGGCACCCTTGCGGGCCGGCGGGGCGAAGGTGAAGCGTGCGATGGAGCTCTCGTTGCCGCGCGGGTCCTGGGCGCCCTGGTGGTTGACCATGGCGCCTGCGATCTGGTCGCCCATGCCGTAGACGACCCAGGTGCCGTTGACCTTCTCGTACGCCTGCGGGACGTGGGCGTGGGTGCCGATGATGAGGTCGATGTCGGGGCGGCCGCCGGTGCGGGCCACGGTGAGCCGCTGGGCCAGGTCGATCTGCTGCGCGTCGGGGGCGTCCTGCCATTCGGAGCCCCAGTGCAGGGAGACGACGACCACGTCGGCGCCCTTCCTGCGGGCGGTCCGGGCGTCGGCGAGGATCCGGTCGGGGTCGATGAGGTTGACGGCCCAGGGCTGCCCCTCCGGGAGCGGGACGCCGTTCGTGCCGTACGTGTACGCGAGGTGGCCGACCTGGGCCCCACCCGGGGCGCGCAGCAGGGTGATGCCGCCCGCCTCCTGGGCCGTCCGGGCCGAGCCCGCGTGCTGTACTCCCGCGCGGTCGAGCGCGTCGAGGGTGCGCTGGACGCCTGCGCCGCCGGCGTCGAGCGTGTGGTTGGAGGCCGTGGAGCAGCCGTCGTAGCCGGCGTCGGCCAGGGCTTCGGCCACCTCGGGCGGGGACTTGAAGGCGGGATAGCCGGTGTAGTCGCCGTTCGCGCCGTAGACGGTCTCCATGTGGCAGATCGCGAGGTCCGCCCTGGACACGACGGGCTTGACGCCCGCGAGCATGGGGCGGAAGTCGTAACCCGCGCCGCGGGCGTCCGCGCCGGCCTGGCGAATGATCGAGGCATGCGGCAGGACGTCTCCGGAGGCGACGAGCGTGAAGCCGCGGGCTTTTCCGGCGGAGGCGGAGGCCGTGCCATGGCCCGGTGTCCGCGTCGACGGGTCCTGGTCGGTCTGACATGCGGTGAGGCCCGCCAGAAGGATGAACGCGAGGGCAAGAGTCGTCTGCCGCATGCGTGTCGTCATCGATTCGCCCCGTTTCTGAGGTATTGATCGTATTGACTTATAAAGCAACACGAATCCGCATACGGGACCACTCGATCCTGGCCACCCTTAGCCCGTCCGGCGTGCCCGGCGGGGTCCTGGCGTGTGCCGGAACGGACCGTTCGTCGCACCGTTCGTCGACAGGTTCGACCGCCCGTCGCACACCCGTGACCGCCCTCTGTCCCCACGGGGCGTCCCGCGTTCCCATACGGCCATGACGGCCGGAACCACGATCACGAACGGGACGACCGCCGAGCACGAGCTGGCCGCATTGCAGCGGGAGCACGGCCGGCCCCTCTTCGCCCTCATGCTGCGACTGTCCGACGGGGACCGGCAGCGCGCCGAGGACCTGGTGCAGGAGACGTTCGTACGCGCCTGGCAGCACCCCGAAGCGCTCCGCGCGGACGATTTCACCTCCGTGCGCCCCTGGTTGCTCACGGTCGGGCGCCGGCTCGCGATCGACGCGCGCCGGGCTCGTCAGGCCAGGCCCGCCGAGGTGGGGGACGCCGTGCTGGAGAACGCGCGCGTGAGCGCCGATCACGCCGAGCGGTCGGCCGCAGCCCTCGACGTACGGCAGGCTGTGAAGACACTCACTCCCGAGCACCGTGAAGTCCTGGTGCAGGTGTATTTCCAAGGGGCGAGTGTGGCGGAGGCCGCCGAAGCCCTCGGCATTCCGCCCGGTACCGTGAAGTCCCGCGCTTACTACGCGCTACGAGCCCTGCGCAGGGTGCTTCCGGGGTACGCGACTGAACTGCGGTGAAACCGATCCCCGGGCAAAGCCTCCGTAAAGCGCCTTGCTGAGGACCCCGGTTGAGCAATCAGCTGTCTTCATCCGTGTTCCGGATGGGGCCCTGTCGCCGGGTTCGCACCGTCAGCTCTCCAGGCCGACGGCAATCCGGCACCAGGTCCCAGGACCCGGGTTCGGGCGACGCGCACGCACCGGAGGAAGGCAGGAAGGGATGCTGCACAGAGGGCAGGAGAGCACGGACGGCACCGGTGGCGGTGAACTGGCCGTCCCCATGGCGTGGTTGTACGCCGAGTACATCGCGGACGAACTACTGAGGACCGGCGACCTGATGCCACCGACGTCCTTCGAGTTCCGCGCCGGCCGGGACGCCCTGGCGCTCACCATCTTCCTCGCGGACACCGGTGGTGAGCTCTCCGGGATCCGGGTCGTCTCCCAGCTGGAGAACTGGCTGTCGCTGACCGCGTACGACCAACCGTGGCAGGACTGGGTGCGCGAGCGCATGGCGCTGCTGGCCGGCGAGGCGATCGAGTCGGGCGGGCCGTCCCCGGACCTGGACCTGGCCGCCGCGGCCTGGCGCTGGCTGGAGGAGACGGAGTTGCTCGCCCCCGATCTGGACGCGGTGCCGGGCGGCGGTGCGGTCATCGGTGAGGACGACGGTCCGAAGGTGTGGACACCGGCCTGGCGGCTCGGTCTGCCCCTCGGGCACCTGGCGATCCATCTTTTTTAGTTTTCGTTCAGTCTTCGACCAATCCGCGGGCTTGTCGGCTCCGAATGTCTCGGTTGCCATTCCGTGACCCAGCACTTGAGTGATTCGTCGGTCCGGTGCGTACCGGTGGTAGCAAGAAGCAACCCCCACCGCATCACCGGCTCAAGGAATTTGCCATGTGGTCCCAGGATCGTCATCAAGACGTCGGCGCCTATGCGTTGGGCGTGCTCGACGAGATGGATGCCTTCCAGTTCGAGGACCATCTCCGCGAGTGCCCCCGGTGCGCGGTGCAGGTCACCGAGTTCAGGCCCGCCGCCCGACAGCTGATGCTGTACCGGCAGGCGACACCGCGCGCGGTGCACCCCTTCGCGGGTCCCGGCCCGCGGCTGATCGACCGGCTGCTGGAGGAGGTGGCCGCCCGGCAGCGGGCCGGGCGCCGGCGCTGGCTGTTCGCGGTCGCCGCCTGTGTGGTGTTCGCCGTGGGCGGGCCCGCCGTCGCGGTCCTCGCGGGGCCCGGCAAGCAGGTGAACACCGTCGCGGCGACCGACGCTGAGACGGGCGTGTGGGCCGAGGTCCGGGCCGAGGACAAGCTCTGGGGCAGCCAGATCGACGTGCAGGTCAAGGACCCGTCCGGGGGCCGCGCCTGTCAGCTCGTCGCGATCAGTGAGGACGGCTCCGAGGAGACGATCGCCAGCTGGATGGCGCCCAAGGGCACCGCCGAACCCTCCGACATGCATGGCGGCGCCGCCATGCCGCGCAAGGACATCATCCGGTTCGAGGTGCGCACGGCGAAGGGCGAGCGGCTGGTGGCGCTGGAGTCGCCGTGGCAATGAGGGGTCTCCCAGCCGAGCCGCTGCTCCAGGAGTGGACTGTCTGAGCAGCCGCACCTTGAGCAGCCGCTATTTGAGCAGCCGCGACAGCCGCCGGTCCGCCAGCGGTTTGCCGCCCGTCTGGCAGGTCGGGCAGTACTGCAGCGAGGAGTCGCTGAAGGAGACCTCGCGGATCGTGTCGCCGCAGACCGGGCAGGGTTCGCCGGTGCGGCCGTGGACCCGCAGCCCCGTCTTCTTCTCGGCCTTCAGCCGGCCCGCGGCCAGCCCGCGGGAACGCTCGACGGCCTCGGTGAGCGTGGTGCGCAGCGCCTCGTACAGGTGAGTGATCTCCTCGGGTCCGAGTGAGGAGGCCAGCTTGAACGGGGACATCTTCGCGGCGTGCAGGATCTCGTCGCTGTACGCGTTCCCCACACCCGCGATCACGCTCTGGTCGCGCAGCACACCCTTGATCTGACGCCGCTCCCCCGCGAGCAGCTCCGTGAAACGCGCCTCGCCGAAGTCGGCCGCCAGCGGGTCCGGGCCGAGGCGGGCCACACCCGGGACCTCCCGCGGGTTCCGTACGACGTACACCGCGAGCCGTTTCTGGGTGCCTGCCTCCGTGAGGTCGAACCCCTCGCCGGTCTCCAGGGCGACCCGGAGCGCGAGGGGGCCCTTGCCCGGGCGGGGCGGGCCGTCGGGGAGGCGGTCCCGCCACTGGAGCCAGCCCGCTCGGGCCAGGTGGGTCACGAAGTGCAGGCCGTCCGCCTCGATGTCGAGGAACTTGCCGTAGCGATGCACGGACGTCACCGCGCGGCCCTCGAACGCGCTGACGGGAGGGTCGTACGTCTTGAGGACGCTGATCGCGACGGGCAGCACCCTGACGACCTCGTGGCCGACCAGGTGCTCGGCCAGGAAGTCCCGCAGCGCTTCGACCTCGGGCAGTTCCGGCATACGTCCAGAGTGCCATCCGGGCCGGGCGCCGCCATACGGGACGGGAGGGGCGAATGTGGGGTGTCGGCGCCGATGCAAAAGGTTCAGTGCTGGGCGGGCCCGGAACCCCGGTCGTCCCCATGACCCCGGTCGTCCCCATGGCCCCGGTCCGCCACCACGAACTCGCACCACACGCACTTGCCTCCGCCGCGTGCCTCCACGCCCCACACGTCCGAGAGCAGATCCACGAGGAGCAGACCACGACCGGAGACACCCGACTCCCCCGCGTCGCGGCGGCGCGGCAGGGCGCTGGAGGAGTCCTCGACCTCGACGCGCAGCCGCCGGTCGGAGCCGGTGGGGACACGCAGGCTGAGGATCGCGGCTCCTTCCGTGTGCATCAGCGCGTTGGTGATCAGCTCGTCGGCGACGAGTTCGATCTCGTCGGTGCGTTCGCGGGCGCCCCACCCGGACGCGGCGATCCGGATCATGTGCCGGGCCTCGGTGAGCGCCTCCGGTTCGCCGGACGCGATGTGCCGTTGGAGCGTCGCGGCGACCTGCTGCGCGGACGGGGCCCGGCGGCGCAGGAGCAGCAGTGCCACATCGTCGTCACCGCCGCGCTCGTCGGCGGCGTCGATGAGCCGGTCGGCGAGGTCGCGCACGTCGTCCGGTGCGGAGGCCACCATCGCCATCAGCGCCCGGATGCCGTCGTCGAGGTCGGCGCCGGGCTGCTCGACGAGGCCGTCGGTGCACAGCAGCAGGGTCTGGCCAGGTTCCAGTTCGACGGTGGAGACGGGGTACTCCAGGCGCCCGAACTCGGCGGACAGGCCGAGCGGCAGGCCGCCGTCCACGTCGATCCGCCGGCAGGTGCCGTCGGTGTGCCGGACCAAGGGGTCGATGTGGCCGGCCCGGACCACCTGGACCACGCCCGTCGACAGGTCGGCCTCGGCGTACAGGCAGGTCGCGAAGCGGTCGGTGTCGAGTTCGTGCAGGAACACCGAGGCGCGGGCGATCACGGCGGCCGGGGTGTGGCCCTCGGCGGCGTACGCGCGGAGCACGATCCGCAGCTGGCCCATGACGGCCGCCGCGTGCGTGTCATGTCCCTGGACATCGCCGATGACGGCGCCGACACGGCCGCCGGGCAGCGGGATCAGGTCGTACCAGTCGCCGCCGATGTCCCGGCCGAGGGAGGCGGACCGGTAGCGTACGGCGACGTCCGCGCCCGGGACGCTGGGGATGGAGCGCGGCAGCATGGCCTGCTGGAGGGCCTGGGCCACGTCCTTTTCCTGCTCGTAGAACATGGCCCGCTGCAGGCTCTGCGCGATGCCGCTGCCGAGTGCCACGAGGACGTTGCGTTCCTCCGGGGGGAAACCACGCCTGTCCTTGTAGAGCAGGCCCATCGCGCCGATGGGCCTCGCCTGGGCGATGAGCGGCAGATACGCGGCCGAGGTGATCTTCAGGTCGGTGATGTGCGGCCACAGCAGGGGGTAGCACTCGGCGAACTCCTCCGGCGACTCGATGAAGTGCGGTGTGAGGGTCCGCACCACCTCGTTCATCGGGTACTGCGCGTCGAGGCGGGTGAGCCGGGTGCCGGGCACCTGGCCGTCGGTGGGACCCGTGGCGACCACACGGATGCGTCCGCCCTCCACCAGGCCCATGACCAGGCTCATCGCACCGAGGTGGGTGGGGCCGTGGGGGTCGGCGAGGACGTCGATCACATCCTGGACGGTGCGGGCGTGGGCGAGGGCGGCCGTGGTCAGCTGCACGACGTTCGTCTGCCGGCGGCGGACCTCGTCCTCGGCGGTCCGCTCGTAGCGGGCCTCGGCGTCGCCGAGTTCCTGGGTGGCGTCCCGGACGATGCCGATGATCCGGTGCGGCCGACCCGTCCCGTCGCGCAGGATGCGCCCCTGGGCGTGCGTCCAGCGCAGCGAGCCGTCGCGGCGGCGGATGCGGAAGTACGCCCCGTAGTTCTCGCTGCCGTCCTTCAGTGCCTGGGAGACGAGGCTGTCGAGCCGCTGCCCTTCCATGGGCGGCACGCGCGTCGACAGCGCCATCGGTCTGCCGTCGAATTCGTCGGGGCGCACGTCGAGGACCTCGTGGGCCCGGGCGTCCATCCGCATGATGCCCGCGTTCAGGTCCCAGTCGAAGCCGCCCATGCGGTTGAGCGCCAGGATCGGATCCGGGTGGACCGGCCAGTCGTCCGGGAGTGACCGGGCGCTCGCTCCCCGATCAGCCATGGGGACACCATGCCAGGATTTGTCCGAATAATCGAGTGGGGTGTCCAGTTTCCGAACTGCTTTCGTTCACTATTGTCAGTAGTGCACCTGTCTGGCCAGCACCCCAGGAGCACCGAGCCGGGAGCAGCGCGCGTGGAGTGGTTCACCGTCCCCGACTACTGGATGAGCCGGTTGGTCTTCCAACGGGCTCTGGCTGTCATGTATCTGGCCGGCTTCCTCACCGCGGCCCTCCAGTTCCGCGCGCTGATCGGCGAGCGCGGGATGCTGCCGGTCCCCGTGTTCCTGCGGCGGGTCACGTTCCGTCAGGCACCCGGCGTGTTCCACGTGCACTACTCGGACCGCTTCTTCGCGGCCTGGGCCTGGACGGGCTGCGCGGTGTCGGTGGCGCTGATCGCGGGGCTGGACTCGCTGCTGCCGCTGTGGGGCGCGATGGTGCTGTGGCTCGTGCCGTGGGTGATGTACCTGTCGATCGTGAACGTCGGCCAGACCTGGTACTCGTTCGGCTGGGAGTCGCTGCTGCTGGAGGTGGGCTTCCTAGCCGTCTTCCTCGGCAACGACGAGGTCGCCCCGCCGGTCCTCGTGCTCTTCCTGCTGCGCTGGGTGCTGTTCCGCCTGGAGTTCGGCGCCGGGCTGATCAAGCTGCGCGGCGACGCGTGCTGGCGGAAGCTGACGTGTCTGTACTACCACCACGAGACGCAGCCGATGCCGGGCCCGCTGAGCTGGTTCTTCCACCACCTCCCGAGGCCGCTGCACCGGGTGGAGGTGGCCGCCAACCACTTCACCCAACTCGTCGTGCCCGTCCTGCTGTTCACCCCGCAGCCGATCGCGACGGCCGCCGCGTCGCTGATGATCCTCACCCAGCTGTGGCTGGTTCTGTCGGGCAACTTCTCCTGGCTGAACTGGATCACCATCGTGCTCGCCCTGTCCGCCGTGGACTACGGCGGCACCGCACCGGCGGGCGTGCCCGGAGCACCACTCTGGTACGAGGTCGTCGTGATCGCCGCGACCGCGCTGGTGGTGGGCCTGAGCTACCACCCGGTCCGCAACATGATCTCCCGCGGCCAGGTCATGAACCGCTCCTTCGACCCGTTCCACCTGGTCAACACGTACGGCGCGTTCGGCAGCGTGAGCCGCGTCCGGTACGAGGTCGTGGTCGAGGGCACGGCGGACGAGTTGGCGCGGGAGAATTCCGAGTGGCGGGAGTACGAGTTCAGGGGCAAGCCCGGCGATCCACGGCACTGGCCGCGCCAGTTCGCGCCGTACCACCTCCGGCTCGACTGGCTGATGTGGTTCGCCGCGCTCTCCCCCATGTACGCCGGTGCCTGGTTCGGCGGACTGGTGGAGCGGCTGCTGGAGAACGACCGCGACACGCTGAAGCTGCTGCGCCGCTCCCCGTTCCCGCCGGACGCCCCGCCCCGCTATGTCCGCGCCCGGCTCTTCCGCTACCGCTTCACGACATGGCGGGAGCTGCGGGAGACGGGCGCGTGCTGGCACCGGACGTACGTACGGGAGTACCTGCCGCCGACCCGCCTGGCCGGTGCGGACGTCGTACGCGGTCAGAGGCCGTAGACACGCGTGGCGGTTCCCTCGAAGATGTCCTTCTTCTCGTCCGGGCTCAGCCCGAGCACCAACACGCCCGAGCCATGGGCGACTTCGGCGTACGTCGCCGCCAGGGTGCAGACGGGCCAGTCGGAGCCGAACATCAGCCTGCCGGGACCGAAGGCGTCCAGCACCGTGTCGGCGTACGGACGCAGCTCCCCCGTGGGCCAGCCCGAACGCCACCTCCCCGGGTCCGTCTCCGTCACCATCCCCGACAGCTTGCACACGGTGTTGGGGAGTTCCGCGAGCGCGTGGACGTCGGACGCCCAGGGCTGGAGTTCTCCGGAGGCGATGAGCGGTTTGCCCAGATGGTCGAGGACGAAGGTGAGGCCGGGCAGGGCGGCGGCGGCCCTGACGCAGGCCGGGAGCTGATGAGGCAGCACCACCAGGTCGTACGCGAGGCCCGCCGCGGCGACCGCTTCGAGTCCCCGGCGTACGTCCGGGCGGAGCAGCCACTCGGGGTCGGGCTCGCCCTGGACCTGGTGGCGGATGCCCTTCAGATACGGTCCGCCGGGAAGTTCGCGCAGCCGGGCCAGTTCGTCGGCGACGCCGGGGCTCGTCAGGTCGGTCCAGCCGACCACTCCCGCGATCAGCTCGTGTCGCTGCGCGAGTGCCAGGAACTCCGGGGTCTCCTCGGCGACGGTGATCGTCTGCACGAGGACGCTGCGGTCGATGTGCAGGGCACGGGCCTCGGGTTCGAAGTCCGCCATGGTGAAGTCACGGCGCAGCGGCTGGAGCTCGGGACCCGTGATCCAGTCCTGGTCGCGTACGGAGAGGTCCCACACATGGTGGTGGGCGTCGACGGTCACGGCAGCTCCCACACGACGGGCAGTCCGGCGTCCGCACCCTCGCCGGAGTAGTCGTGGACGACGTCGAGCAGCTCGGCCATCCGGGCCTGCCACGCGATGTTGACCGGCAGCTTCTCCAGTTCGGCCAGCAGACGGGCGTAGTCCTCGCACTCCAGGACGTGGAAGAGGTCGGTGCCGCTGCGCCAGATGGTCCAGGAGGCGGCTCCGGCGCTGCGGATCGCGTCGGTGAGCTCCTTCGGGACCTCGCGGTGCGCGGCCTCGTACTCCTCGACGCGGTCGGCTCGGACCTTGGTGTGCAGGGCGACTCTCACGGCGTCTCCTCTCCGGACGCGGGTACGGGTGCGTCCTTGGGCAGCAGTCCCTCGGCGACCAGTTCCCGCCAGAAGTCCGCGGGCACGACGGCCGCGAACTGCTCTGCTCCGTCGCGGGCCTCGTCCGCCGAACGGGCGCCGACGAGGACGCTCGCGACGGCCGGATGCGCACCGGGGAAGGCGAGCGCGGCGGCACGCAGCGTCGTGTCGTACCGTTCGGCGATGGCCTTCAGCTTCAGGGCCCGCGCCACCAACTCCTCAGGAGCGGAAGCGTAGTTGTAGGTAGCTCCGGGCTTCGGGTCTGCCAACAGGCCGGAGTTGAAGGCACCGCCGACGACCACGGAGGTCCCGTGCTCCTCGGCCGCGGGCAACAGGTCGGCCAGCGCGCCCTGTTCGAGGAGGGTGTACCGGCCCGCGCAGAGCACCACGTCGACGTCGGTGTCCTTCACGAAACGGGTGAGCATGGCCGACTGGTTCATGCCCGCGCCGATCGCCGCGACGAGGCCCTCGGCGCGCAGTCGTTCCAGCGCGGGGTAGCCCTCACGGAAGGCCTGTTCGGCTTGGTCGTCCGGGTCGTGGAGGTAGACGACATCCACGCGGTCGAGGCCGAGCCGCTCCAGGCTGTCCTCCAGGCCCCGGCGTACGCCGTCGGCACTGAAGTCCCACACGCGGCGGTGGGTGGCGGGTACGGCGAAGCCGTGGGCCAGGTCGTCGCCGTGCCCGTCGGCGGGTTCCAGGCGGCGGCCCACCTTGGTGGAGATCACGTACGTGTCGCGCGGCCGCTCCCGCAGGAACGCGCCCACGCGCCGCTCCGCCAGGCCGAGGCCGTAGTGCGGCGCGGTGTCGAAGTACCGGATGCCGGCCGACCAGGCGGCGCTCAGTGCCGCGTCCGCCTGCTCGTCGCCGACCTCCGTGTACAGGTTGCCGATGCCGGCCGCGCCGAAGGACAGCGCGCTGACGTCGACGCCGCTCCTGCCGAGCGTGCTCACTGGCCCACCGGCCGCAGCCGCAGCCCCTGCATGCCGCCGTCCACCGCGAGCGCCATCCCGGTGGTGGCGCCGGACAGCGGGCTCGCCAGGTAGGCGACGGCGCCGGCGACCTCGGCTGCCGAGACGAGACGGCCGGTGGGCTGGCGGGCTTCGAGGGCGGCCCGTTCGGCGGCCGGGTCGGCGGCGGCGCCCAGCAGGCGGCCGACCCACGGGGTGTCCACCGTGCCGGGGTTCACGCAGTTCACACGGATGCCCTCACGGACATGGTCGGCGGCCATGGCGAGGGTGAGGGAGAGGACGGCGCCCTTCGACGCGGAGTACAGCGCGCGCTGCGGCAGACCGGCGGTGGCAGCGATGGAGCAGGTGTTCACGATGGCGGCGTGCGCCGACTCACGCAGGTGGGGCAGGGCGGCGCGGGTCACGCGCGCCATGCCGACGACGTTGACGTCGAGGACGCGGTGCCACTGCTCGTCGTCGTTGTCCTCGACCGTGCCCTGGGCGCCGATGCCCGCGTTGTTGATCAATACATCCAGTACGCCGTGTCCGCCGAGGTCGGCGACCGCCGCGGCCACGGCCTCGCGTACGGAGGTGTCGTCGGTGACGTCGGCCCGGTAACCGAGCAGGGGCTTCTCGACCGAGGAGGGGTCGAGGTCCAGGACGGCGACCCGGGCGCCACGGGCGGCGAGGAGTTCGGCGGTCGCCCGGCCGATACCGGAGGCACCGCCCGTCACCAGCGCCCTGAGACCCTCGAAGTCGCTCATGCCGCGTGTCCCTTCTTCTGCGTCTCGAGGTCGGCGGCCCAGAAGGTGCCGCCCGGGAACGTGTACTCCGCGATGGACTCCGGCCGCATGGTGGCGGAGAAGCCCGGCGCGGTGGGTGCCGTGTAGTGACCCTCGCGGATCACCACCGGGTCGAGGAAGTGCTCGTGCAGATGGTCGACGTACTCGATGACCCGGTTCTCGATGGTGCCGGACAGGGCCACGTAGTCGAACATCGCCAGGTGCTGGACGAGCTCGCACAGCCCGACCCCGCCCGCGTGCGGGCAGACGGGTACCCCGAACTTGGCCGCGAGCAGCAGGATCGCCAGGTTCTCGTTGACGCCGCCGACGCGGGCCGCGTCGATCTGGAGGACGTCGAGGGAGCCCGCCTGGAGGAGCTGCTTGAAGACGATGCGGTTCTGGACGTGTTCGCCGGTGGCGACCTTGACGGGGGCGACGGCCTTGCGGATCGCCGCATGGGCGAGCACGTCGTCGGGGCTGGTCGGCTCCTCGATCCAGTACGGCTCGAACTCGGCGAGCGCCGTGACCCACTGGATCGCCTCGTCGACGTTCCACCGCTGGTTGGCGTCGATGGCCATGCGGATGTCCGGGCCGACGACGGAGCGGGCGACGCGGCAGCGCCGTACGTCGTCGGCGAGGTCCGCGCCCACCTTCAGCTTGATCTGCCGGAACCCGTCGGCGACGGCCTGGGCGGCCAGCCGGGTGAGCTTCTCGTCGCTGTAGCCGAGCCAGCCCGGGGAGGTGGTGTAGCCGGGGTAGCCCCGTGCGAGCAGCTGGGCCTTCCGGCCCTCGGCGCCTTCCTTCCCCCGTCGCAGCAGCTCCAGCGCCTCGCCCGGGGTGAGCGCGTCCGTGATGTAGCGGAAGTCGATCTGGCGGACCAGCCACTCGGGTTCGGCGTCGGCGAGCAGCTGCCACAGGGGCTTGTGGGCGCGCTTGGCGGCCAGGTCCCACACCGCGTTGACGACCGCGCCGATGGCCATGTGCATCACGCCCTTCTCGGGACCGAGCCAGCGCAGCTGGCTGTCGCCGATCAGGTCCCGGAACAGGGAGCCCGGGTCGTCGCACAGCTCGTCGACGGACCGTCCGACCACATGGCTCCGCAGGGCGTCGATCGCGGCGACCTGGACATCGTTGCCCCGCCCGATGGTGAAGGTGAAGCCGTGCCCCTCCAGACCGGCGGACGCGTCGGTCGCGTCGGTGCGCAGCACGACGTACGCGGCCGAGTAGTCGGGGTCCGGGTTCATCGCGTCGGAGCCGTCGAGCTCGCGCGAGGTCGGGAAGCGGATGTCGTAGGTGTCGACCGCGGTGACGCAGGAGGGGGTGCCGGGGGTCGGGGACACGGAAGGCCTTTCGGTCGGTGACTCGGTGACTCGGTGACTCGGTGACTCGGTGACTCGGTGACTCGGTGACTCGGTGACTCGGTGACTCGGCGACGAGAAGTCGGCTGGTCAGTCCTGGGCGCGGCCCGTGGTCACGCGGGCGATCATGAGAGCGAACAGGATGATGCCTCCGTAGATGGCCTGGATCCAGAACGACGGCACCTGCGCGAGGGTGAGCAGGTTCTGCACGACACCCAGCAGGAGTACGCCGGTGAGGGCCCCGAACATGGTGCCCTTGCCGCCGTCGAGGCTGATGCCGCCGATGACCGCCGCCGCGAACACGGTGAAGATCATGTTGTTGCCCTGGTTGGCGCTGATCGCTCCCACGTACCCGGTCTGCATGATCCCGCCGACGGCGGCGAGGGTGCCCGCGACGACGAACACGCCGAGCATGACCCGTTCGACGCGGATGCCGGCCGCGCGGGCCGCGTCCGCGTTGCCGCCGATCGCGTAGAGCGCGCGGCCGACACGGTGGTAGCGCAGGACGAGACCGGCGACACCGAAGGCGACCGCCGCCAGCCACACCGACATGGGCACCCGAAGGAAGGTGGTGGTCGCCAGCGAGAAGAACGCGTCGGGCATGCCGAACAGCGTCTTGCCCTTGGTCGCGCCGACCAGCAGTCCGCGCAGCACGATCAGCATCGCGAGGGTGACGATGAAAGCGTTGAGCTTGAACTTCACCACGAGGAGGCCGTTGAACCCGCCGATGGCCGCGCCCACGACGAGGACCGCAAGGAGCGCGAGGGCCGCCGGGAGTTCCGCGCCCCAGCCGGCCGTCGCGGCGGGCAGCACGAGCAGGGCGCCCACGGCGGGGGCGATACCGACGACCGACTCCAGCGACAGGTCGAACTTGCCGGTGATCAGCACGAGCGACTCGGCCAGCACCACCATCGCGAGGGCGGCGGACGCGCCCAGGATGGAGATCAGGTTGCGTTCGGTGAGGAACGAGTCGTTGACGAACGCGCCGAACACCAGGAGCAGCAACAGGGCCGGTACGAGGGCGAGTTCGCGGGCCCGGCGCAGCAGCACGGCTCTGGCCGCCCGGGGGTCGGGCGCCGTGACCGGGGTGGTGGTCGAGGCCGACGGAGCCTTGATGTCAGCCATGGTGGTCCACTCCTTCGATGGAGGCGATCAGCTCGTGGTCATGCCAGCCCGCCCGGTGCTCGGCGACGACCCGGCCGTGGAAGAGGACGAGGACGCGGTCGCAGCGGCGCAGGTCGTCGAGTTCGTCGGAGACGACGAGCACGGCGGTGCCGTCCTCGCGGGCGCTGTCCACCCGCGAGAGCAGGGACTCCTTGGACTTCACGTCCACGCCCGCGGTGGGGTTGATGAGCACCAGCAGACGAGGGTCCGAGGCGAGGGCGCGGGCCATCACGACCTTCTGGGCGTTGCCGCCGGAGAGATCGGACACGGGCTGGTCGGGGCCCTCGGCATGGATGTCGAGGCGCTCGATCAGCTCGGTGGCGACACCGCGCTTGCGGGCGGTGCCGACGAGCCCGTACCGGCCGAGCCGGTCCAGGACGGTCATCGTGGCGTTGTCGCCGATGGTCATGCCGAAGACGAGCCCCTGGCCGTGCCGGTCGCGGGGTACGCAGCCGACGCCGGCCTTCAGGGCGGCCCGCACGTCGCCGAACGGGAGCGCTGTGCCGTCCAGCAGGGCGGTTCCGGACGTCGGTGTGTGCAGTCCGGCGAAGGTCTCGGCGAGCGCGATCTTTCCGCTGCCGCTGGAGCCGGCGAGTCCGACGACCTCACCGCGGCGGACGGTCAGGGCGACGTCCTGGTACGTGTCCGAGGTCAGGCCCCGCACGTCCAGGACGACGGGCGCGTCGACGCCGTCCTGTTCCACCACGGCCTCCGCCGCGGCCGCCTGCCGTTCGGCGACCGCCTCCCCCGCCATCGCCTCCACCAGCGCGGCGCGCGGGAGTTCGGCCACGGGTGCGGTGGTGATCCAGCGGGCGTCCCGCAGCACGGTCACCGCCTGGCAGACCTCGTACACCTCCTGGAGGTGGTGGGAGATGAACAGGAAGGTGACGCCGGACTCCTGGAGTGCGCGCATCCGGTCGAAGAGGCGCTCGATCTCGCGGTTGTCGAGCTGGGCGGTGGGTTCGTCGAGGATGATGAAGCGGGCACCCTGGCTCAGGGCCCGGGCGATCTCCACCATCTGCCGGTCCTCGACCTTGAGGTCGGCGGTGCGGGCGCCGGGGTCGACGTGCACGTCCCAGGTGTCGAGGACCTCGCTGGCCTCCGTGTGCAGCCGGCGCCAGCTGAAGAAGCCGCGCCGGCTGTCGGGCTGGCGGTTGAGGAAGAGGTTCTCGGCGACCGTCAGCTCGGGGACCACGGTGGGCTTCTGGTAGACGCAGGCCACCTTGGAGCGCCAGGCGACGCGGTCGCCGAGCGGGGGTGCAGGTCGGCCGTCGAAGCGGACGGTGCCCGCGTCGGGCGCCTGGAGTCCGGTGAGGACGGTGACGAGCGTGGACTTGCCCGCGCCGTTGCGGCCGACGAGGGCGTGGGACTCACCGGGCAGCACGGTCAGCCGGCCGTCCTGCAGTGCGACGGTGGGCCCGTACCGTTTGACAATGCCCGTGGCCTCTACCAGGGGGGTGGCGGTGGCAGCGCTCATTTGACCGTGTTGCCCCAGAGCTCGGGGTCGTCGACGTTGTCCTTGGTCACCAGCGGGGCGGGCAGCTGGTCCTCAAGGATGCCGCTGGGCAGCTTGACGATCGTGGAGTCGTGGTCGGTCGGGCCGGGCTTGAACGTCTTGCCCTCCATCGCGGCCTTGACGTAGTACATGCCGTACTTCGCGTAGGCGTCGGCGGGCTGCGAGACGGTGGCGTCGATCTCGCCCTTGCGGATGGCGTCGAACTCCTGCGGGATGCCGTCGTTCGAGACGATCGTGATGTGGCCGTCCTGGCCGGCCGTCTTCAGCATCCCCTTGGACTTCAGGGTCTGCAGCGTCGGCGCGAGGTACACACCGCCGGCCTGCATGTAGATGCCCTTGATGTCGGGGTTGGCGTTGAGGAGCGTGTCCAGCTTGGAGGCGGCGGTGTCGGACTCCCACTTGGCGGGGATCTCCAGCACCTTCAGCTTGGGGAAGTTCTTCTTCACACAGGCCCGGAAGGCCTCGGAGCGGTCGCGGCCGTTGACCGAGGCGAGGTCGCCCATGATCTGCACGACCTTGCCGGACGGAATCTGCTCTCCGAGGTACTCGCAGGCCTTCTCGCCGTACGCGACGTTGTTGGCGCGGACGACCATCGCGACCTTGCCCTTGTCGGGCGCCACGTCCACGGCGACCACCGGTACGCCCTTGCGCTCGGCCTGGTCGAGCCCCGCGATGATCGCGGCGCTGTCGAGGGGCGCGACGACGAGGCCCTTGGCCCCTTGGTTGAGGGCGTTGTTGATGTCGGTGATCTGCTGGGACGGGTCGCTGTTGGAGTTGACCGTCTTGAGCGCGTCGACGCCCTCGGTCTTGGCCATCTTGGGCACGTAGTCGTTGTACGACTGCCAGAACGGCGAGGTCAGCAGGGGCAGGATCACCCCGACCTTGCCGTCGCCGCCGCCCTCCCCGCCGGAGGAGACGTTGTCCTTGGTGCTGCCGCACGCCGCGAGCACGAGGGCGGCACAGGACGCGGCGACCACCGCGCGTACCCTCCGTGCCCCTGTCTGCCCGTTCCGTGGGTTTGTGCCGGCCATCTGTCAGCTCCTCGTCGAGCGGTTTCAAGCAGGTGCCCGCATATTTATCAGACCACTTCCCCTTCACAACACCCTCCGACACCAGATTTTCCCGGTTCCTGGACGTAGTGGTCCGACCACCTGGCTGGTTAGACTGCGGCGCACCGACAACAGGAGGAGTGGCGTGAACGAGACCCAGAGCGAGGCCGCTCCGCAGAAGGCCACGGTGACGCAGCGCGCCATCGAGCGGATCAAGGCGATGATCGCCGAGGGCCGCCTGGAGCCGGGGCAGCGGCTGCCCACCGAGCGGGACCTCGCGGCCCAGCTGGGCATGTCGCGCAGCTCGATGCGGGAGGCGATCCGGGCACTCACGGTCCTCGGAGTGCTGGAGGCACGGCACGGGTCCGGCATCTACGTCACCCAGCTGGAGGCCGGGGACCTGCTGGAGACCTTCGGTGTCGTCGCCGACCTGTCCCGCGGCCCCCGACTGGTCGAGCTGCTGGAGGTGCGCCGCATCCTGGAGTCGACCGCGACCGCGCTGGCCGCCGCGCGCATCACCGAGGACCAGCTCGCGGAGGTCGAGAAGCACCTGACCGCGATGAACGGCACGGACGACCCCGAGGAGATCATCGCCCACGACCTCGCCTTCCACCGCGAGATCGCGGCCGCCGCGGGCAACGAGACCATGGCCGCGATCCTGGAGGGCCTGTCCTCCCGCACCTTCCGGGCCCGTGTCTGGCGCGGCTACCAGGAGGAGGGCGCCTTCGCCCGCACCCGCCGTGAGCACGCCGCCATCCACCGCGCCCTGCTCGCCCACGACCCGGAGGCGGCACGAGCGGCCGCCGCCGCGCACGTGGGCGAGGTGGAGCAGTGGCTGCGCACCCAACTCAGCGAATAGCGCACCGAGTCCGGCCCACGCGGCCGGCCGAAGGATGATCCGGCCGCCGCGGGGGCGGACCCGCCAGTCGCCTACTGAAGGCGCGAACGGTACAGCCCGAACTCCCCGATCGTTGCGGTCTGTCGGGACCGTGTCACCCGCACGCGCCACCGGCGGGCCCGTACGGGCGCGCTCAGCAGCAGGATCCGGCCGGCCCCGATCGTCCCGGCCCCGGCGACCCGCGTCCAGGCGCCGCCACGTTCGGCCTCGACGACGAAGTCCTCGACCTGTTGCCCGTACCGGATGTCCTCCGCGAGCCGGACACGGTCCACCTCACGTGCAGCGCCGAGGTCGACGGTGACCGTGCCCGGGGAGGTGGTGACCCGCGCCCCGAGGGCCAGGTCCTCCGGCAGCTCCCGGTCGATCCGCTCGCGGAACTCGCGCAGCCGGGTGACGTCGGAGGCCGGGAGAAGACCGTCCTTGTCCGGCGGCACGTTCAGCAGCAGTACGGCGCCCCGGCCCACCGAACCGAAGTAGATGTCCGTCAACTGCTGGACAGATTTCGGCTGTTGGTCGGCGTGGTAGAACCAGCCGTCCCGGATGGACACATCGGCCTCAGCCGGCCACCACTGCAGGTGGTCCGCCACCGGCCGCGCGGCGACCAGGGCGTCCCGGCCGCCCATGTCGGGCGCGTCGTACGAGAGCGCGAAGTCCATGCGCCCGTTGGCCTTCTCCTGGACGGGTACGACACTCCACTCGTTCTCCCGCGCGAACCCGCCCTCGTTGCCGACCCAGCGCACATCGGGACCGGACACGGCGATGGTGGCGTCCGGCGCGAGGGTCCGGATCAGCGTGTACCAGCTGTCCCAGTCGTACGTCTCGACCTTGTCCGGCGGGATGCGCCCCTGGGCGCCGTCGAACCACACCTCGTCGATGGTCCCGTACTCGGTGAGGACCTCGTAGAGCTGGTCGAGCATGTGGGCGCCGTAGTCGGTGGCGGGGAGCGTGAAGGTGGGCCCGTCCGGGCGGTCGTCCCCCGGGACCGGGGTGGGGATGGTGCGCTCGGAGCGGGCGCTGCCGTTGGCGTACACGCCGTGCAGGTACTGGTTCTCGTCGGCCGGCGAGATGTACACGCCGACCTTGATGCCGTGGCGGCGCATCGAGTCGGCGAACGAGCGCAGCACGTCGCCCTGTCCGCCCTGCCAACTGCTCGACGCCACCGTGTGGTCGGTGTAGCGGGAGGGGTAGAGCACGAAGCCGTCGTGGTGCTTGACGGTGAGGATGGCGAGCTTGAAGCCGCCGTCGCGCAGGGCGCGCGCCCACTGGTCGGTGTCGAGCCCGGCGGGCTGGAAGACGTCGGGGTCCTCGTCGCCGGTGCCCCATTCGAGGCCGGTGAACGTGTTCACGCCGAAGTGCAGGAAGGCGGTGCGCTCCAGCCGCTGCCAGGCGATCTGCCGTGCGGTGGGCCGGACCTCGGACGCCTTGCGGACCAGTTCGTCCGGCGTGTCGTCGGGGCTGACGGGGATGCGGTACGGGGGCCCTTCGGCGAGTGGGGCCGCCTCGGCCGCCGCCGCGGGTGCTGTGAGGGCGAGGGAGGTTCCGGTGGAGGCGACGAGCGTCGCGGCCGCCGTGACGAAGGCTCTTCGGGAGATGGCCATGCGCGTGTGCTCCTCGGGTCGGGCGCGATGCTCCTCGGGGCGTACGGGTCACTCGGGCCGGCCCCGGTGGGGCCGGTCCCTCAGCGGGCGGTCGTCTGCCACACGGCGGGCGCGCGCTGGTCCGGCGGGTACTGGACGAGGCGTCCGTCGTCCGTGACGTGCACGGCCATGCGTGTGATCGCGTTGACGAGCCGGTGGCCTCCGGGAGCGGGCACGGGCACCCAGCGCTGCAGGGTGTTCGAGGCGGCGCAGGCCTCCTCGGTGACCGAACTGCCAGGTTGCAGCGGCACGTTGAGGGTGAGCTTCCCGCTGCGCGTCTCCAGGCACCTGCCGCTCGTGACGGACTTCAGGGTCACATAGCCGTCGGGGGTGCGTGCGACCCGGAGGTCGCGTGTCACGCCGCCGCTGCGGAAGGTGTACGTCCCGTCGGCGAGTGGTACACGGGTCAGGTCACGCCATCCGGGGGCGTGACCCACGGCTCGCGCGCGGGCGGTGAACTCGGCGTAGGTGGCGTCCGGGCGGGGCGCTCCCCAGGTGGCCTGGGCGATGTGCCTCAGCGCCGGGTCCAGGGCGACGGCGACCTCGTTCTCGGTCTCACCACGCCCGTTGTCCGGCCACAGGCTGATCTTCGCCCCGGTGATGCCGGTGCGCGAGGCGAGCTTCTCGCCCTCGAAGCTGCGCGGGTCCCAGCCCTGGTCGTACAGCCCCTTGGTGTCCGTGTGGAAGCCGCCGCGCACGAGGTACAGGGCGTACGAGGCGTTCATCAACGGGTAGCCCTGCGCCAGGATCTGACTCGGCTTCACCGCCACGTTCAGCCAGTGCTCGACGGTCGTGCCCGCCGTGACCGGCACGGTGTTGGCTCCAGTCAGCCCGTCGTTCCAGATGCGGAGCTTCTTGCCCTTGGCGGCGGCGTAGGCGTGGACGCGGTTGACGAAGTCGATGAAGGCGTCCTGCGGGGTGGCGTTCGCACCGTACTTCTGGCGCGCATAGGCCAGGACCTGCGGGTACTTGGCGAAGTCGGAGCCGAGCATGTACTCGTCGGCGCCCATGTGCCAGGAGGTGGCCGGGAACACCTCGGCGTACTCGTCCATCAGGCTCGTGTAGTAGTCGAAGGCGGCCTGCTGGGTGACGTCGAGCCGGGAGGGCTGCTTCACGCCGTCGGCGTCGGTGAGCTGCAGGTCGGGGCGGTTCTCGATCCAGGGGTCCATGTGGCCCGGGGAGTTGATCTCCGGGATGATCTCCACGTGGTACTTCTCGCCGAGGGCGACGAGGCGGCGGATCTCGTCCTTGGTGTAGTAGCCCCAGGTGTTGGCCTCGGCGTGGGCGTCGCTCTTCACCTTCAGTTCGAGGAGGAGCTGGTTGAGCTTCTGGTACGCCATGTCGCGCACCAGGTTCTCGAGCCACTCGGTGGAGATGTTGATGTAGCAGGCGCAGACGCCGACGCCTCGTTCCTCGTACTCGGGCACGTCGACGGTGCTTCCGGCGGGCACACGGTCGCCCTGGGTGAGGAGCTGGAGCAGGGTGCGGGTGCCGTAGAAGGCCCCGGTGTCCGTCCTGCCGGTGATCTGCAGGCTGGCGCCCGCACGGAGTTCGTACCCTTCGGCGCCGAGCCGGGCCGCGGAGGGGTCGACGTCGACAACGATGTCGCCGCTCCGTGGCGCGACGTCAGGGACGACGGCTACGGTGCCGCGGCCGGCCGCCCGCAGGTCGTCGGCGAGGGTGTCGGCGACCTCGCGTGACTCCTGGTCACGGGCGACGATCCGGGTACTTCGCCCGAACGCGTAACTTCCCTCTCCGGGCGCCCAGTTGGACAGTGCGGGCACCGTGACGGGTGACGGCCCCGCCTTCTGCGTCTGGGCCATCGCCGGAACGGGCGCCACGAGCAGCACCAGCCCCGCCACGGCACCGGCCAATCTGGACCACGCCATACCGCACCACCCCACAGGCAGTTCGCAGTCATCGGATGTCTGATCCTTGGAGCGTGATCCCTCCGCTGTCAATGGGGCGTGCATATACGGGAGTTGAAACATTCATCGACAGAGGTCGAGGAACTCATCGGATGAAGCACTGAAGATCGTGAAACGGACTCGCGAAACGGACTCTCGACGTGGCGCCTCCGGCAGGGCACAGTGCTCCTCGTACCCGTCGGCTACCGGCGAGTAAGTCCATACCTCACGTACAGGGAGCGCCCGTGACCAGCTGGGCCGGCCGGACCGCCGCCGAGATCGCCGCCGCCGTACGGGAGCGGCGGATCACACCCCGCGAGGTGGTGGCGGAGCACCTCGCGCGGATCGAGCTGCTCGACGCCCGCGTCGGCGCGTTCCGTACGGTGCGGGGGAAGGCGGCCCTGGCCGAGGCGGGCGAGGTGGGCGCCCGTGCCGACCTGTCCGAACTGCCCCTCGCGGGCGTGCCCGTGGCGGTCAAGGACAACCTCGCCGTACGGGGTGAGTCGACCCGCGTCGGCACCGCCGCGACCCCGGACACACCGGCCGGACAGGACCATGTCACGGTGGCCCGGCTGCGGGCGGCGGGCGCCGTGTTCGTGGGCCTCACGAACGTGCCCGAGCTGTGCGTCTTCGGCACCTCGGAGGGTGTGTACGGCATCGTGCGCAACCCGTGGGACATCACGCGCACGGCGGGCGGTTCGTCGGGCGGTAGCGCGGCGGCGGTCGCCGCCGGGATGGTGCCGGTCGCGCTGGGCAACGACGGGATGGGCTCGCTGCGCATCCCGGCCGCCAACTGCGGGCTGATCACCCTCAAGCCGGGTCTCGGGGTGGTCCCGGCGGGCATCAGTGACGGCGACTGGTTCGGTATGTCCGAGAACGGGCCGCTCGCGACCACGGCCGAGGACACCCGGCTGATGTTCTCGGTGCTGGCCGACACGCCCGACGCGGCACGTCCGTCCGAGCCCGCACCCTGTCGGATCGCGGTCTCCGTACGCAGCCCGCTGCCCGGCGTGACCGTCAGCCGCCCGTACACGACCGCGGCCCGCGAGGCGGCGAAGCTGCTGGCCGGGGCGGGCCACCAGGTGCGGCGCGCCGACCCGCCCTACCCGCTGTGGCTGGGCACAACGTCCCTGGCGCACTGGACGGCGGGAACGTCGGTCGACGCGCGGGCGCTCGATCCACGGCACCTCGCCCGCCGCACCCGCGTCCACGCGGCCGTGGGCCGCCGCTTCGTCCGGAGCGTCCGTGAGGGCGACCGCCGCGACCAACTGCGCCGCCGTATGGAGCCGTTCTTCGCCGAGCACGACGTGCTGCTCACCCCGACGCTGGCCCGGCGCGGTCCCGCCGCCGCGCCCTGGCACGAGGGCGGCTGGCTGCGCAACCTGCTGGTCAACACCACCTACTCACCACTGACGCCACCGTGGAACCTGACCGGCTGGCCGGCGATGTCCGTGCCGTTCGGCACACTGCCGAACGGTGCGCCGTGCGCGGTCCAGCTAGTGGGCCGCCCCGGCGGCGAACTCGATCTCCTTGCCGTGGCGGGCCAGTTGGAGGAACTGCGTCCGTGGCAGCGGACGGCACCGCTCGCCTGAGGACGCCCGTCAGCTGTGGCCGAGAAGGCGAGGAGACGGTCGGTGGGCATCATGGGCTCGTGCACGCACGGCGGGGACACCCATCCCAGTGATTTTCCGGCGTCCGGCCACACGGCTCGTAGCTCGGGTCACAGGGCCCGGTACATGACGTGCAGTCCCACCCGCCCGTGCCGGGGGTGCTCGTACGCGTCCGGCACGGTGCCGAGAACGGTGAAGCCGAGCGACGTCCACAGCCGCACGGCGGGATTGGTCTCGACTACGGCGTTGAACACCATGCCCCGGTAGCCGTCGGCCTTGGCCGCGGCGAGGACGTGCTCGGCGAGTGCGCGGCCGAAGCCGCGCCCGCCGTGGTCGGGGTCGACCATGAAGCCCGCGTTGGCGACGCCGGCCGCGGGGCCGCCGTAGTTCGGAGTGAGGTAGGCGGAGCCGACGACGGCTCCGGTGGTGTCCTCGGCGACGTACACACGCTTGGCGGGCGCCATCCACAGGGCGCGAGCGGCTTCTTCGGAGGTGTCCGGGTCCCAGGTGTAGGTCTCACCGGCGGCGACGATGCGGTGCCAGAAGGGCCAGATGCGCGGCCAGTCCTCGGCCGTGGCTTCTCTGATCGGCATGGGCGCGAGTCTGGCACGCCCGTGCCGCCGGCGATCGCGGCGGGTCCTGCCCTGATCAGTCCACGCTGGGGAGGATGTGGGGCTCCGCGAGGTCGTCCTCGTACCCCGCGAGGCGGATCGGGGCGGACCTGGCCCACACGTCGAGGCTGCCGAGCTGCTTCTTGGGCCGACGGCCCGCGCGCTCCGCACGATCCTTGGGCCGCTGATCGCTATTGCTCTTCTCCGGTGTCACCGCGCACTCCTTATGTGTCGGGTCACCCTCGGGACGGGCCGGCTCACCGTACTGCCGTGCACTAGACGCCCGCTTGGGTCGGTTTCAGAAATGGTTCGGACGCGGTGGCGCCTGTCGAGTTGTGGTGAGAACATGCCGTTGTGACCGGCTTGTCCCGGGACGGACTGGGTGTGGGTGGAACCCATATAAGACTGTCCGTCCGCTACAGGGTAACCATTTGAGCGGGTGCCCGCTCGATGGGGCTGAAAACGCGAGGGAACTGCCCTGAATCGTTCCGTGTTCGACCGACGACGGAACGGCACGGGTGTGGCCCGCAGGCACGGTTGCCGACTGTGTTGCAGCCGACTTCTCCCCGAACGGGCGAACGACGAGCGCCACCAGGCGCAGAGCAGCCCAGAACGGCCCAGAACAGCCTGGAACGGGATGCGGATTCAGCCAACGCCCCGGCAGGCGCCTTCACCACCGGTCTGTGAACTGACGGTCTGTCATGAGACGGTGCGCGGATGACCTCAACCCACGGACTCCAGGGCCTGGCCGCGATCGTCACCGGGGCCTCGCGCGGGATCGGGCTGGCCGTCGCCGAGGCACTGGTGGCGGCCGGTGCGCGCGTGTGCGTCACGGCACGTGATCCGGAGAGTGTGACGCGGACTGCCGCCGCGCTCGGCGGCATCGGGCTCGCGGGATCGGTGGCCGACCCGGCGCATCTGCGGGCGCTGACCGAGCTGACGCTGCGGGAGTTCGGCCGCATCGACCTCGTCGTCAACAACGCGGGCACGAACGAGCCGTACGGTCCGCTGCTGGACGTCGATCCCGACCGCCTGCGCGACGCCTTCGCCGTCAACGTCGAGGCGCCGCTGCGGCTGGTGCAGCATGCGTGGCGGGCCTGGATGGGCGAGCACGGAGGTGCCGTGGTGAACATCTGCACCGAGGGCGCCGGGCACGTCGGTCCCCACGTCGGCGCCTACGGCACCAGCAAGGCGGCCCTGCTGCACCTCACCCGGCAGCTCGCCGGGGAGCTGGCCCCCACGGTGCGGGTCAACTCCGTCTCCCCCGGCCTCGTCCGCACGGAGATGGCGCGGTTCGTGTGGGAGGGCGCGGAGGAGGAGCTCGCCGCGGGACTCCCGCTGGGCCGCCTGGGCGCGCCCGAGGACATAGCGCGGGCCGTCGTGTGGCTGGCCTCGGACGCGGCGGAGTGGGTCACGGGGGCGGATCTGCTGGTGGACGGCGGAACCCGGGTCAGGACGGCGCACGCCTCTTCCGGGTACACCGTCCACGACCGCCTGCGGTCACAGGCACCGCCCCGATCGTGACGACGGCCGTTCCCCTCACGGGAACAGGGCGATCCCCGCGAGGACCAGCACGACGACGCAGACGACGAACAGGATCGTGCCCCAGGTCCAGGGGTGCCGCACCGATTCCGTGGGGCGGGCACCGCGGGGCCGGTCCTCCTCCAGTTCGGGGTTGGCCGGACGGCCGCTGGCGTAGAACTCCTCGTCGGTCCGGTACACGTTGCGCGGATCGTCGAAGCTCCGCGGATCGACTCCGTGTGAACTGTCCATGGCTACTCCCGCGCGGTCCTCACCAGGGCCGGGTACCCCGGCGGACGCCGGGGCGCGTCAGGAGCGGCGGCTCACCACTTCCCGGGCGCGTAGTCCTTGAGGAAGACGCCGTACAGGTCCTCGCCCTGTTCGCCGCGCACAATTGGATCGTAGACCCGGGCCGCGCCGTCCACCAGGTCGAGCGGGGCGTGGAAGCCGGCCTCGGCGAGGCGGATCTTGTCCGGGTGGGGGCGCTCGTCCGTGATCCAGCCGGTGTCGACGGCGGTCATCAGGATGCGGTCCTTCTCGAACATCTCCTGCGCGCTGGTGCGGGTGAGCATGTTGAGGGCGGCCTTGGCCATGTTGGTGTGCGGGTGGCCCGCCCCCTTGTAGCCGCGGCTGAAGACGCCCTCCATGGCGGAGACGTTCACGACGTACGTCCGGCGGGCCGGTGACGCGGCCATCGCCGCGCGCAGCCGGCTGATCAGGATGAAGGGCGCCGTGGAGTTGCAGAGCTGCACCTCCAGCAGCTCCACCGGTGTAACCTCCTCCACCGCCTGGATCCAGCTGTTGGTGTCGTGCAGGTCGGGCACGAGGCCGCCCGCGTCGATCGCCGTACCGGCCGCGATCCGCTCCAGGGAGGCCGATCCTGAGACCAGGGCCAGGTCGGTGACGTCCTGGGCCGTGAGCGCGCCGCCTCCGGCCACCGGCAGCGCGGCCACGGCACCGGAACCGAAGGTGCCGATGACCTCCGCCGCGGGCAGTTCTCCGGCCGGCAGCGGGGCGGACTCCGCGGTGACCAGCTCGCTGTACGCCTGAGGGGAGCGCCGTACGGTCTGGGCGGCGTTGTTGATCAGGATGTCCAGCGGACCCTCGGCGGCGACGGACTCGGCGAGGGCGACGACCTGGGCCGGGTCACGCAGGTCGATGCCGACGATCTTCAGCCGGTGGATCCACTCGTCGCTGTCGGGCTGGGCCTTGAAACGGCGGATCGCGTCGTTCGGGAAGCGCGTGGTGATCGTGGTGTGCGCGCCGTCGCGCAGCAGCCTGAGCGCGATGTACATGCCGATCTTGGCGCGGCCGCCGGTGAGCAGGGCGCGCTTGCCGGTGAGGTCGGCGCGGGCGTCGCGGCGGTCCCGGTTCTCGGCGGCGCACTTCTGGCAGAGCTGGTGGTAGAAGTAGTCGACCTCGACGTACCGGGTCTTGCAGACGTAGCAGGAGCGGGGCCGCTGGAGTATCCCCGCGATCTGTCCTGCCTCGGTGACGGACGACGGCAGAATGCCCTCGGTCTCGTCGTCGATGCGCTCGGCGGAGCCGGTGGCGGTGGCCTCGGTGACCACCTTGTCGTGGGCGGTCTTGGCGGCCCGGCGCTCCTGGCGGCGGCGCTGCTTGACCGTGCGGTAGACACCCGCGGTGGCCCGGCGCACGGCGATCGCGTCCGGATGGTCGATCTCCAGCTTGTCGAGCTCTTCCAGCACGCCGAGGCACACGGCCAGCCGCTCCGGATCAATGCCGGGGCCGTACGACGACACCTCGTCCACCATCGCCGGGCCGTCTTCTGTCACCGTCATCGCCGCTGCCGTTCCCTGGTCACCCGTCGCGGCGCTCCTTCCGCGCTCGCTGTCGAACGCGGAATTCTACGGAGCGCCGGGCCGGGTGACCAAACCCGTTCCGGTCACGGCAGGCGGAGGCCGGTCACGGAGCACAGGCGTCGAGCAGTGTCTCCACCTCCGCGGAGACGGCCTCGGCGAACCGGTCGAGGTCGGGCACGGCCTCGCCGTCGGCCACGAGCCCGTAGTGGACGCGCCCGCGGTAGGTCGAGACCGCGACCGCCAGGGACTGGCCGCGGGCCAGCGGCGCGAACGGGTAGACCTCGGTGAGCGCGTGACCGCCGAGCCTCAGTCCGAGACTGGGCAGCGGCACGCTGGTGACGAGGATGTCGAACCAGAGCCGGGCGGCTTGGCTGACCAGCGGCCCGCCGAGCCGGTGGCCCAGCGGAGGCACGTGGTCGGCGAGCAGCGCGACGGCGCCCGCGCCCCGGTTGGGGCCCGCGTCCTTGTTGCGGTCCATGGCGGTACGGACCGTGCCGAGGCGGCCGAGCGGATCCGGTTCGTCCACGGGGAGCCGTATCAGGTAGCCCGAGAGCCGGTTGCCCTGAGGGTGCGCGGTGCGCGGGCGGCGGTTGGAGACGGGGATCAGGGCGCGGGGCGCCACGCCCTCGCTGCCGTCGCCGCGCTCGTCGAGCCAGCGGCGCAGGGCGCCCGCGACGATCGCGATCAGGACGTCGTTGACGGTGCCGCCGACGGCCTTGCGCACGGTGTGCACCTCGTCGAGATCCAGCACCACGCCGGCCGTGCGGCGAGTTCCGCTGGACCGCGAGGCGAGCGCGGGGCAGGGGCGTACCTCCAGGGTGGAGCGGGCGACGGAGGCTCCGATGTCGAGCGCGCGGCCCACGTCGGACAGGACGCCGCGGACGAGCCCCGGCAGTCTGCGCACGTCGGGGAGAAGACCGCGCGGGGGCGGGGCGGGCCG
>NZ_VMNX01000115.1 GCF_009377235.1 Streptomyces acidicola
GGGGGAGAGGGGGAGAGGGGGAGAGATGAGGCCGGACAAGGCACCTCACCGCCGCGGCCTGTGTGACGGATGCCTCACCGCCCCTCTGGCGGAAAGGGTCGCTCCGCCCCCTGACCAGAGCCGATCGTGGGCGCCATGAGCGATCACCGCAGTGACATGGTTTTGGGTGAGGAAGCCGGTGACGTCCGCCGTTTCTGGGGCCGACTCGGTCTTCCCGGGCTGATCGACGTCCACACCCACTTCATGCCCGAGCGTGTCCTGCACAAGGTCTGGGACTACTTCGACGCCAACGGGCCGCTGATCGGTGGGCTGGAGTGGCCGATCACGTACCGGGAGGAGGAGGCGGAGAGAACTGCTCTGCTGCGGGAGTTCGGCGTCCGGGCCTTCACCGCGATGCTCTACCCCCACAAGCCCGGCATGGCCGAGTGGCTGAACGGATGGGCGGCCGACTTCGCCCGCCGTACCCCCGATTGCCTGCACACCGCCACCCTCTACCCCGAGCCGGGCGTCGAGACATACGTCCGCGGGGCCGTCGAAGCAGGCGCGCGTGTGTTCAAGGCTCATGTACAGGTGGGGGCGTACGATCCGGCCGACGAACGTCTCCAGCAGGCGTGGGGGGTGCTGGCAGAGGCCCGGATCCCCGTGGTGATGCACTGCGGCTCCGGGCCCGCGCCCGGCAAGTACACAGGCCCCGAGCCCATCGCGCGGGTGCTGGCGCGGCACCCGAAGCTGCGGCTGATCGTCGCGCACATGGGCATGCCCGAGTACGAGGAGTTCCTCGACCTCGCCGAGCGGTACGACCAGGTGCGGCTGGACACGACGATGGCGTTCACCGACTTCACCGAGGGATTCATGCCGTTCCCGCGCCAGGCCCTGCCCCGGCTCGCGGCACTCGGCGACCGCATCCTGCTCGGCTCCGACTTCCCCAACATCCCCTACCCCTACCTGCACCAGCTCCACGCCCTCGAACGGCTGGGTTTCGGACAGGAGTGGCTGCGGGCCGTGTGCCACGACAACGCGACATGCCTGTTCGGCCTGTAACACCATCAAGCCGGCCCACCAACCGCTGGTGCCGCAGCCGTGTGGGCGGACTTGCCGTGCCATGAATCCACCAGGGCCGGATGCCGTGGGCAGTCGCGGTGGCCATCACGCAGTGGGTACCGCCATACTTCTGGGCGGCACGGCGCTCCGGCTGCTCCACGGTTTCCACCCCGGACTTCCCCACCCCGAGCGACGGCCGTCCGAGGGGTTTCCCGACCACGGGCCTCTTCACCACGTCTTGCGCGCCGCGCACCGCCCACAGGGCGCCCACTACAGCGCGCCCACCAGGCTATCTTGCTTAAGTCAATCAACTGACTTAGATTTACCTTGTCGCGTACACCCAGAACACCCAGCACACCCCGAATCGCCCCTACGGAGGCCCGGCCATGTCCCATGCCCTTGCCCGACCCGCCCCCGACGTGGGGCCCGCCGCACCGCGGGCCAACCTCGTCGTGGTGGCGCTGGCCTTCGGCGGCATCGTGGTCTCGCTCATGCAGACCCTCGTCATCCCGATCGTCCCGGAACTGCCCCAGCTGCTGAACGCCCCGGCCTCCGACACCGCCTGGGCCGTCACCGCCACCCTGCTCGCGGCCGCCGTCGCCACCCCGGTCATGGGACGGCTGGGGGACATGTACGGCAAGCGCCGCATGCTCCTGGTCAGCCTGGTGATGCTGATCGCCGGTTCGGTCACGGCCGCACTCAGCGACTCCCTGACCCCGATGATCGTCGGCCGGGTGCTGCAGGGTCTGGCGTCCGGCGTCATCCCGCTCGGCATCAGCATCATGCGCGACGAACTGCCCGCCGAACGGCTCGGTTCCGCCACCGCCCTGATGAGCGCCTCCCTCGGCGTCGGCGGCGCCCTCGGCCTGCCCGCCGCCGCGCTGATAGCCGACAACTACGACTGGCACGTCCTGTTCTGGACCTCGGCCGGCCTCGGCGCCCTCGCCCTCGTCCTCATCCCGGCCTTCGTACCGGAGTCCAAGGTCCGCACCGGCGGGCGCTTCGACCTGCTCGGCGCCCTCGGCATGGCGGCCGGTCTGATCTGCCTGCTGCTGGGCATCTCCAAGGGCGCCGACTGGGGCTGGACCAGCGGCACCACCCTCGGTCTGTTCGGTGCCGCGGTCGTCATCATGCTGCTCTGGGGCCTGTTCGAACTGCGCACCTCGCAGCCGCTGGTGGACCTGCGCACCACCGCCCGCAGCCAGGTCCTCTTCACCAACCTCGCCTCGATCGCCGTCGGCTTCGCGATGTTCGCGATGTCCCTGGTGCTTCCTCAGCTCCTGCAGTTGCCTGAGGCGACCGGCTATGGCCTGGGCAGGTCGATGCTCGTGGCCGGCCTGGTCATGGCGCCCTCCGGTCTGGTGATGATGGCCCTCGCGCCGGTCTCCGCTGCCGTCACCAAGGCCAAGGGCCCGAAGGTGACGCTGCTGATCGGCTCCCTGATCGTGGCCGCCGGCTACTGCCTGAACATCGTCCTGATGTCGGAGGTCTGGCACTTCGTCCTGGTCTCCTGCGTCATCGGCGCCGGTATCGGCTTCACCTACGGCTCGATGCCCGCGCTCATCATGGGCGCCGTGCCCGCGTCCGAGACGGCCGCCGCCAACAGCCTCAACACCCTGATGCGGTCCATCGGTACGTCGACGGCCAGCGCCATCGCCGGTGTGATCCTCGCCCAGATGACCACCGACTTCGGCGGCCACGCCCTGCCCTCCGAGAACGGCTTCAAGGTGGTCCTCGCGGTCGGCGCCGGTGCCGCGCTCCTCGCCTTCGCCATCGCCCTCTTCATCCCGCGCCAGCACCCGGCCGCCGAGAAGGCGCAGACGCCCGCCGAGACCGCGGCCCCGAACGCCACGGTGCCGCCCGCGGCAGAGAAGTCGCCCGCCCCCGTCGCGGCGCCCGCCCACGATGAGGCGCCGGAGGGTTCCCTCGGCGTCGCGGGAGGCGGCATTCCGGTGAACGGACACGTCCTCGGCGCGGAGAAGACACCCGTGGGCGCGGCGGCGGTGACGCTGATCTCGCTCGAAGGACGGCAGCTGAGCCGCTCGGTCACGCGGGACGACGGTTCGTACGGTGTGGCCGCGCCCGGCGCGGGGCCGTACGTCCTCATCGCCTCCGCGGACGGCTACCAGCCTCAGGCCTCGAACATCGTCGTGGGCGACGCGGCTCTCACGTACGACGTCCTGCTGAGCGGCACGAGCAGGCTGGCGGGCGTGGTCCGGTCCGCGGACAGTGGGGCCCCGGTCTCCGGTGCCGTGGTCATCGTGACGGACGTACGAGGTGACGTACTCGCCACCGGAGGGACCGACACCCTGGGCGAGTTCACCCTCACCGACCTCGTACCGGGAACCGTCACCCTCGCGGTCAACTCGCCCAAGCACCGCCCGCTGGCCCAGCCGGTGGAGATCGGCAGCGGCACCACGCGGATGGAGGTGGAGCTCCACCCGGGTGTGCACGTGCGCGGCACGGTCCGCGGCGGCACCGGAGCCCCGCTGGGCGACGCCCGGGTGACGCTCGTGGACGCGGCGGGCAACGTGGTCGCCTCGGCGATGACCGGCCTCGACGGCGCGTACGCCTTCTCCGACCTCGACAGCGGTGCGTACACGGTCATCGCGACGGGCTACCCGCCCCAGGCGGCCGGGATCACGCTCTCCGGCACCGATGTGGAGGACCACGACATAGAGCTGGTCCACGGCGAGGGCTAGGGCCCGCGTCAAAAGTGGCGCCTGACGCCATCCAGAACCCCGGTCCGCGGGCGGCACCTTGAGCGGAGGGCACCGCCCGCGGGCCGGCTGGGGGAAGGGCTCCGGCCACGGCAGGAGCGGCAGGGGACGGCCGTGTCCCCGTCGCCGGAGACCCGACAAGCGGCGCCGGGGAAGTGCGGGCGCGTTCCCGCGTCGTTCGGTGCGTGCTCTCGGCGTGCCGGACGAAGGTCCTCGATGGAGGTGCCCCCGGGCATGGGGGTCCCCCCGCTCGAGCGGAGTCGAGAGTGGGGGAGGAGTTGAGACTGAGGGAGGAGCTACTTGGGCCTTTGGCCGGTGCGGCGAGTGGGGGCACCTCCCACGCCTTTAAGGCAGTGGGGGAGCGTGCCGGGCGGCGCGGGGACGTGGCTGAACTTCCCCGGGGTCGCTTAGGGTGCGATGCACCCCCGGCCTCCCCCTCCGGGGGTGCATCGCGCCGCGTGACCGTACGAACCCCCCTCAGCGCACGGACGTACGGCACGCACCGAACAGAAAAGAGAAGCGCCATGGCCCTCAGCGCACGCGTCCGCACCCGGGACGGCTGGGCCGTATCTCACGCAGTGGTCACCGTGACCGACATGTCCGGCATACAGGTCCTGCGTGCCGAGGCCGACGCCGAGGGCAGGGTGAAGGACACCACGCCTCTCGAACCGGGCCCCTACACCGCGATCGTCACCGCCCTCGGATACGCCCCCACCGCGTCGACGGCGCTGGTCACCGCGAGCGGCCGGGCGGAGCTCGGTCAGGTCGTCCTCGCCCGCCAGGGCGGCGTGGAGCTTCCCCCGCCCGGCCCCTGGACCATCGACCCGGCGCACTCCTCGGTCGTGGCCGTCGCCCAGCACCTGGGACTGTCCAGCGTCCAGGGCCGTTTCACCGAGTTCGGCGGGCGCTTCGAGGTGGCCCGGGACACCGTGCGCTCCCGGGTGGAAGCGGTGATCCAGGCGGCGTCCATAGACACCGGCAACAGCATGCGCGACGACCACCTCCGCTCCCCCGACTTCCTAGACACCGAGCAGTACCCCACCATCACGTACCGCTCGACCGGCCTCACCCCCGCCGGCGGCGACCGCTGGACCGTTCACGGCAGGCTCGGCCTCCACGGCGTCGTCCGCCCCGTCGACCTCGACCTCAACTACCTCGGCACGGGCCCCGATCTCTGGGGCGGCATCCGCGCGGCGTTCCGCGCCAGCACGGAACTCCGCCGCGAGGACTTCGCCATGCGCTACAACCAGATCCTCCAGGCGGGCATCGCGGCGATCGGAGCGACGCTGCGGGTGGAGCTGAACATCCAGGCGGTGCAGGGCGAGGAACTGCCGCAGCCGTAGACCGTGGACCGTCGCCCCATGGGAGGGTGACCGTGGCCAGACCGGGCGGCCGAGCTGCCGGGCGGCCGAGCTGCCGGGCGGCCGAGCTGCCGAGCTGCCGAGCTGCCGAGCTGCCGGGCGGCCGGGTCAGTCGCGCAGGTGGGCGAGCACGGACCGCATCGCGTGAGCCACGGCGCGGCGGGACTGATCGGTGTGGTCGATCGACTCGAAGCCGTGGTGCACGTCCGGCACGTCGATCACCTCGACGCCGGCCCCGCACTCCTTGGCCGCGGCCAGGAAGTCCTCGACCGTGGCGGCGATCTCCGCGTTCTCCAGGCCCACCCGGGTCAGCACGATCGGCAGCCGTCCCGCACCGCTCACCGCTTCGGCCGGGCGGAAGCGGGGATCCACGGCTCCCCAGGAGGGCAGCGGCGCGAGGATGGGATACGTCGCCGCCGCGCACCGCAACCATGACGGGGGCCCGGCGAGCCAGTGGGCGAGCAGCAGCCCTGCGCCGGAGAAGAACCACAGCGCGATGCGCTCCGGGTCGATGCGGGGGTCGGCCCTGACCAGTTCGACGGCTTCGGTGATGTCCTCGGCGGCACGTTCGTAGTCGTCGAGGCCGCGGAGCCGGTGGTTCAGGGTCACGCCGACCACGCCGAGGCTCGCGGCGTACCGGCCGTAGCCGACGAAGGAGGGCCAGTCGCGCGGTGTGGGCCGGAGGTCGGCGGGGACGGGGCCGCCGTGGATGAACACCACCGCCGGGCGGGGCCTTTCGGAGTCCCCGGCCGGTACGGAGTCCCCGGCCGGCTCGGAGTCCCCGGCCGGCTCGTCGAGCTCGTCGGGGATGTAGAGGTCGATCCGTCCCACCCGCTCGCGGGGCCGCTCCGGTACGTCCAGCACGAACGGCCGGAGGTATGGAGGCACCGCCCCGCTCGGGGTGATCCGGTGTCCCTCCCCCTCCGCGGCCCCGAGCAGCACTTCGGCCAGTTCCTCGGGGCAGGAGAGCATCGGCCAGTGTCCGGTGGCGAGTTCGAAGAAGCTCGTCTCGGGCCTCGCGAGGTGCTGGAACTGCGGCAGCCCGCCCGCGACCAGGTCCTCGATCAGGGCGATGTTCAGGCCGTTCCCGCTGCACAGGACGCCGGTGGCGGGCAGTGCGGTGACCACGCCCGAGAGCCTGAGCGGCCGGGTGAGCGTGCCCGCCGGCTGCGGTGCCGCAAGGCGGGTCAGCATAGTCAGCGCCTCGTCCGTCAGCCCGGCGGTGCTGCCCCAGCGCTGCCACTGGTCGGACGCGGGCGCGGGGATCCACCAGCCGCCGCCATCCGCAGGTTGCCCGGACTCCCCCGACCCGGGTTGCCCGGATCGGCCGTCGCGGAGCTGTCGGCGGACCTCCTCGTCCGGCACCAGCTGCGCCGCCGTGTCTCCGTCCCGGGGCATGCCCGTGTCCAGGTGCACGATCCGGGTGATCCGCTCCGGGCGGCGGTCGGCGGCGCCCAGCACCGGGTGGATGCCGTAGTCGTGACCGACGATCACCACCTCCGGGGCGTCGACGCCGTCGATCACCCGCATCACGTCCTCGATGTGCGTCTCCAGGTCCGTGCCGGGGACCGCCTCCTCGCGGCGGTCCCCCATGCCGGTGAGGGCCACCGGGTGCACCTCGGCACCCGACTCCCGCAGCCGCTCGGCCACCTCCTGCCAGATCCAGCCACCGGTGAAGCATCCCGCCACCAGTACGAACGCCGTCATGATCTCCTCCTTCAGCTCCTCCTTGGAGTGCTCGCCGGTACGGTAGGAACTCCCCCTGAGGGAGGTTCAAGCCGTGTGGCCGGACGACATGTTGAGCATCGGGGAACTCGCCGAGCGGGCGGGCGTCACCGTGAAGACCGTTCGCTTCTACTCGGATCGCGGCCTGCTGCCCGAGGCCGCCCGCAGCGCCGGGGGCCACCGCCGGTACGGCCCCGAGGCGCTCGACCGGCTCCGCCTGATCCGCTCGCTGCGGACCCTCGACCTGCCGGTCGGCGACATCGACCGGGTCCTCGACCGGGAGGACATGTGGGAGGACGTCATCGCCGGGCAGTTGAAGGAGCTCGGCTCCCAACTGGCCGCCCTGCGCTGGCGCCGGGCCGCGCTGCATCTGCTGGGTGAAGGCACCGCGGAGGAGCGCGCCGACCGGTTGCGGCTGATCGGTGCGCTTCTCGACGGTGCCCTCCCGCCGGACACGGCCGCACCGGCCCGCTTCTGGCGGCGCGTGCTGCCCGTACGGCTTCCGGCCCGGCAGGTCTCGTGGATTCTCGACGCCGCCGTACCGCAGCCGCCGGCCGATCCGACCCCGGCCCAGGTGCTGGCCTTCGCCCGGTTGCACGCGCTCGTCACGATGCCGTGTCCTCCGGGCCACGACTGGCGGCCCCCGCCTCCCGAGCGCGATCCGGAGTACCGCCCGACCGTGCTCTACGACGGCCTCGGCGAGGCGTACGAACTGGTCGCGCCGGCCCTGCGTGCCGGGCGGGCACCCCACGAGGGCGAGGCACTCGACTGCTTCGTCTCCGCCTACGCCCACGCCCACGGCGCCCGGGACACCCCCGGCTTCCGCCGCGGCCTGAGGCTGAGACTCGACCGGTCCGCCCACCCCGTGATGGACCGCTACTGGCAACTCGCCGCCGAACTGGCCACCCCGCACACCCCCACCCTCGGCGCCGCAGACGACTGGCTCCGCGCCGCCCTGACCACCTCGGTGTAGGAGCTGCGGAGTGGCCCGCACGCCACAGCCCCCACCACCAGCGGCCTCAGCTCAGCGGCCTCAACTCAGCGGCCTCGGCTCAGAGACCGTAGCGATGCTTCATGTGGCGCCAGAAGTCGCGGAACATCCACTTGTCGAAGTCGGTGATCTGGGCGGCGGAGCCCGCCTTCATGAGGAAGCAGCACTGGCCGGTGGGGCTCCAGTCGTAGAAGTCGTCCAGACCGAACGTATGGCCCACCTCGTGCAGGTAGATGTGGATGTTCTCCTGGCCCAGGGCACCGGTGAAGTACTCCTGGCCCACGCGCTGGCCCCAGTCGCCGCCGGCGCCGCCCTGGAAGCCCTTGGTCAGCCAGAGGGACTGGTCGTAGTGACGGGCCACGCCGCCGGGGCAGCGGGAGTAGTTGCCGTCCTGGTGGAAGAAGCGGCCGCAGTCCGGGAGGCACTGCGGGGAGCCGCCGCCGTCGAGGATGCCCGTGTAGATGTCGACGGAGTTGTCGGTCCACTGGAGCGTCGAGCGGTTCTTCACCGCCCAGCCGACGATGTTGACGGGGACATTGGTGTACGGCCAGGCGTTGTGGCCGGTGCCGTTGTCCACCATCGCCGACATCCATTTCCCGAACTGCTTCTTCAGCGCGGCGTGGATGCTGTCTCGCAGGGCCGTGCTGACGGGGGCGTCGGATTCCCAGCGGACGCAGTAGTTGATGCTGCCCCGGTTGGCCATGACCTGGTCCCAGCCGTAGTTGCGGAAGCCGTTGAGGTCGGGGTACGTCGACTCGACGTGCCGCCACACCTCGTCCAGCGGCTGGACCAGGTTCGCGGGCGGGTTCCATACGTCCGCGGCCTGCGCGCGGGGCTCGGCGGCCTCCGCGCCGGGCGACATCGTGCCGCCCAGCATGACGAGCGCGGCGAAAACCGATAAGACCGTGAACAGGCGTGCGAGGTGCTTGCGCATGGCGAACTCCTCGTGTGGGGGAAGGTTTCACCCTCAGGTCGCCGCCGCCACGGAAGAGGTTGCCTCCCCGGGCAGTCGGGTGCCCACCGTCATCCCCCCTCCATCTCTCTCCTCCTCCCCACCCGCAGCGGCTCTGATAAAGCTTTGATGTGACTCGGATGAACCTGTGACCCCCATCCTGTTGTCTGAATATAAAAGCCTGCGCCGGGTGGCGGCGCTGCCCCCTGGTCCAAGGACGACGCCCATGGCCGCACAGCCTCTTCTCCTCCAGCCGGAGCCGACCGGCTCGGCCCAGCCGGCCCCAGCGGACCGGCCGGCGCCCGTACGCCCTCTGTTACCGGGGTTCGTCACGCCGGCGGAGTTAGCCGAGTCCGCGGCTCCGACGCAGTCCTGGGCCATACTCGGCGTGCAGGCGCTGGGCTTCACCGATTACGCGCTGACCAGGATGATCGGGCGGTTCTGCGGGACCGGCATCCTGGTCCGGCTGAGCGGCGGACGCGGGCACGTCCTGGCGCCCGCCGGGGATCGACAGCAGGCCCTGCGGCTGGCCCGCCGGATGCGCGCCGAGCTCGGCGACGCGGTGTGGATCTCGGTGACCTGGCGGCCGTTCCAGGAACTGGCGGGCGGCGTACGCGAGGCCGAGGACATCCTACGGATCGTGTGCGCACTCGGGCGGCAGCCGGGCGTACACCAACTCGACGACGTAGCAGTGGAGTTCGCGGTGGTGAGCAACCCGGAGGTGTCCCGGCGGCTGACCGCGCTCATCGAACCCGTCGTCAGCCGACCCGAGTTGCTGCGCACCCTGGAGGCGCTGATCGCCGCCGACGGCAACCGCGCCCGGGCCGCGGCCGACCTCGTCATCCACCGCAGCACCATCGACTACCGGCTGGGGCGCATCGAGGCGCTGACCGGCCACTCGCCGGTCCGGGTCCGCGGCCTCCAGACCCTGTGCACCGCCCTCGCCGCCCACACCCTCGCCCGCCCGCGGAGTGCGTCGGCATCCGACAGGTGACGCACGCCCGTCGCCGAACGTTCCCCGCCCCCACCGCGTCACAGAAGTGACCGACACCGAAGGGGGCCCCATGCATGCCATGCGTGCTGTACGTGCTGTACGTGCTGTACGAACCGTCGCCACCGCCGCACCAACCCGCCACCGCCCCCTGCGTGTTGCCGTTCTCGCGGTTCTGCTGATGGGGGTGGCGGCCGCATGCGGGACCGAGGCCGCCGAACGGGCAGGTAGCACGGCCCGCTGGGCGGAGCCTTCCTCGTACAGCTACACGTTGGAGTCGAGCGAGGGGGAGCGGGCACTGATCGGAAGGTTCCGCGTGACGGTGCGGGACGGCGAGGTGGCGGAGGCGGTGGGGCTGGACGAGAGCGGTGAGCGGGTGGTGCAGCGGTCGCTCGGCGACGTGCCCACGATCGGCGGACTGCTGGAGGAGTGCGAGCGGGCCCGCGCGGAGGGTGCCGACACGGCGGAGGTGGAGTACGCGGACGACGGGCACCCGGTACGGATCTCGCTGGACTGGGAGGAGAACGCGATCGACGACGAGGCGCTGTACGTGGTCAGCGACTACGAGCCGGCGGCACCCTGACCACGCCCCTGAGGCATTCGCACTTCTCTCACGTCTACTTGTTGCTGGGTGACTTGCCCGGGGACTCACTCGCCGCCGTCCCGAACCCGGCGCCCAGATCCTGGATCGTCCCGCCGAGCTTCTTCCGCAGCGGCTCCAGCACCTTCGGCTTGCCACTGACGGCCCAGCGCGGCCCGACGAGGTACTTGCCGCCGTAGATGGACGCGGTCTCCAGCCAGGTCAGCTTGTACTTCTCCTCGGGGAAGGTGGTGATGAGGTAGTCGGCCTCGGGCGTGTGGCACACGCCCTCACGCAGCTCGTCCGCCTCAGTACGGATCTTCACCTTGCAGCCGGTGAGGTCCGCGATCACCTCGACCTTCGCCGGGGCCACCACGGCGGCGGCCTGGGCGTCCGGCACCTTCGAGGGCTTCGACGCCTTGTCACCCGTGCCCGCGTCGTCCCCACCACTGCAGCCTGCGGCCAGCGACAGGACCACCAGTCCCACCACGGCCGCGACCCCGCGCACCAGCCGTTGCTTCCTCAGCACGTCCCGTCTCCGTGTCGTTCGTGCATCACTTGTCCGTCAGATGTCAGAACTCCCTCCCGGAAGATACGTACGGGAGCGGGGAGTTGCTCACTCCCCGCTCATCTCTTCACAACTTGTCGCCTCTTTACAACTTGTCGTCTCTCTACAGGTTGTCGTCTATCTACAGGTTGTCGCCCCAGCCGCTCTGCAGCATCGTCTGGAACGCCCACGTCCCGCCCCGCCTGACGAGGATGTCGGCGTACCGGAGCTGCTGGCTGTGCCCGGCCATGGTCATGGTCGAGTCCGTGAAGACCACGGCCATGACGGGGGACAGGAACACGGGCGTGCGCGTGGACTCGAACGTGATGTCCTCGCCGCCCTCCCCCATGACCTGCGTCATCACGGCGACGAACCGCTCACGGTCCCACTGCGCCGAACGGCCGTCACCCGCCGCGTCGTCGCTCACCAGGTTGAGCGGGAACACGGCCATGTCGGCCATGCGTTCGACGTCGCGCTTCGCGCTCGCCACGTCGTACTCCGCGAACCAGGCGTCCAGGCTCGCGCGGTCCTCGTCGGTGGGGGCGTATCCGGTCTCGGGCAGCTGGATCACGCGGTCTCCCTTCCCTCTTCGCTCTACTACTCATCAAGTTTGACCAGTGATGGACGACGGCGAGAGTACATCCCGCCCGACTACTATTCAAACTTGATTACACAGGAGCAGGCGATCCCGCCGAACTCACCCCAACGCGTCGCCCCATCAGGTGAGTTGACCCGTTGCGGTTTGACAGGACCCCCAGACCCATCGAGGCTATGCTCATGACATCCATTTTCAATAGGGCCCTGAGGTCCCGAGGAGGTGCCTAGCCATGCGCGTGGCCTTCGTCGGTAAGGGCGGCAGCGGCAAGACGACCCTGTCCGCCCTGTTCTCGCGGCACCTGGCCGACTCCGGTGCGCCGGTCGTCGCGATCGACGGTGACATCAACCAGCACCTGGCGTACGCGCTGGGGCTCGACGAGGACGACGAGTTCGGTGCGCCGCCCCTGAGCGCGCGGACCGGGGAGATCAAGGACTTCCTGCGCGGGACCAATCCGAGGATCGGGTCCCGGGACGCCATGGTGAAGACCACGCCGCCGGGACGCGGATCGCGGTTGCTGCGGCTGCTCGGGGACGACGAGATCCACGGTCGTCACGTGCGGCGTGTGGCCGGAGTGCCGGTCATGGTGACCGGGGCCTTCGACGAGAGCGACCTCGGTGTGGCCTGCTATCACTCCAAGCTCGGTGCCGTCGAGTTGTACCTCAACCACCTCGTGGACGGGGTCGGGGAGTACGTCGTCGTCGACATGACCGCGGGCGCCGACGCGTTCGCCTCCGGGCTGTTCACCCGGTTCGACATGACCTTCCTGGTGGTCGAGCCGACCCGGAAGAGCGTCTCCGTCTACCGCCAGTACCGCGACCACGCCGCCGAGTTCGGGATCCCGATCGCCGTCGTGGCCAACAAGGTCACCGGCGAGGACGACCTGCTGTTCCTGAAGGAGCACGTCGGCGACGACCTGCTGGCGCACTGCGTCCAGTCCGACTTCGTCCGCGCCCGGGAACAGGGGCGCGAGGAGGGGGAGCTGGAAGCGCACAACACCGAGACCCTGCGTCGTCTCCGTACGGCCGTCGACTCCCGCACCAAGGACTGGGCCGCCTTCCAGCGACACGCCGTCGAGTTCCACCTCCGTAACGCCTCCGCCTGGGCCGACGAGGCCACCGGCCAGAACCTCGCCACCCAGGTCGACCCCGACTTCCGGCACGGCCCCGAGGCGCTCGCGGCCTCCGACTGAACCGCCCACCGACACAACCCGACCCGATCCGACCTGACCCGACCCGACCCGATCCGACCTGACCCGTCCCCCACAGCACGCACAGAAACAGGAGGCACGTCCATGTCGCTCGACGTCTCCCCGCAGTTGCTCGCCGAAGCCGAGAACGGCGACGTCCGGGAGGAGGACTTCGTGGAAACGGTCCGTACGTCCCTGCCCTACGCCTACGGCCTGATCGCCGGCCTGGTGACCGAACTGCGTGCCGGCAGCGCGGAGTTCGCCGACAACCAGACCCCGCCGCCGTCCGAGAGGGAGCGCGGTCAGCTGCTGCGGGCGCTGTCCAGCGACGCGATCAGGGGCAGCCTGGAACGCCACTTCGGTGTCGCGCTCGCCTTCCAGAACTGCCACCGGGTCGCCGTCTTCCCGCTCCAGGCACGCGGCGGCGAGACGTACACCCGTTTCACCTCCGCGCGCTCCCAGGTCCTGAACCAGTCGCCGGAGTTCCGCGACTGCTGAGCGGGCCGGGTACGCCGTGGCCGTATCCGTATCCGCGCGATCGTCCCCACGCCCGCCCCGAACTCCCACCTGGAACGCACCGACCGGTCACAAGAGTGCTGTCCGGCGATCACACAAGGTGAATAATGGGACCGGAGGGCGTCTCAGAGCAGAGAGGGTCGCCGTGGGGACCGACAGGAACAGTGGTGTCACCCGACAGCGGTTCGACGTGGCCGATGCCGCGCCGCTGCTGCTCGACGCGCGCGGGACGGTGACGTGCTGGACCCGGGACGCCCAGCGCCTGCTCGGGTATCCGGCCGCCGAGGTGGTGGGCCGGAGCGTCGCCGAGCTCCTGGTCCCCGAGGACGCGGCCCGGCTGTCCCCCCTGGCCGAGGCGTACCGCGGCAGGGGCGGCTGGTCCGGCGTCCTCACCGCCCGTCACCGCCACGGCGGACGGGTCCGGCTCATGGTGCGGGCCGTGCCGATGCGGGGGAACGCCCCGGCAGGGAACACTCCAGCAGGGAATGCCCCGGCGGGGAACGCCCGGACAGGTACCACCCGGACTGGTACCACCCGGACAGGTACCACTCCGGCAGGGCTCGTACCGGAGAGCGGCCGTGCCGCCCACTGGATTCTGCTGCTCTCCGACATGGCCGACGCGCCCGGGTGGGACATGAGCCGGTTCGTGCTGGAGCGCATGGTCGTGCAGTCGCCCGTCGGCATAGCGATGGTGGACACCGACCTGCGGTTCGTGTGGTCGAACACCGCGCTGGAGACGTTCGGCGGCGGCCCCGCGCACCAGCGGATCGGGCTCCGGCTCGCCGACGTACAGCCCGGCCTGGACGCCCAGCGCATAGAGGCCGTGATGCGGCAGGTGCTGAGGACCGGCGAGACCGTCGTCGACTACGAGCACGTGGGCCGGTTCCGCTCGGCCCCGCATCGCGAGACGGCGCACGTGCTGACGTTCACCCGGCTCGACGACGACCAGGGCAACCCGCTCGGCGTCTACTACACGGTCGTCGACGTCTCCGAACGCCACCGCGCCCGGCAGCGGCTCGCCCTCCTCGACCGCGCCGGCGAGCAGATCGGCCGCACCCTCGACGTGGCGCGCACCGCGCAGGAACTCGCCGACGTGGCCGTGCCCGAGCTCGCCGACTTCGTCGCCGTCGACCTGCTGGAGTCCGTCCTGAAGGGGGCCGACCCCGGGCCCGTGCGCGGCGCCGACGCGGTGCCGCTGCGGCGCGCCGGCCAGCAGTCGGTGAACGCGGGGGTGCCGGAGACCGTCGTCGGGATCGGCGGCCTGGCCGCGTACCTGCCCGGCACGCCCCCGGTGCTCACCCTGACCGGCGGCACGTCCTGGTACCGGGCGCAGCTCGACCCGCTGGCCAAGGAGTGGTCGGACACGCTGCCCGGCGGCCGCGAGGCCACCTTCCTGGACCTCGGGCTGCACACCGTGATGATCGTGCCGATCCGGGCGCGGGGCATCACGCTCGGCATCACCACGTTCTTCCGCGGCGAGGGCCGCATGGACCCCTTCGACGAGGTCGACCTGGGCCTCGCCGAGGAGCTGGTCTCCCGCGCCGCCGTGTGTGTCGACAACGCCCGCCGCTACACGCGCGAACGCAGCGCCGCCCTGGTCCTGCAGCGCAGCCTCCTCCCCCGCCGTCTGCCCGAGCAGGACGCGGTGGAGGTGGCCGCGTGCTACCGCCCCGCCGACGAGCTCACCGGCCTGGGCGGCGACTGGTACGACGTCATTCCGCTCTCCGGCGCCCGCGTCGCCCTCGTCGTCGGCGAGGTCCCGGGGCACGGCATCGACGGCGCCGCCGCCATGGGCCGCCTGCGCACCGCCGTACGCACCCTCGCCGACCTCGACCTGCCGCCCGAAGAGGTGGTCGCCCACCTCGACGACCTGGTCGCCAAGTCCGCCCGGCAGGAGGGCGACGACCCGGGCGCGGGCAGCGGGCACACGGTCGGGGCGCGTTGTCTGTACGTGGTCCACGACCCGGTGTCGGGCGAGTGCGTGATGGCCTCGGCCGGCCTCCCGGCACCGGCGCTGATCACGCCGGACGGCACGGTGACGTTCGCGGACGACCTCCCGATCGGACCGGCCCTGGGCGTGGACGGTCCCCCCTTCGAGTCCCTCACACTGTCCTCCCTGCCGCCGGGCACGCTGATCGCCCTCCACACGGACGGTCTGCTCGCCGAGGCCGGCCCCGACATGCTGTGCCGCGCGCTGGCGGGATCGGCGACGGCCGGGGGCCGCCCACCGACGGGCGCGGGACGCACGGAGGAGCGGCGTACGGATGGGCGACGCACGGAGAGGGGGCGGACGGAGCGGGGACGCACGGAGCGGGGACGCACGGAGCGGGGACGCACGGAGCGGGGGCGCGTCGTTGCGAACCCCCCGCCCGATGTCGCCCCGGCCTCCCTCGACCGGCGGGCGCAGACCGTGGTCGACGCGCTGGTGCCCGAGCGCCCGTACGACGACGTGGTGCTGCTGCTGGCCCGCACCCGGCAGCTGAACGCGGACCGGGTGGCGTCCTGGGACCTGCCGGCCGACCCCGCGCTGGTCGCCCAGGCCCGCAGAACCACGATCCGGCAGCTCGACGCGTGGGGCCTGGAGGAGCTGGCGTTCACCACCGAGCTGGTCGTCAGCGAACTGGTCACCAACGCCATACGTCACGCCACCGGCGCCATCCGACTGCGCCTCATCCTCGAACGCACCCTGATCTGCGAGGTCTTCGACGGCGGCGCCACCGCTCCCCACCTGCGCCACCCGCGCGCCACCGACGAGGGCGGGCGCGGGCTGTTCCTCATCTCCCGGTTCACCCAACGCTGGGGGACCCGGTTCCTGCCGGAGGGCAAGGTGATCTGGGCGGAACAGTCACTGACCGGCCCGCCGGGCTGAACGGTCCCGGAGCCCGTACAGCTCCGCCCACTCGTGGGCGCCGAGAGCACGGGGCAGGGCGGCGGGGGCGATCCGGTTCTGCCGCAGCCAGTGCCGGACCTCGCGGCGGGGGAGTTCCGGGGCGGCGGTGGCGAGGATCCGGTCGAGGCCGTGGCCGCGGCCCGTGAACACGCGGTGCACGAAGTCCTGGTAGTGCCGCTGGTCCCGGACCGGTACGAGCGGCCGTGCCCGGCGGGCCATGGTCATCAGCCCACCGTCGACACCGGGGCGCGGACGGAACGCCGAAGCGGGCACCCGGGACACGAGCCGGTACTCGAACCACGGCCACCACTGCGCCGTCATCATGGTCGCCCCGCCCACACCGGCGCGCCGCCGTGCCACCTCCCACTGCACCAGCAGGACGGCCTCCGTCCAGCCGGGGGCCCGCAGGATGCGGCGCAGCATCGCGGTGGTCTGGTGGAACGGCAGGTTGCCGACCAGGACGTGCGGCGTCGCCGGCACATGGAAGTCCAGGAAGTCGCCGTGGACGATCTCGGTCGCCGGGCCGGTACGGCGGGCCAGCCGCGCGGCACGCCGGCCGTCGATCTCGACACCGGTCAGCGGCCGTCCGAGCCGCTGCAACGGCAGGGTCAGCGCGCCGTCACCCGCGCCGATCTCGATGAGGGGAGCGTCGCTGCGGGACGCGAGGCCGGCGACCGTATCGATGATGAGCTCGATGACGGTCGGGTCGACGAGGAAGTTCTGGCCGAGCTCGTGTCGGCCGGGTCGGTGGGTGCGCACAGGTTCTCCGCGGCTTCGAGGGGAAGCCGGGCAGCGCGGAACGGCCGCCCGGCGAGGTCTCTCGGGAGCGGCGGATCACTTCGCGTATCGGTTCGGCGAGGTGGAGCGGCGTCGCCAGGGGCGCGGCCGCTCAGGCCGAAAGTCGCGGAAGGCCCACCGCTAGAAGCGGCGGTTCCTGATCAACACTGCGATACCCCACATGCCGTCTGCACACATGGCGGCCACGCTACATCCCGTCGGATGACCGGGAGCAACTGGTTTTACGGGGCCCCGCGTCCGGAGGGTGACGCACGAAACGGTGACCGAGCGCTGAACGGATACGATGCGCGTTCTGCCGGTCGCGTCCGGCAGCCGCGTTCCGTCGTACGTACTCCCCGGGAGAGTGTCCCTTGACCGTAGCGATCCACCCGACGTCCGAGAGCGAAGAGCGCGACGAGAACGAGGGGTACTGGGTCGAACCCACCGCCGAGGCCGCACCGGACGCCGAGGCCGTACCGGACGCCGAGGCCGTACCGGACGCTGAGACCGCTCCGGGCGCCGACGCCGCACCGGATGCCGAGGCCGCACCGGACGCCGAGGCCGCACCGGATGCCGGTGTGCACGAGCTCGTGGCGCGGGACGCCCGGGAGTTCGGGGTGTACGCGCGGACCGGTGGCTGGACGTTCGCGTTGAAGGTGGCGCGGAGTGTGCGGCCCGGTGGGCAGGTGGCGGGGGAGACGCCGAAGGTGTCGGCGAAGGAGTTCGCCGAGCTGGCCGGGTGCTCGCCGGAGCGGGTCATGCGCTACTACAAGGCGTGGGACATGGCGGCCGACGACGGGCTCGTGCCGCAGTTCGAGGCGCTCAGCCCCGGCGACGACATCGAACTGCCGGAAGCGGACGTCTGGCTGTCGTACTACAGCTCCCGCAACAGCGCCACCTCCGTACGCGGTACCGCGATCACGGCGGCCGCCGAGGCCGAGGGCATCCGGCCCACCAAGGCGCTGGAGGTCGCGGAGAACCCCACCGCGCTGCGTGCCGCGATCCTCGCCGACCCCTCCACCGCCCAGGCGGCCCGCGCCGCGCTCCTCGACCGGCTGCGGGAGGACCCGACGCTCCAGGCCGAGCTGGCGCGTGACGTCGTGCGGACCGAGGAGCTGAAGAAGGCGGTCGCCACCGAGAACCGGGCCGCCGACCGCATCGGGTACGTCCGCCAGATCGTGGACAGCGGGCAGGTGAAGACCCCGGCGGGCCAGACGATCGACGCCCCCGCCGACCTCCGCGCCGAGGCCGAGCGCCACCTCTCCCTGCTCGACGAGCTGGACGAGGACGAGGACACCGGCGAGTGGGCGACCGAAGCGTACGACAACGTGAAGTCCCTCGTCGTCCAGACCGTCGAGGCGGACCCGGAGCTCCGGGTCCAGGAACGCCGTACGAAGTTCTACAGCAGCCTCCAGCGGGCCACGAAGGTCTTCGAGGAGCTGACGCTGGACGACGCCACCGACCTCGACGACATCTACGAGGCCGACATGCTCGACCAGTTGGAGTCCCTCCAGCAGGCCCTCACGGTCTGCATCGAGAACCTGCGCCGGGCGACGACGCCGGCGGGCTGAGCCCCCGGCTCCTGCTCCGGCTCCTACTCCTACTCCTACTGGCCACCCTCGTCCTCTTCGCCCGTCTCGCCGTCCTCGTACGCCGGGTTGGCCTCGTACGCCGGTTCCTCCTGGCGCTCCTGCTGCCCCTCCTCGGCGGGCCGCTCGGAGGGACGGGCGGAGGGACGGGCGGAACGCGGCGGCTTGCCCGCGAGGGTGTCCTGGAGGCGCTCGGCGGCGAGTTGGGCGGCGTGCCGGGTGATGTCGGCCTCGATGCCGTAGAGGCCGCCGTGCGTGAGGAGGGCGGCACCGTCGCCGACGCGCAGGGCGGCGACGTCCAGTGTCAGCTCGCCCCGCTCTCCGTCGACCTCGCCCCCGACGGTCATGCGGAGCGCCTGGCGGGCGTCGCCGACGCCGGGGAGCCGGACGGGGTTCACCCGGACGTCGTACTTCTCTCCCGAGGCCCCGGCCGAGGTGAACTCCCGGCATTTCCTGGCCAGTTGACCCAGGTGCCCGAGCTTCGCGTCGACGTCCTGCTTCCGGTACGCGCCCACCTGGTAGCGCACCTGAGCGCCGTACTCGGTGTCGTCGAAGCCCTCGACCGCCGTCGCGCCGCTCGGCTCGCCCAGCAGGTCCTCGGCGTACACGGCGTCGAGCAGTTCCTGGCACTCGGGGCGGTCCGCCCTGCCCTTGAGCAGCCCGTCCCGCCAGGTCGCCGCGCCGGCCGTCGGGGCCCAGGCGCGGCCGAGGTCGCCCTCGCCGATGAGGGCGCTCCTGAGCCGGGCGGCGGAGAGGGTGGAGGCGGCAGGCGCCGAGGGTGCGGCGGCGGAGGTCTTGCCGCTCCCGGGTGCGGCGGCCGGATGGCCGACCCATCTCTCCTGCCACAGCCAGGCCGCCACCACCACGAACACCCCGGCGACGAACACCAGGACGGGCAGTCGATACGGATGTCGCATGGCGCCGGCCTCCCGGGAGCATGACGTTTCGTCCCAGGCCAACACCGTCGGGGAGCGCCCACCAGCGCAGGGGGTCGTCCGGGTGAGCGGGTCCCCACGGGTGGCGTACGCACGTCAGGGCCCCGGCGTACTCAGGCGCTGTCGAACCTCGTCGTGGTCCGTGGCGGCTCGGAACGCCACCTGCACCACCCCCGCACCATCTGCAACCACCTGCACCACCTGCCCGGAGGCGCCGTGTGCCTACCCGCGGCCCGCCTCTCGAAGCCCGGAGGGCTCCGTCCTCACCACCGCCGAAGGCGTCACTGTCTCGGCCGGGACCTGTGCCGGTGCCTCAGCCGCTGTCGGTGCCTCAGCCGCTGTCGGCGTCGCAACCAGCGAAGGCGCTGTCGAAGGCCGGGCCGACGGCGAGGCCCGATCGGGTGTCGGCGCGGTCCCCGTCACCTCCACCACCGATCCCTCCACCAGCCGCTCGTACACCCACCGCGCGTCGTCACTCCGCAGGCTGATCCAGCCGGGCGCCCCGAGGTAGTCGCCCGGCGCCTTCTCGTCGTACCCCCTGGCGCCGATGAACACCGTGCTCCCGTCCGGCGCCCTGAGCGAAATCACCCAAGGGATCTTCACGGCGTCGGCGCGGGCGTCGGCGACGCCGAGGTCCTCACCTGGTGCCGGCGTGGCGGACTTTTTGCCGGTGACCGTCATCCGGCCGCTGGGCGTGGGCGCGTCCTTCGAGCCCGCGGAGACGGGGAGTTCCCGGCCGTCGATGACGAGCACCTGGCGGGACACGTCCACCGTCGCGTCGGCGGGCGCCGGTGTCGCGGGCGTGCCGGCGGGGCTGGCGGCCGGGGCGGGGCGGTCGTCGGTGCCGCCGCCGGTGAGGTTCACCGTCAGCAGCGCGGCCAGGGCGGCCGCGACGGTTCCCCCGGCGGCGACCGCGGTGGTACGGCGGCGGCGTCGACGGCGTACGGCGATACGGCGGACCTCGGCGCCCGGGACGGTCGGCGGTGCCTCGGCGCTCTTGGCCAACTGCCGTAGCCCGCGGGCGAGATCATCGGACACGGTGGTCCTCCCTCTCCCCCTCGCCGGCGGCCAGTTCCCGCGCCAGCGCCGCCCGGCCACGGGACAGACGGGCCTTGACCGTCCCCACGGGGGCACCGGTCTCGGAGGCTACCTGCTCGACACTGAGGTCGCACAGATGGTGCAGGACGAGCGCCCTGCGCTGGGCATCGGGCAGTTTGCGCAACGCGGCGACCAGGACGGCACGTTCGGGGTCGGGGCCGGGCGTGTGCTGGGGCGGTGGCGTACGGCGGACCAGTTCCAGCCAGCGTCTCGCCCGCCGCCAGCGGCTCACCGCGAGCCGCATCGCCACGGTCCGGATCCACGCCTCGGGCGCCTCGTCGACGAGGAAGTCCCGCCGCCGGTCCCAGGCGCGGACGAACGCCTCCTGAACCACGTCCTGCGCCTCGCCGTGGTCCCCCGTGAACGCGTAGAGCTGCCCGGTCAGCCGGGGGAACGCGCTGGCGTAGAACGCGTCGAACTCTTCCTCGGTCATGCCCCTCGCCGCGCGTGTGCCTGAGTTCTCTCCGAGTCCCCAGAAGTTCTTTCGAGTTCCCCGGATTCCCGTGCAACCCGGTGGCCCCCGTGGTGCGTACAGGTCCCGTACGTCGGTCTTCGTACGGCGCCTCCATCGAAACACACCACAGGGTGCTGGACGACCGAGAACAGTTCCTGACCATCGATCACTTGGAGTTGTCCGTTCATGGCCCGGAGAGACCGGAGAGAGAAGTACGTCACGGCCGCCGCGCTCCTCGCCGTGCTGACCGGGACGTACTCCGTGTCGTATGCCGTCGCGCAGGGGAGAGCGGCGTACGGCATCGAGGTGTACTCCGTCGAGGCGCCCCCGCTTGAACCGAAAGCCGACGAGGTCCCTGTAACCGGCGAGATCGGCGAAGCCACTCGTCGTCCGGCCCGGTGAGCCCGCACCCCGGTTCCTGGTTCTTTTCGGTCCGTCACAGAGGAGGCTGTGCGGGCGCCGGTCCCAGGGTCGTCGTCCCGGGGGCCGTACGGTGCCCGAGTCCCGTCCGGTACGCGTCCAGCGCCGCCTCCACCCGGCCGGTGCGGCGCAGCAGGTCCCCGAGGAGCCGGCACAGGTCGGCCAGGTCGCCCGCCGCGCCCGCGCGCTCCAGCAGGCTCAGCGCCCGGACGTAGTGTTCCTCCGCCGTCTCGGAGTCCCGCGCGTCCTCCGCGATGATGCCGAGCAGACGGTGCGCGGCCGCGGAGTGGACGGCGCCGCGCTCCGGGGACAGGTGCCCGAGGACGTCGCGGAGCAGCGCGGCGGCCTCCTCCGACTTGCCGAGCCGGTGCAGGACGTCGGCCAGCTCCACCGTCACCTGACTGCTGTAGAGCGCGGCCTTACGACCGGCGTGCATGGTCAGCGCCTCGCGCAACTCGCCCTCCGCACGCTCCAGTTCACCGTTCTGGGCGTACAGGTAGCCGCGCATCCAGTGGCAGTTGGCGAGTTCGGTACGGATCTGGAGCTGGCGGTAGAGCTCGGCGGCCTTGGCCAGGGAGGCGTCGGCCTCGGCGACGCGCCCCTCGGCGATCAGGGTGCGCGCGACCTGGCGGTGCATACGGGCCACCAGCGCCGGGTCCGCGACCTGGGGCGCGAGGGCCAGGGCCAGCTCGGCCGCCTTGGCCGCGCGCGCGTGCGCGCCCATGTCCATGTAGGGGGCGATGGCGCTCGCGTAGAGCAGGAGCAGCGCGTCGGGGTCGTGCAGTCCGCCGCGGTTGAGCTCGTCGAGCGTGGACTCCAGCAGGTAGCAGGCGTAACGGAGTTCACCGGCGAGGTAGTGGGCGACCGCCCGGCCGCGCAGGGCGGGTGCCCGTGCGGTCAGCGGGGAGTCGTGCAGGACCTTCTCCGCCCGCTCGAAGTACTGCCGGGCCGCGGTCAGGTCGCCGGTGTCCAGGCCGCAGTCACCGAGCCCCAGCAGTGCGGTGGCCTGTTCGGCGGCGAGTCCGTGCGCCTCGGCCTCCGCGAGGAGCGCCGCGTACTGCTCCGCCGCCACCGCGGCCTCGCCGGTCGCGAGCGTGCGCTGCGCGTCGGTCAGCCGGAGCCGCAGGTCGACAGCGAGGTGGGCGGGGCGCCCGGTCGCCAGTTCCTCGTAGGCGACGCCGAGCCGCTGCGCGATGTGTTTGAGCGCGTCATCGGAGGCGCGCACCCGCCCGGCCTCCACGGTGGAGATGTAGGCGGGCGTGTAGGCCTGATCGGCCAGCTGTTTCTGCGTCAGTCCGCGTTCCGTACGCAGGTGCTGCACTCTGCGCCCGATGGTCTCGGGATCGTCGCGGTCGGCCGTGGCTGCCATGGCGTAAGCATGCCAGTAATCGCACTTGTGCTCGTGCTTATCGTCAACTACCCGACATGCTCTTGCTGTTGAGGCTTCAACCCCCTACGTTAAGCAGCGCCTTAAACCCGCTTAATGCGCTGCTGACCACACCGCTGCGAGGTTGCCGTGCTCCGACACCTGCTCACCCGCCATGCCCGACCCCTCGCCGCCGCGCTGCTCGCGATGACGGCCCTGATCACCGCGGCGAACGCGACACGGCCTTCGTGACTCCCGTACGACGGCCGCACTGACCGACCGACGGGGCCCGCGGCGAGAACGGGCGCCGTGGGCGCCGTGGGCGCCGCTCAGAATTCCGCCGTCGAGGTCGAATCCGAGGGGGGCGGGAAGCGGTACGGCGAGGCCCAGCTTGTACTTCGGCCCCTGGGCGTAGGCATCACCGGAAGGCTCGGCGTACACCGTCACTTCGCCCTCTTCCCGGTCGATCAGCAGATGGACGGGGATGCCCGCGCGTGCGTAGCCGTGTGGTTTCCGCACCCGCTGCCGTGCATGCGGGACGCAGGGGCGACGGCGCACCCCTCGCTCTTCTATGAGCGGCTCCGGTTCAGCCCTCCGCCCTGGGCTGCGACCCCATGAATTACTACACCTTCTGGATGGTACAGTTACTCAGGTCCTGGCCGACTTGGCTGGTTCATGCGCTCGCCACGGCCTGCTCACCGGGTTCCAGGGAGCTCACCTCCCCCCGGCCGTGCCGCCCCGAGCCACTGACGCTTCGGGGTGCCCCGCGCCGCCCGAACGACCTCTCGGCGCTGTCCGATGCCCGGGCACTCACCGGACGACTGGAAGGATGCTCATGCCGCGTAGAAGTGACTCCGCGGTCCCATGGACGACATGGGTGCTGCGGGTGACCGTCACATTGTTTCTGCTGATGACGCTGGCCCAGGGGCTCTTGGCCGGCCTCTTCGTGACCGGGGACATCGGACTGCTGGCGGTGCACAGCGCCGTCGGCGGGACGCTGTCCGTGGTGGCACTCGTGCAGGTGGCTGCGGCCGTCCTGGAACGCAGGGCGTGCAGGCGGGCCGGGCTGACGCCCGGCTGGCGGCTGACGGCGCTGTCCGTCCTCGTCCTGGTGATGACCGTGGGGCAGATAGGTCTGGGGATGGCCCGTGTGGTCGCCCCGCACATGTTCATCGGTGTCGTGACCGCAGCGGTCGCCATGCTGGCCCTGGTCGTCGTCCTCACAGAGACCCCGCAGGTTCCGGCGGCCGCCGGCGAGTCGGCGGAGGTGACCCGGTGAGCGGGAAGCGCAGACTGAGCCGCCGAGGGTTCCTCGCGGTGACCGGCGGTGCGGCCGCGGCCGCGGCAGGGGGCGGCACCCTCGCCGCCGTCCTGGCCGGCCGGGAGGAATCCGGGGATCTGCTGAGCAGCCGGGCGAGGCTGCCGCGGCCCTTCACGACGGCGTTGCCCGTGCCGGCCGTCGCCCGGCCGGTGAGCCGAGCGGGTGGGGTGGACCGGTACGAGATCGTGCAGCGCGCTGCCGACGTGGAGATTCTGCCCGGGCTGCGCACCCAGGTGTGGGGGTACGACGGCCAGTTCCCGGGACCGACCATCGTCGGCCGGTCGGGGCGCGGGACCCTGGTGACGGTGCGCAACGAACTGCCGGTGCCCACCTCCACTCATCTGCACGGCGGGGTCACGCCGCCCGGCTCGGACGGTTACCCGACGGACATCGTCGTCCCGGACGGCTGGCGGCAGGACACGCACGGCCGAAGCAGTGGCAGCGGTCACGGCGGTCACGGCGGTCACGGCGGTCACGGTGGAATGAAGATGTCCGCGGACGCGTGGACCGTTTCCGAGCAGGCCAAGGAGTACGACTACCCGCTCGACCAGCAGGCGGCGACGCTCTGGTACCACGACCACCGGATGGACTTCAGCGCTCCGCAGGTCTGGCGCGGTCTGGCCGGGTTCTTCCTGGTCCGCGACGACGAGGAACAGAATCTGCCGCTGCCCGAGGGCGACCGGGACATCCCCCTGATGATCTGCGACCGCGCCTTCGAGGAGGACGGATCCTTCCGCTACCCGTCCCTCGACCCGTCACTGAAAGGCAGGCCGGGCGTCGAAGAGCCCTACATGGGAGGCGTGATGGGCGATGTCACGCTGGTCAACGGGGCGCCCTGGCCGGAGCTGGAGGTGGACGCCGTGCGTTATCGCTTCCGCGTGCTGAACGCCTCCAACGCCCGCCGGTACCGGCTGAAGCTGGAACCGGGCGGTCCCTTGACCCAGGTGGGCAGCGACAGCGGACTCCTGGCCGGCCCCGCGGACCTTCAGGCCGTCACGCTCGCGCCGGCCGAGCGTGCCGAGATAGTGATCGACTTCTCCCGCTGGAAGCCGGGCACCGCCGTCACCCTGGTCAACACCCTGGGGAAAGGCGGTATGCGCGACGTCATACGGTTCCGGGTGGCCCGCCGGGCGAGGGACTCCTCGCACGTCCCGGCCCGGCTCGCGGACATCCGGCCCCTGGCGAGGACGGATGTGGCGGCCACCCGGTGGTTCGACTTCCGGCTGACCTCCGCGGGCGGCGGCGCCAAGGTCTGGACGATCAACGGGTACCCCTTCTCTGTCGACCGGTACCTCGCCTCACCGCGCCTGGGGTCGGTCGAGCGGTGGCGGTTGACCAGCGACGTCCACCACCCCGTACACCTGCACCTGGCGCACTTCCAGGTGGAGGCCCGCAACGGCCGGCCACCCGCGGCTCACGAGCGCGGCTGGAAGGACACCGTCGACGTGCGGCCGTACGAAACCGTGGACGTGCTGGCCCGCTTCCACGGTTACCGGGGCCGGTACATGTTCCACTGCCACAATCTGGAGCACGAGGACATGGCGATGATGGCCAACTTCCGCGTGGTGTGACTCTCGGTCGGCAGGTCGGCAGGTCGGCCGCGTCGGCAGGTCGGCCGCGTCGGCAGGAACGTGGCGCGGAGCGGCCGCGGACACTCCGTCTGCGGGTGGCTTCCGATCGCATTACTGTACCTTCTGGCCGGTATAGTAATTGGATGCGACCCAGTTCGAGGAATCTCATCCTGGATGCGGCGATCCGCGTGACGGAGCGTGACGGCATCACCGGCCTGACCCTGGAATCGGCGGCCGAGGAGGCCGGGGTGACCAAGGGCGGCCTGATGTACCACTTCCGCACCCGGGACGATCTGCTGCTGGCGATCCAGAAGCACCTCACCGCGGCGTGGGAGGAGCAGCTCGACGCGGAGCTCGGCAAGCCGCTCGCCGAGGCCTCGGCGAGGGAGACGGTCGAGGCCTACGCCCGGGTGGGGACTCGGGGAACCGCCGCGAGCAAGGCCGATCTGGCGTTCATGCTGGAGTCCGTCACCCAGCCGGAACTCTCGCGGGTGTGGGAACAGATGATGCGCCGCTGGAGCCCGCCGCTGCGGTCGGCCGAGCCGGCCGAGATCGATCTGCTCCTGGCGCGGCTGGCGACCGACGGGCTGTGGCTGTTCGAGGCCACCAGCGGCTACCAGCTCCCCGCGCCGATCAAGAAGGCCCTGGGTGAACGGCTGGTGGCTCTGACCAGGGCCGAGGACGGCGACGATGCGTGAGCCGGGGCGCGGCCGCGCCCCCTGAAGCAGCCGCTGCCCGTCGCCCGACAGGGCCGGCAGCGGCGACCGAGACGACAAGAGACATGGGTGGAGTATGAACGGCGCCGCGAAGCGCTGGTGGCTGCTGGTGACGGTGTCCGTCGGCCTGCTGATGATCACGGTGGACATGTCGGTGCTGTACACCGCACTGCCGACGCTGACGCAGGACCTGGGCGCGGATGCCTCACAGAAGCTGTGGATCATCAACGCCTACCCGCTGGTGATGGCCGGGCTGCTGCTCGGCGCGGGCACCCTCGGTGACCGCGTCGGGCACAAGCGGATGTTCCTCGCGGGGCTCGCCCTGTTCGGTGTCGCCTCCACCGTGGCGGCGTTCGCGCCCTCACCCGCCGTGCTGATCGGGGCCAGGGCCTTCCTCGCGGTGGGTGCCGCGGCGATGATGCCCGCGACCCTGTCCCTGGTGCGCACCACGTTCGACGACGAGCGGGAACGCAACATCGCCATGGGTGTGTGGGGCTCGATGTCCGTGGTCGGAAGCGCGCTCGGCCCGATTGTCGGAGGACTGCTGCTGGAGCACTTCTGGTGGGGCTCGGCCTTCCTGATCAACGTGCCCGTCGTGGTGATCGCACTGATCGCCGGCGCCGTGCTGGCACCCGGCGACTCGGGCCGCTCGGACCGGCCCTGGGACCTGATCGCCTCCGCGCAGATCATGATCGGTCTGGTCGGACTGGTGTACGCGGTCAAGGAGGCCACCAAACCCGGCCCGCAGCCACTGCACCTCGTACTGGCGCTCCTCGCTTCGGCCGCCGGGTTCACGCTGTTCGTACGCCGTCAGCGGCGGCAGGAACATCCGCTGCTCGACTTCGCCCTGCTGCGGCATCCGCACATCCTGTCGGGCATCGTCGCGGCCTCGCTGGCGATGTTCGCGACCGCCGGGGTCCAGCTGGTTCTCGCCCAGCGGCTCCAGCTGGTCGTCGGCCTCACCCCCCTGGACGCGGGCCTGCTGGTGGCCGCCTTCGCGGCCGGGTGCCTGCCCGCCGGCATGGTCGCGGGCGGCCTGGTGCACCGCAGCGGCCCTCGTCCCCTGATCGTCGGCGGTCTGCTGGCCGGAACGGTCGGTGTCCTGCTCACCCTGCTGCTCACCCCCGGAGTGGTGCCGTTCCTGCGTATCCACCCCGACCACCCCGCGTGGGTCGTACCCGGGCTGGTCGTCGCCGGAGCCGGAACGGCGCTGGCCATGACCGCGGCCTCCACCGCCATCATGGGCAACGCACCCGTCCACCGCGCCGGAATGGCCGCCTCCGTGGAGGAGGTCTCCTACGAACTCGGCAGCCTCTTCGGTGTCGCGATCCTCGGCAGCGCCCTGGCCTCCGTCTACACGACCACCGTCCACCTGCCCGCAGGAGTGCCCGATGCGGCGAGGGACAGTCTCGATCAGGCCCGGACCACCGCTGAGGACCTTCCCACCGACCGTGCCGAAAGCCTGCTGGACGCCGCTCACACCGCTTTCGACAACGGCTACGCCCTCACCCTCCTCATCTCTGCCGCCGCCCTCGCCGTCGGCTGCGTCTTCACCGCCCGTCGTCTTTCCCGCACCGCCCCCGAACCCGACCCCAACCCCGACCCCGAGCAGCAACCGGAGTCCGTGGCTGGACTACCACCCACCTGGCAGCCGCCGGAGGCAACCCCAACGCACAAGGAGGTGCACCCCATGACCGACTCCTGCC
>NZ_VMNX01000116.1 GCF_009377235.1 Streptomyces acidicola
GCCCCCACACGCCCCACCGCCTCCGGCCGAATGCAGAATGCCGACGCGCTGCGCGGGTTCGCGCTCTTCGGCATTCTGGTGGTCAACATCGCCTACTTCGCGTCCGGCTACGCCTACTTCGGCGTAGCCGACCCGGCGCACGACTCGGCGTTCGACAACGGTGTCCGCACGTTGGTGACGCTGCTGTTCGAGATGAAGTTCTACCTGCTGTTCTCGTTCCTCTTCGGCTACAGCTTCACGATTCAGACGGCCGCGGCGGAGCGGGCCGGCGCCGCCTTCCGGCCGCGCCACTTCCGGCGGCTGACCGGACTGTTCCTCTTCGGCGTACTGAACGCGGTGCTGCTCTTCTACGGCGACATCCTCACCACGTACGCCGTCCTGGGACTGATCCTCTATGCGATGCGCGGCGTCAGTACCCGCACCGCACTGATCACGGCCGGGGCCCTGGTCGGCTGGGTCGTGCTGCTGCTCACGGCGCTGAAGCTCGCCGGTGTCGCGGAGATCGACGAGTCGGCCGCGTTCGCCGACGGCCGGGCGAGCGCCGAGGGCTTCTCCGGCGGCTTCGGCTCGGTGGTCGCCGAGCGGCTCGACATGACGGGCGGCCTGATCTCCGCGCTCCTCATGGTGCAGGGGCCGATGGCGCTGGCGATGTTCCTGATCGGGCTGGTGGCCGGGCGTCACCATCTCCTGGCCGATGTGTCCGCGCACACCCGGTTGCTGCGCCGCATTCAGCTCTGGGGCTTCACGGCCGGCCTCGCCAGCAGCCTGGCGCTGGCGCTGGGCGGCTCGCACGACCTCGCCGCGGTTGCGATCGCCTCGCTCACCGGGCCGCCGCTGGCCGGCGCCTATGCCGCCACCCTGCTGCGGTACTTCGAGACCGCGCGCGGGGCCCGGCTGATGAACGCCCTCGCCCCAGCAGGGCGGATGGCGCTCACCAACTACCTGGGCCAACAGCTGATCTGCACCCTGATTTTCACCGGCATCGGCGCCGGGCTGATGGGCGACGTCGCACCCCTGACCGTGCTCGGCATCGCAGTGACCGTGTTCCTCTGCCAACTGCTGTTCAGCACGTACTGGATGCGCCACCATCCGTACGGCGCCGCCGAGTGGGCCCTGCGCGCCTTCTCCTACTGGGAACTTCCCCGACGCGTCCGGAAGGCCGGGCACACCGCGTAGACCGCGGGACCCTGCCCCGGTGGCGTCGTAGCTGAGGTGCGACACCGTTTGTCACCTGCCCGAGGACCTCCGACCGCTGCCCAGGAGCAGGACCTGGACGGCGAGTTGGACCGGCCGGCGCATCGTCGGCCTTGCGGGCTGCGCCGGGCGAGCTCGGTCACCTCCGTGCGCGCAGCCGGTCCTCGGCGGTGACGGCTTCGGCGAGCCAGTCAGCGGCGACCAGCAGGCTGGCGTGCTCGGCGACCTGTTCGGACGGCAGGGAGTAGAACGCGGAGACCTGGTCGAGGCGCACTCCGCCGTTCTCAACGAGTCCGAGCCGTCCGCGACCCGCCACAGCCTTCCGGCACGGTCCGCGTACACGGTCAGGACCACCGGACCGCCGCACCGCGCCGACCCCGCTGTCGGCCGCGCCCCGCCGCGCGGTCCGACGGCGGGGTGGGGGTGTGCCACGCGCAGCTGGCGGCGCGGCAGGCGCACCGCGCCTCGCCGCGCGGCCCGCCGTCCTCGCGGATGCGGGCCAGGTGCGTGTTGACGTGGCCGATAGCGGCCTTGCGCCCCGCGACGGCGCCGCCGGGAAAGTGCTGATCGGCGCAGGCCAGGCGGGAGCAGGAAAGCCGGACCGCGTCGGCTGAGGGGCGGCCGTAGGGGTCCAGGCGTGCGGTCCATACCCGCCCCGCGACGCGCTCCTCCTGCTGCGTGCCGGCTTCCACCGCCGTGTTGCGTCCTCCCGGCGTTGCTTGATCCGTTGCCCCGGGCGGTCCCCATCATCGAGGATGATGGCCGATCAGACGCTGGGGAGCGGAAGTTTCGGCCCGGCGTGCCCTACGCGCACAGGAGAAGACGCGGCCTGCACGGACGCATCGCACACCAAGGTGAGAAAGCGCCCATCCAGGACAGTCGGCGTTGGCATGTCGAACGCACCCACGCCTGGCAGAACGCCTTCTGCCGTCTTACCCGCCGCTACGGCGGCGCACCACCGTCATCGGCGCATTCCTCGACCGCGCCGGCACGATCACCACCGTGCGTAGTCTGATCCGGCAGGCATGGACGACCCACCGCTGGGGCGAACTCACGAACCGTCGACCATGACCGCACCCCTATCCGCACGGCCTCCTACAGAGACCACGAGTCCGTTGTCAGTGCACGGTGTTACTTTCTGTGACATGACCGATCACGCGCTACGGCTTCTGCGGCAGGACCGCCGCCTGGCCGAACTGGCCGCCTTCCCCTTCGACTTCGACCTGGACCGCGCCGCCCACGGCCATGTCGAGGAGGTCCGCCTCGCCTCGGGCGAGCCGCTGGAGACGGTAGCCGGGGACGATACCGGCGGTACGTACTTCGTGTGCGCGGACGGCTCGGTGCTCTACGCCGACTCGGAGGGCGCCGCGGGCATTATCGGCTCCAGTGTCGACGAGACCCTGGAGCTCGTGATCGGCCTGCCCGGCTGGCGCGGCTACACACGTCTGTCGCCAGACGACGGCGAGGAGAAGATCCTGGCGTGCGTCGCGGAGACCGAGGACGAGATCCGTGAGTACTACGGAATCGACGAGGAGCGTGCCGAGCTCCGTGCGGCGTTGGGCTTCCCGAAACGCTCCCCGGTCGAGCTGGTGGGCAGGCTGCGTGCCGCGCTGCTGCGCACCGAGCCGGAGTTCGTACTGCTCAACGCGGATGAGGGGTGCGCGTACGACCGGATAGGCCCGGCCGGTCCCCCGCTGTGGGAGCCAGTGCTCGCGGCGGGCCGCGCCGATCTCGCCCGGCTGAGGGAGGGCGACCGCACGGCATGGCGTGAAGTCGCCGAGGACCCGGTGCGGCGCCGGATCACCCTGCGGGCCGCGCAGTTCGACCGCGCCGAGGGCGATCTAGAGCTGCTGCGGCATCTGCTGCGGCACGAGACACGGTCATCGATGACGGACGAACTGCGGCTCGCGGCCGTGCTGGTGGGGCTGCGCGGGGACACCGGAGATCTGCCGCTGCTGCTTGAGGTCCGGGAGACGGACTTCGACACGGCGTGCGGCCTGGGCGGTATGCCGGAACCGGGTGCAAGCGCGGACGAGTTGCAACAGTGGGCGCGGGCGCTCGACGAGTCGATGTTCGGGACGGACCCGTCGGACGAGCCGGTCTCCACATGGACCGACCTGGCGCGGGACCAGGGGATGACGGACCTCGCGCGGGTGACGCTGATCCGCGAACTCGACAACATCTTCATGGACCAGAGCAGACTCCGTCGCCCCGAGGCGTCCCGCACCCTGGCCACGGCTCCGCTGAGCGGGCTCGCCCGGGACTTCGAGGAACTAGGCGACCTTCCCCAGGCGCTGCGCGCCCAGCGTCTGTACGCCGCCCTTCAGGAGACGGCATGGGACCGGGCCTCGGCCCGGCACACGCTGGCCCGCCTGGAGCGGGAGGCGGGCCGGCTGCAGCAGGCAGCGGACAGCCTGGCCGCCGTGCGCGACGCCCTGGCCACCCCGGGCGATGACTCACTGCGCTACTGGCAGCGGGTCAACCTCGGCCGCTTCATCGCAGAGGAGCATTACCGGCTCACCCTCGCCCTGGCTGACGCGGGCCGCCCCGAGGAGACCCGTGCCCTCCTCACGGCCGCCGACGCCATACTCGACGAGCTCTCGGAGAACGCCGCGCACGGCATCCGCGAGCTCGCCGAGCGGACTGCTGCGAGAGTGCGGGAGGTCAACTGAGGATGGGCACGGCGGGCGGGCGGTCCGCCAGGAAGCAGTTGGCGCGGTGGGCCAGGTAGTCGGCCTGTCCGGCAGCAGGGGCTATTCAACAAAGTGATCGAGCGGATCAAGGTAGATGTTGGCCAGTCCTCCAAACGGGGTGAACGGGGCCAGGACGTCGGGTCCGGGCAGGGCGAGGAGAAGCCAAGTTCGGCCCCGGAGACAAGTGTGACTGAGCACTTCCGCTGGCCACCCTCAGCACCGAAGTTGGTCGCCCGAGCCAAAAGCTGAGGAGTTCATCGGTCGCTGGGAGTAGGCCCTGCGCCTCAGGCGCGCTTCGCGCCTGCTTGGCTAGGGTCGGTCCTCATGGAGACCACAGGAATCGTTCGTCGCCAGACGGCTGAGCGTATACGCGACGCTCTGGAGCGGCTCGTTACCGAGCGGGATGTGTGGGTGTCGACGGCTCACCCTGATCACGGGCCGCACCAGGTGCCGCTGTGGTTCTTGTGGGATGGGCGAGCAGTGTGGATGTGCACCAGCGCCACTTCCGTGACTGCGCGAAACGTCCGCAAGGAACCGCGCGTGCACCTGTCGCTACCGGACACCTTCGACGTGGTGCTCCTCCAAGGTGAGGCGGAGTGCTTCCCGGACCAGGAGGTGCCCGGAGGCGCAGCGGAGGCGTTCGCCGACAAGTTCGGCTGGGATCCACGCGTGGAAGAGGGTTCCTTTCTGTATGTACGCGTGGTCCCGAGGACTGTGCGCGCTTGGCGCGGCGAGCCGGAACTACGCGGGAGAGTCATCATGCGCGACGGGATGTGGCTGGAATAAAGGCAGTCCCTCGCCGACGCGCCTCTCCCGGATCGCGATCTACAGCTGGAGTATTAGGGGGATTCCAGGTGGGAAATTACATGATACTCAAACTGTACGGGAGAAACTTGATCGTCGACACGTGCTTCGGAGTCTCGAAGTCGACCAGGTTTTCTTCACCGCTTCTCAGTGCGACGGTGATGGCGCTGATCGACAGGATGCACCCGATCACGCTGCTCTGTGGCGCCGATCGCACGTACATGGCCTCACTCGAACTGCCTCAACATGCAATCGACTTGACGGAGATCGGTGATATTGAGATCATGCAAAATGATCTAGTATTTCCATTGGTCGGGTGAGACGCTTGCTTTTGTGTGCAGCGCCACAAGTAGGGGGAACGGTGGCAAGCAGATCCAACTCGGGTAGGCGCGGCAACAAGCCGGCGACCTTAGCAATGGTCGCGCAGCATTCGGGAGTCTCGCCCCAGACAGTATCCAATGCACTGAATTCTCCCGATCTCCTTGCTCCGGAAACCTTGGAGAGGGTTCGTAGGTCCATCGAAAAGCTGGACTACCGGCCTCATCAGGCCGCACGCTCGCTGCGCACCAAATCCAGCCGACTCATCGGATTCGAAATACAGCTGACCGCCTTCGGTGTCTTTGGACCCGTGATGGCGAACTTCCTCCACGCGTTGTCGGAATCGGCCAACGAGGCCGGGTACGGCATCCTCCTATTCGCAGCGCCCGCTGGCGGGGAGGAAGAAACGGATCGCTACGCCGAGCTATTACGTGAACGGTCCGTTGACGCTTTCATCCTGACCAACACCTACCGAGGTGACCGCCGTCCAGGCTTGCTTCGCAAGCGTGGCATCCCCTTCGTTGCCTTCGGCCGCTGGTCGGCCCGTGACATGGAGGACTGGGTGGATGTGGACGGCGCACACGGGACGGCGGCTGCCGTCGACCATCTGGCCGGCCTTGGACACCGGAAGATCGCCTTCCTCGGCTGGCCTCGGGGCTCCGGCGTCGGTGACGACCGGGAACGGGGTTGGCGAGAGGCGATGCTCCGGCATCAACTCTCCGTACGCGGCCTGCGGGTCAGCGCGACGGATGACGTCGACGCCGCACGGAAAGCGGTCGAAGGACTCTTCCCGGCGGGTGTCACCGCAGTGGTCGCAGCCAGCGATGCGTTGGCCCTAGGCTGCTACCGAGCGCTGCGGGACAGCAGTCGCATGCCCGGTCGTGATGTCGCCGTCGTCGGTTTCGACGATTCCGCCGCCGCTAGGCTTCACTCGCCTGACTTGAGCAGTGTCCGGCAGCCGCTACGGGAGGCCGGGCGCTCCTGCGTGCAACTACTGCTGGCCCGAATCAACGAACCGCTGCGAGAACCGGAACAGATCCTCCTGAGGCCGGAGTTGATCGTCCGGAAAAGCGCGGCAAGCGTTATTGCGAACCGGCCAGCCAGGCCAGGGATCTAGCCCCGGAGCGGCGAGAGAGCCGCGGACAATTCAGACGCAGTTCCCGGCGACCTCGACGTCACCGACTACGGTGCGCTGGCCGCCGCCGTCGCCAGACACCGGCACGAGGTCATGGGGACCCTGGTCTACCCGGCCGCACATCACCGGGCCGCCGTGCTCCTGCACGCCCTCGCCCGGATTCCCGCCCTCGAGCACTCGAACGAGCTGTTCGCCGCGCAGGTCGCCTACGCCTACCTCCACGCCAGCGGCATCCAGGTCAAGACCGGCAGCCAGGAGGCGATCGCGTTGGTCCTCGACGTCGTCGAGGGACGCCGCGACGTGCGCCAGGTCGCCGAGGCACTGAAGGCCTGGGGCTGATCAGCCAGAACTCCGCGCAGGAGCGCCCCTCCCGCAACGGAGCCTTAAGCTCCCGCAGGTGGAGACGTTCCTGATCATCACTGTCGCAGTGCTGTGGGGCGGCGGCACGGGCCTGCTCATACCGCGCGCCGCGTACCGGCTCTCCGTGCCACCTGAGGAGCCCTGGCGAACGGTCTGCCCTGCAGGACATCCCCTCGTCGGTATCGCCGGCGGTTGGACGGGGCGGGCCCGCTGCCCCGCCGGGGACTCGTACGGTCCGGCCACGCCCTCCGTTGCCGCCAGCGTGGCCGTGGTCTGTGCCATGGGGAAGTCGGGCAGCAAGGCGATGCCGACGTGGGCGGCCTGGATACCGGTGTCGGCCATGCCCTTGTGCCGTCGTTCACGGAGTGGCAACCGCCGAGGGCCCGGTGAAGGGTCGGGTGAGGTTCTCGGGCCGCAGGATCACGTCCAGTTGGTCGGTGGTGAGCAAGCCGCCTTCGGCGGCGAGGTCCTTGATGGTGCGGCCTGTGGCGAGAGCCTGTCGGGCGAGAGCGGTACTTGCGGTGTAGCCGATGTGCGGGGTGAGCGCGCTGACCAGGCCGACTGAGCGGTGGACCGTGTCGTGGAGGTGTTGGCGGTTGGCGGTGATGCCGGGGACGCAGCGGGTGGCGAGGGTGTCGCAGGCGGGCGCGCAGGTGGCTCAGGGAGCGCAGCAGACTGTAGGCGATGACGGGTTCGAAGGCGTTGAGCTGGAGCTGTCCGGCTTCGGCGGCCATGGTGACGGTGAGGTCGTTGCCGATGACCTCGAAGGCGATCTGGTTGACGACTTCGGGGATGACCGGGTTGACCTTGCCAGGCATGATCGACGAACCCGCCTGTACCGGCGCCAGGTTGATCTCGCCGAGTCCGGCGGTGGGGCCGGATGAGGTCAGGCGCAGGTCGTTGCAGGTTTTGGAGAGTTTGACGGCGACGCGCTTGAGGACGCCGGAGAGCTGGACGAAGGCCCCGCAGTCCTGTGTGGCTTCGATGAAGTCGCCTGCGGGCCGTGCGGGTTCACCGCGGGGGCGGTGACGGCTTCCTCCAGGAGGACCTCTGCTCGGGTGTTGCACCGGTCGCGGTCGGCGTCGATCCAGTGGCGGAACTTGGTGCGCTCGTATCCAGTGCGGTCCTCGGCTTGTACCGGCAGGGCGGTGAGGGCGTCGCGGACGGGCAGGGTGACGGTGTCGCCGGGCGCGGTGTGAGCGGTGGTGGGGGCGAGCAGGACGGCGAGCGCGGAGAATGCGGCGGCCGCGACACTGGCGGCACGGGTGAGACGCACGGTGGGGGTTCCTCTCGAAGACCACGGAAAGGGTTGTGATCTTCGTAGCGGGCCGGGTCTTCGCCTGTTCGGCGCTTGGCGGCCCGCTCACCCGTCCGAGCGGTAAGTCACATCGGCACTCCGGTATGGCGCGCCTGGCCCGCAGGCACTGGGAGATACCCAACGCACTGCCCACAACGTGCGCCGGACCATCCTGCGGACCTGGCAGACGGAGTGCAGTCGTCGACGGCAGAAGCCATTCCTGAAGCTCGATGGTTTTCTAAAGTTCGATGGTTTTACCCCTGAGACTTCGTTGCCCTACGAGGAGGCGCATAGGGGCACATGTGACCGAAGTGCTGCTGGACTGCGTACGCTCCCATGCCACGTTCGAACCCACAGGGAGACCGGCGGCTACGGGGGGCTGGGAATGCTGGTGACGGAGTTCAGCACGGGGCTCGTGGAGGGGCGCCGAACGGGTCGGACTGGGACCGGAATCCCGACGACGCGGACTTCGTCGTCCTGGCCGACACCGAGGGCAACCGCTTCTGCATGATCGACACCGCCCACGGGTGATCGCCGCCATAAGCCATGAACCACGCTCCGCGGTCGTCCTGATCACCGGCGTGCCCCCGGTGCGTACCGGTCCTGGTGACGGCCGGTGTGATCATTGCCGCGTTTGGTGGCGGCGTCCCGCCTCATGTCAGCGATCCCTCGGGACAGTTATCAGCCACGGCTGATAACTGTCTGTGCCTGTCTGCTGTGTTCTGAGTAGCGTCCTGTGTTCGTACACGTGTCGCATTTCTCTCAACGGAAGGACACACGCTTCAGTGTCATCACACAGACAACAAGGCTCACGGAGCCGGGCGCGCATCGCGGGCGGGGCGGCGCTGCTCCTGGTCGCCGAGGCCGCACTCATAGCCGGGGCCTCGCTGCCGGCCGGCGCGGCGCCCGCGCCGGAACCCGGTACCGCGAAGGCGGTCCAGCCGTCGAAGGCCGACATCCTCGCGTCGGACATCGCCTGGGCGGCCGAGCACGCGAAGGGCTCGATCGCCTGGGCCCTCACCGAGGCGAAGAAGACCGGCAAGAAGACCGTCGTCACCGACGAGACCACCGAGACGACGTACACCGTCGCCAACCCGGACGGCACCCTCACCAGCGAACTGACCGCCGGCCCCGAACGGGTCTGGAAGAACGGCGCGTGGAGGAAGGCCGACGCCACCCTCACCGAAGCCGCCGACGGCAGCGTCACCGCGAAGGCGCACCCGGGCGGCCTGCGCCTGGGCGGCAAGAGCGGCACCCCGGCGAAGTCGCTGCGCGCCGCGCAGAACGACACCGCACGTGACCTCGTCACCCTGGGCACGGGCGACGAGCAGGTGACGTTGAAGTGGAAGGGTGGTCTGCCCAAGCCCGTTCTGGACGGCACCACCGCGACGTACAAGAACGCCGTGCCCGGTGCCGACGTGATCGTCGAGGCCACCCGTACCGGATTCGAGCAGTTCGTGGAGATCAACGAGCGGCCCACCGGCGCCTACTCCTACACCCTCCCTGTCGAGGCCAAGGGCCTGAAGGCGAAGGCGAACAAGGACGGCTCGGTCACCTTCACCGACGCCAGGACCGGCGCCGAGCGCGCCACCATGCCCGCCCCGGTGATGTGGGACGCCGCCGTCGACCAGCGCTCCGGCGAGCACACGAACCGCGCCCGCGTCGACATGGAGGTCGTCGACAAGGGAGCCGGCAAGGTCGACCTGGTCGTCACCCCGTCGGAGGCGTTCCTCGCCGCCCCGGACACAGAGTTCCCGGTCACCGTCGACCCGTCCACCTCCGCCCTGGCGAACACCTTCGACACCTACGTGCAGCAGGGCGAGACCGTCGACTGGTCGAGCGACACCGAACTCGACCTCGGCAACCCCGGCACCAAGAACCCCGACGGCACTCCGCGCAGCGCACGCTCCTTCATCACCTGGAACACCACCCCGATCCAGGACGCGCTGATCGTCGACACCAACCTGTCGCTGTGGAACTTCCACTCCGGCAACACCGACTGCACCGCCCAGAAGTGGACCGTCTGGGACACCAGCGCGGCATCCACCTCGTCCCGGTGGACGAACCAGCCCACCTGGAACCAGGAGTACCACTCCTCCACCGAGACCAAGGGCTCCCCGGACTGCGCCGCCCAGCCGGACGGCTGGATCAACGCCGACGTCGACGCCCTCGTCCAGTCCTGGGCGTCCGCGAAGGCCACCCGCGGTCATATGGGCCTGCGCGCCACCACCGACGACATCCGGGCGTGGAAGCGCGTCAACTCCGCGAACAACACGGCCAATCAGCCCAAGCTGTCCGTCACCTACAACTACCGCCCCTCGGACGGCACGGACCGGCAGGCCGGCGCGCCGTTCAGGTCGTACGCGGGTGTGTGGGCGGTCAACACCACGACCCCGACCCTCCGTGACACCTTCACCGACGCCGATGGCGACACCGTCAATGGCACCTTCCAGGTCTACGACGCCGCCACCGACACCCCCATCACCACCCCGGCGGGTGAGGGCCTGATCGTGTCGGGCTTCGTCGCCGCGGGCAAGCCGGCCTCCGTCACCGTCCCGGCCGGACAGCTCAAGGACGGCAAGACCTACAAGTTCCGCACCAACGCCTACGACGGCACCCACTACAACCTCAACTGGTCCCCCTGGACCCAGTTCGTCGTCGACACCACCGCACCCGGCGAGCCGGTGAGCATAACCTCCGAGACCTATCCGGAGAACTGGGGCGGTGGCGGCGCCGGAACTCAGGGGCGCTTCGACGTCACGACCGGCGACCCGTCCCCGTACGAGGTGCAGTACCGCATCGACCCGTACGAGGACGACGCCGACACCTACGGCTGGGAATCGGTACGCACCACCACGCCGGCGACGTCGGCCAGGGCCCCGGCGCCTGACGCCGCGTACACCGCGACGCCGGCCGCCGACGGCAACCACCTGACGCAGACGCGCACGGTGGACCGGGCAGGGAACGTGGGTCCGATCAAGGACTACGGATTCACCGCCGGGAACCGGGACTACAACCGGGCCCAGAAGGTGGACATCAAGCTCCCCGTGCTCGACACGGCCTCCCCGGACCCGGTGCTGACGGATACCCCGCAGCCGCCGCCCGCCCACCCGGACGACGTGAACGCGTGGAAGGGCTGGGAGCCGCGGACCTTCGACAGCGGCGGCACAAGGGTGACCGTCACCCCGCTGCGGGAACGCTCACTGGAGGGGACCCGCAAGGCGGCGAGGGAAGCAGCCGAGCAGGACAAGACCCGGGCACCCAGCTATCCGGATCCAATCATCAAGGGTGCCTGGTGTCAGCCCAGCTTGTTCGGCGAAGCGCAGAAGTCGCTGATCACACGCAATGAGGCGTGCCTGTTCGCCAACCTGCAATTCACCGCGTCATACAGCTGGAACGGTGTCCCGGTTGCCGAGCACCATGCGTCCTTCGAAGTCGCTTTCCAGGTCAAGACCGATCCGAAGAACGGCGACATCAAGACGTGGATCCAGCTCAACCCCATCTTCAACGACTTCCCCGGGCATGACGAGTCGGTGCTGCTCGGTGCGGGAAGCCCGGATGCGTACATCGACTCCATGTGCTTCAGCGCTGCCTGCGAGGGAGCCGTGGATGGCAAGGACGTGCGGAACTTCGACTTCTACAACGACTTGAGCTGGAAGGGCGGCGGCGACAGCCAGCCGGTCGACTCCCACATGGCCACCGGAACGGCCAGCCACAAGTGGGACGGTTCGGTCAACAGCGCCACCGGCTCCCGGGACGTCGACCTGTCGCGAGGGCTCCCGGTCTGGTTCGTCGGCCAGTTCGACACCTACTACGAGCCGGCGGAGGGCAAGAAAGACCAGACCATTCACGTGCCGTTCCGCTCTCCGCGCATCGACGTACGCTGCGACAAGGTCGAGTCCTACGGCGAGCCGGGGTGTGTGCTGCCGCAGTACTTTCCCCAGTACAAGTTCAACACCGGTAAGTACCCGGCCGCCGCGGCGCATGCCTGGCTGATCCAGAACAAGTCGCAGGTCAAGGGAGGCGGCAAGAACCGCTCCGATCCACTGACTTACCTGCCGCCCCAGAAGCGGAACGCGAGCGGCTATGAAACGGAGGACAACCGGAACAAGGTGATGTGCTCCAAGTCCCGGTCCAAGCGCACGGACGGATGGGTTCCCACCAAGCCGTTCCTCAAGCACCCCTGGACGGCTCTGCACCCGGAGATCACCGAAGGCGCCCCTGAAACGGTCTCCTGCGACGAGTTCCCGTTCTCCTCCACCTACCAATCCCCAGGCACGCCCAAGGCGATCGGCGGGCAGAACACCGCTGGTGCGAACGGTGGCGGCGAGTGCATCCAGACCGTTGCGGCCAAGACCGACGACGGCAGCGAACACCTTCTGGACGACACCCGGTACGACGCCCCGACGTTCGCGGAGAACTGCGGCCGGTCGTCCATGTCCCTGAAGGTCAACTCCGGATCGATGAGCAAGTTCGGGTTCGCCGACCCCACGTTCATCAAGACCTTCCGGGTTCTGGACGGCGACGCCTACACCCTCGACCCGGGCAATGACTGGTTCAAGGCGTGTGACCCGTCCAAGGCCGTACTGATCTGCACGATGGCCAAGCCGTAGCAAGCAATCCTTGACGGTCCCCGCCCGGATCCGGGCGGGGACCGCTCTCGTCAGTGAACAGGGCTCCAGTGCCCTGCGGCATCCGTCAGCCAGGACCCCCCGGGACGGTCCCAGATCAGGCAGCCCCACACGACGCCGGGCACGTTGGAACTCATCAGGTTCGCGGGCCCGACGGTCAGCGTGCGGTGAACCCTCTCCAGGTAGACGGCCATCGACGGGTAATCGGGCGTGCCGGCCGGGTTGTCCTCAAGCGACCATTTCCCGACACCATGGGCGCCGACGTAGGAGCCCTGCAGGGGAGCGTCCTCGTCGTCCCCCGTGAGCCAGGGAACCACCTCGGCGCCCCAGAAGTCCTTCGTCCCGGGCCCGGGAAGGCGCGGGGCCAGCGCCTTGGCCGGCGAGAGAAGCAGTCCGTCCGGGAGGAACTCCCCGGAGAAGATCTCGCCCTGCTCGTCGGCCTCGATGTCCTGGTGCTCCACACCACCGCACAGTCGCCACAGCGCGCCCAGTTCCACGGGCAGCCCGAACCCGAGTCGCTGCCTCAGCTGGGAGTCGGCGGTGGCGATCTCCTCGTCCGTCGCGGGCGGCAGCAGGGAGGCGTACGACGTGGGCGCGTGCTCCGCCAGCCAACGGGTCAGAGCGTCCCACGCCTCGGCGACAGCTTCGTTCTCAGGACTTCGAATCGGCATTCGCCCACCGTAGCAACGGATCAGAACGTGCTGCCCAACACGCCTGCCCCGCACCCTCGTTCGGGCGCGGGGCAGGCGTGCCCGGTGACATCGGCGTCAGGACCGGCCCGCCACCAGCAGGTCCGCCTTGCCGGCCTCCTCCTCCGCCGCCCGCTGCTCGTACGCTGCGAACAGCAGCTTGCCGTGCCCGCTGGGGTCATACATTCCCGCGAGGGGGCCGGCGAGCATCTCCGGCACCAGGCCGTGGGCGAACAGGTGGTCGGCGAGCACGATGAGTTCGGCGGCGTCGCCCGCTTCAACTCGTACACCGTGAGGATGACCCGCCAGTCGGACTGTGCGGGCCCCGTCCACGGGCGGCCTGGTCGTCTCCACCCGCGCGAGGTTCGGGTTCACCGCCGCGCTGGGCACGACCAACGACGCTCGGATCCGCGACGTCACCGAGGCCCTGCCGCCGCGCTGGGCGGACCGCCTCTTCGAGGCTCGCCGGCTCGGGCGGCGTGTCCGCCACGGCTACGACTCCTGCTCCTGGCCGTCCGAGGCCGCCGCGAGGGCGTGCTTGAGCTGGCTGCGGGCGGTTGGGACGTTCAGGGCCGGCGACGTCGCTCCAGAAGGCGTGCGTGAGGATCGCGGCAGTGAGGTCGCGTTCCCGCTCGCGCAGCACGGCGACGTCCTGCTGGTCCTGCTCGGACCATCCCGGCGAGTCCGGGTACGCGGGGGACGTGGCGAGCCAGCAGCCCTCGGGACGCTGCCAGGCCTCCATCGGCTCGACGGAGTACGGCAGCCGCTCGTACAGGGCGGCGAGGTCGGCCCGCACCTGATTGAGGTCCTGCTGCGCGGTGAGGAGATCGCCGGGGAAGTCGTACGTCTTCAGGGGTCCCACACTAGTTCGACCCGACGGCCGCGTTGCCCGTACGACGCAGCGGCGCTACGCGCCCGGAAGCTTCTGCCGATGACAACTCAGGGCTGGTCGGGCGGCGTCTCCTGCCAGTACCAGCCGTGTGCGGCCATGCACTCCTTCGTCCACTCCATCAGCAGGTGAGCGCCTTCCTTCACGCGGCTCTCGTTCTGGACCTCAACCTGCCCGGCAAGCCCGGCGTCCAGGTGTGCGAGGAGCTCATCGCGGCCGTCCCCGCCCTGCAGGTGCTGGTCCTCTCCGCAAGCGGTGAGCACGCCGACGTCCTGGAGGCGGTCAAGTCCGGCGCCGCCAGCTATCTGCTGAAGTCGGTCTCGACGGAGGAACTGATCGACGCAGTGCGCCGCACCGCGGCCGGCGACCCCGTCTTCACGCCTGGCCTCGCGGGGCTCGTCCTCGGCGAGAACCGCCGGCTGGCCTCGGAGCCCGCTGGCACCGACGAGCCCAAGGCGCCACGGCTCACGAGCGCGAGACCGAGGTGCTCCGGCTCGTCGCCAAGGGACTGAGCTACAAGCAGATCGCCAAGCGGCTCGTCATCTCACCCCGCACTGTCCAGAACCATGTGCATAACACCCTCGGCAAAGCTCCAGCTCCACAACCACGTGGAGCTCATGCAGTACGCGGTAGCGCGCTATCTCGACGATGCATGACCCCGATATCCCGAGGCACGGCGTGACCAGTAGCACGCGCCCTGCCGGCTCGTTGCTCAAGGTCAACGACACGTCTTCCTAAAGGTGTTGGGGAACGAAAGTGTACGGTTGTCGTCCGCCTCGCCAGGCTTGTGGCACGGTACAGGTGATTGCAGTTCGCGAGGGGAGCAAGGTGATACGCAGGCAGGTACGGGGGATCGCTGCGGCGGCGTTCGTGGCGGGTGGCGTGCTGGGGATCGCGGTGGCGTCCGTTCAGGAGGACGAGATGCCTTCGGTGACGGTCGGCATGCAGCAGCCGGCGGCGTCGCAGGTACCGGAGACCCGGGCGGGACTCGTCGAGGCGTGGACGGCCGAGCTCGAACATGCGGGCAAGGAACTGCCGGAGGGGTGGGAAGTGCTGACCACGGACGAGATCCGGGGCCGCTACCTGCACCAGCGGATGCTCAACGCTCCGACCGCCGAAAACATCGACCCGGGCATGAGTCGCCGCGTGGACGAGTAAGGGAACGGGCCCCGGCCTGGTACCGGGGCCCGTTATGCGCCGAGTGAATCAGTTAGCGGCGTTGATCGCGTTGATCACTGCCACGGCCTGGTCGCCATGGTTGGACGAGTACAGCTGATCGTTGAGCCTTTGGTCTTGAGCGTCGGAGTCGTAGTGGGAGTTCGCTCCGACGATCTCCCCCTCGGTGGTGGCCATGGGCCCGCCGCTTGCGCCCATCCCCATGTCGCAGTTCATCTCGAGCCGATTATCGAACGGGTTCCAGCCCTCCGCGTCCACGACGTCGCCGGTGCAGAAGAACTGCGTGAAGCCGTCCATGTCGGTGCGGTTATAGCCGTCGTCAGGGAACCCGGAGTCGATGATGTCCGGCCAGTCCGAGCCGTATCCGAACTTGTAGCCGAACGCGCCCACGGCGCTGGTCAGGTTCGTGTAGCCGGTTGGGGCCTTGACGGTGAAGGCGGCCAAGTCGCCCTCGTCGTAGTCCTCGTCACGGGTCCACACCTGCGGGGCCACGAATGACTGGGCGACCCACGTGCCCCACGGGGCTTCGTAGTCCGTGGGATCGGGGGTGTCACGTTTTTCCTTGACGACCGGAATGAAGAGCACCAGGTCCCAGAAGCCATCGGATCCGCGACCGTCGCCTGGGTGCACGCAGTGGCCGGCTGTCCAGACGGTGTTGTTGCCGTCGGCCGCGATTGAGGCGCCGCTGCAACCGTGCTCTATGCCCGCGTCGTCGATGTAAAGGATCTTGCCGACGATGGTCGAGGGCGCGGTCTGCGGGAACGGAACCTTCTGCGCGACGGGCATCTCGGGGGCTTCGGCCGCCGCCATCGTCGACACCTTGTTCACGGGGAGGATCTGCGGAGCCTCAGCCCTCAGGCGCGGGGCGGTGCTCTTTGCCGTGTCCTCGGTCGCTTCGGCCGCTGCCCTGGCGACTGCGGCCTTCCGGGCGATGTCGGCCTGGTCCTTCTTCTCGTTCGCCAGCGCGCGGCTGACTCTCTCGGGGGTCCAGAAGTCACGGACCTTCTGCGGGTCAGTGGTCTGCTTGCCGAACGTCACACCCGGCACGGCGGGCGCGGGTGCCTCGGCTGCCGATGCGGTCGTGAGAGTGGCGGGTATCAGCGCCACCGCGAGCAGTCGGGTGATCGGCGAAGTACTGCTGAACGTCGTCGTACGAGGCCGCGCCGCCCAACTCCGTGATCCGGCGCAGCACCGCCCGGGCCCCCGGCACCAGCAATGCGATCACACGGAACAGCAACTGGTCCGTCCAGCCGTCCCCAAGGTCGTCGTCGGCAAGGTCCTGCAGGTCGGGGCGAGGGTCCACGGCCGAGGCCGTACGGGTCGGGCCGTTCGTTGAGCGCGCCCAGCCCCGCCCCGGCGACGACCGCGGCCCTGACCTGATCGCCGTCACCCTGGTCCACCCCGCACCCCGCACGCCGGGGCCTACCTCCACGGCAACAAGCTCGGCTACACAGACAAGGGCTGGCTGCGCTGCGAGACGGCCGCGATCCTCGGCATCTGGCAGCCGGCCTACGCGATGCTCACCCATGCCGCGGCGGACTTGCCCCTCCCCGACGACGTCGGCATGGCCCCCGCTCACTACGGCGTGCACGTTGAAGCCCGTCGCAGCGACAATACCGGCTACACCCTGCTCCGCCTCGGTCCCTTCTTCCAGACCTGGATCGCCTCCCGCGACGCCGACCGTCTCAACACCGAGTTGGCGGGTCGGGCGGCCACCGTCATCCCCGGCTTCACGGTCACCGCGAAGGGCGCACCGTTCCACGTCAGCGAGCACGAGAGCTACGCCGACCCGTACGAGGCCGACGTCGTCGCGCTCCTGGCCAGCCGCACGCCTTGTCACCGCTGACGTGACCGGGCCGGGTGCGGGGCCGCTCGCCTTGCGGACAACAGCGACACCCCACCAGTGACGCTCGCCCGGAAATGCTTTGACAGCGCTGGACAGCGTCTTGGAACATCACGTCCGACCAGTTGTTCCTTGATCAACGAGAGAAACGGACCCATCATGCGCGAGCTCGTGTGCCCCGCCGTCGCCGACCTGCACACGAGGAGCCATGAACCGTCCGCACTCTCCCACCCCTGCACGCCATGACACCGCTACTACCGGCGCGGCGCCTGGCGCCCGGCGGCTCAGTCTGGGCGTGGTGGCCCACGTCGACGCCGGCAAGACCAGTCTGACCGAGGCGCTGCTGCACGCCGGCGGCGCCATCGACCAGGCCGGCCGGGTGGATGACGGCACGACTCAGACCGACACCCTGTCCCTGGAGCGACGACGGGGGATCACGATCCGCTCTGCCGTCGCGACGTTCGAGATCGATGACGTCACCGTCAACCTTCTCGACACTCCGGGCCATCCCGACTTCATCGCCGAGGTCGACCGCTCCCTGGCGGTCCTCGACGGCGCGGTCTTGGTGCTGTCCGCCGTGGAGGGCGTGCAGGCCCAGACCATCGTGCTGTACCGGGCGCTGTACCGCCTGGGCATCCCCGTGGTCTTCTTCGTCAACAAGATCGACAGGGTCGGCGCCGCGCCCGAGACGGTCCTTGCGAAGATTCGAAGCCGCCTGAGCACGGCTCTCGTACCGCTCGGCCACGTGCACAACCCCGGCACGGTCACAGCCGAGGCCGTTCCGTGCGTGTGGGAGGAACCCATCGAGGCCGAGCGGCTGACGGGGTTGCTCGCCGACCATGACGAGGACCTGCTCAAGGACTGGCTCGGCCAAGATCGCCCCGTCGGACCGCATCGGCTGCGCGCAGCCCTGGGACGCCTCACACGTGCCGGTGAGGTGCATCCGGTGCTGTTCGGGTCGGCCAGGACCGGTGCCGGCGTCCGGTCTCTGATTGGCTCCGTCACCGAACTGCTGCCCGTGGCACCGGGCGAAGATCACGCACCGGCAGCTGCGCAGGTGTTCAAGGTCGAACGATCACCGGGAGGGCAGCGGGTCTGCACGGTGCGGATGCGTGCCGGAACGCTCGGCGTCCGCGATCGGGTGTCGCTCGGCGGTGACCGGTCGGCGACCGTGACGGCCGTGGAGGTCTTCGAACCCGGCGGTGCCGTCCAGCGTCTTCGCGCCACGGCCGGCCAGATCGCCCGCGTCCGGGGCCTCGACGGCGCTCGGATCGGAGACTGGATCGGCTGCCGCCCGGCCGCCACCACCGCGGCAGCAGCGCTGCCGGAACCGGGCTTCGAGACCAGGGTAGTTGCCCGTGATGTCGCCCGGCAGGGTGAGGTGCACCAGGCTCTGCGCGAACTCGCCGACATCGATCCGCTGATCGCCCTGCGGCCCGAGCGCGGTGCCGCGCGGATCCGGATCTACGGCGAGGTGCAGCAGGAGGTCCTGGCCGACACGCTGGCAGCCGACTACGGCATCGACGTCGACTTCCGCGACACCGGCGTGGTCTGCATCGAACGACCGTCGGGAATCGGCAGCGCCGCGCTGCGCCTGGGCGACCCGGGCCACCTGTACGACTACACCCTCGCAGTGACCGTCGAACCGACCGCGCCCGGCGCCGGCGTTGAGCTCGTCATCGCCGCGGACCGGGCCACAATCCCCCTGCACGTCTACGGCAACGTCGGCGGATACCGGGCCGCGATCCTGGAGTACCTCCACGAGCCTTTGGCGGTCGGCCCGCACGGATGGCGGGTGGCCGACATACGCATCAGGGTCACCGACAGCGGCTACTCTCCGCCGGGCCCACGCGCCGGAGAGGTCCGGCGCACGACCGACCTGGTCGTCCGCGAAGCACTCAGGCGGGCCGGCACGGCTGTCTGCGAGCCCATCGACCGGTTCGTGCTCGAGACCCCGGCGGACGAACTGCCCGCCGTGCTCGCTCTGCTGGGCCGCCACGGTGCTGTCCCCGCAGCCGTTCAGACCACCGGGCCCATCACCGTCATCACCGGAACCCTGCGGAAAGCAGAGGTGAACGCGGTACGCGCGGGGTTGCACGGCGCGGCTCACGGTGAGGGTGTCCTCGAATCCGCCCCTGACCACTACCAACCCGTACGAACCACGGGCGGGAGGCAGCAGTGAAGTCCTCCGTGCGCCCGGGTTCCGCACAGCGCGGTCCGCGACAGCTCGCACGCCGCTTCCTGGTCTGGAACTTCCTCCGGGCCGTGCTGCACAACGGCTGGTGGCTCGTCACCAGCTTGTACATGGCGGTCGATGCGGGCCTTTCTCCGGCACAGCTTCTTGTCATCGCTGCCGTACAGGGTGTGGCGAGCACCGTCTTCGAGATTCCGGCCGGGGCCGTGTCCGACACCATCGGTCGCAAGGCGGCGATCGTCACCTCACACGCCCTTATGGCCGCCGCCATGATCACGACCGGATTGTCCTCCGGCTTCCTGCCGCTGATGCTGGCGCAGGTGCTGTGGGGAATCTCCTGGACGTTCGCCAGCGGATCCGACGTGGCGTGGGCAACCGACGAGATCGACCAGCCCGAGCGCATGCATCTGCTGATCGCCGCTCAGGGGCGGTGGCAGATGATCGGAGCAGGAGCCGGCATCGTCGTCTTCGGCGCGCTCGCGACGATCCTCAACCGGCCGGTGGCCATCGTCGGCGCGGGTGTTCTGATGCTCGTGCTGGGAGCCTGGTTCGCTGCGGCTTTTCCCGAGAACAACTTCGTCCGGGTGCACAAGGACCACCTCCGCGTGGCGCTTGGCATCGCCCGCAGAGGCGCACGGCTCGCGGTTACCGACCGCACCGTTTGCGTACTGGTCATCGTCACGGTCCTGGTGAACGGCGCGGGTGATTCCTTCGCTCGGATCTATCCGGTGCAGATGTCCGGCCTCGGTCTTCCGTCAGGCATGTCCGGCACGGTGTGGTTCACCGTCATCTCCTTGGCCGGCTACGCATTCGCGGTACTCGCGCTTACCGTCGTACAGAATCGGCTCCACAACGATCGCGGGGCCCGCGCAGCACTGTCCCTCTCCTGCGCCACAGGGCTGATCAGCTTCGTGCTGGTCGGGCTGGCACCGAACCTCACGTACGCCATCGTGGGCGTGGTCGTCGCGAACGGTATCGCCATGCCCCTGATTCGAACCATCACAACGATCTGGGTCAATCACCGCACAACGAACGACATCCGAGCCACGACCCATTCCTTCTTGGCGCAAGCCGAGTACGTCGGCGAGATCGTCTGTGCGTCCAGCCTGGCCGGGGTCTCGGGAGCGATGGGGCCGGGAAACACCGTGGCTTTGGCCGCCTCACTCTTCGCGGCGAGCGCAGCAGTGCTCGCATTGGCCAGGGACCGAGGCACGGACCGGACTTCCGCTGCGGACGCCTCACCCGCCAGCGGGGGTTCGTTGTGACGGCGTGCTTCCGACATGCCTGGCCCAGGGCTGTTCATCTATCGGCCCCGCCAACTACCGCAGAGGCGGACCGTACGCACTGCAGCGCGCCGTCTACCGCACAGTCCCAGAAGCACTCACCAACGTCCGCGAACACGCCCCCGGCACCGCCGCGACCGTCCGCATCCACCATCACGCCGGCACCTGCGCACCACCGTCACCAGAACCGCCCCCGCCCGTCCGGCTCTTCCCCTCTCCGGCGCCCGGCACGGGCTCGTCGGCCTGCCCCAACGCGTCGATCTCCTCGTCGGTATGGTCACCTCCGGACCGACAGTCGGAGGCGGCTGGGAACTCCGGCTGGAGCCTCCGGCCGCCGACCCGTCCTGACCACTCGTACTCCCGTTCGCAGCTCGCCTGCCGTGTATCTCGAATACTGCAGGAATCGAATACCAACGCTTCACCAGTAGCATGTCGACACGGTGGACACGGAGATCGTGGCGATCGCAGGCTCCCCGGCCCGCCCCGCCTACCTCGTCGTCCAGCTCCCGGACGGCACCCTCGCCCAGACCTCGCAGCTGGACAGCAGGCAGCGCGTCGCCGTCGGCCGGGCGATCGCCGCCGACGTCCGGGAGGCGCTGCCCGGCGGGGGCCACCTGGTAGTCACGCCGCTGCTCGCTGAGGTCGAGGTGGGAACCACCCGGCACCGCACCGTGCGGTTCGTTCGTCTCCGCGAGGACCTGGGTCCGGCCGAGCCGGGGCCGTCCGGGTGAACAAGGCGGTGTCGCCAGCGCCCTGACCGGAGCCCGGTGGCTACAAGGAGGGGGAACTGGCGCAGGAAGGAACGGGCGGAGGGTCGATGGCGACATGGCAGGACGAGCTGGGCGCCCAGGAATGGCGCCAGGCCGTGGACACGGCCGACCGTGTCCACGGCCCAGGCTTCCCCTCGGGCGAGCTGCCGGGCTACCGCCAGGGCTGTGCTGCGATCGACGAGGTGGTGCGACTGCTGGCCGACCCCACCGTGCCTGGGGCGCTGGTTCGCCCCGCTCCTCGCGGACTCCCTCAGTTCCGTGAGCCGGCCAGAGCGGTGAGCGTCGGAGCGGCCGACTGAAGCGCGCAGTCACAGCGGGTCAGGACCATCACGTTCGGCGAGATGCTCCAGGCGCCGCTGGTCGAGCACCCCCTGTGGCGGACCATCGACGACACTCGCCTCCACCTTCAGACCTGGCGTGGAGCGAGGAAGAGTGGACACCAGAGGAGCAGGAGCACATCAGACGGCTTCCTCGGCAGGCATGCCCAATAAAATAAATGACCGAATTGCCGGAATCGCTAAAAGTGCAGGAAACTGGCCTCTCCCCGCGCTAAACGCACAGGTCACGCAGTCTGCTCCCCGCACCCACGGGGAAGGTCCCTGACCCAGGAACGGCACCTCTTGCACTCCGCTGCTCCCCGCGCCCGAGGGGATGGTCCTGGCGCCCTATATATTTAGGGGGTGGGTGGGTACAGCAGGAGATCCTGCGGGCTTTCAAGTTTGCTCTGGCTCCCACTCCAGCCCAGGTAGAGGCTTCACGCGGCACGCTGGGGCTCCCCGGACTCAGGAGCAGAGCCACGGCACCCGTGCGATGAGCCGCCCGGCATCGACGTAGCCCGACACGATGAGCGGAGGCACCTGATCCTGGCAGGCCGCTACTTCAACACCAGCCTGGTAGAGCAAACACTGGACGGGGCTCAACACCGGTGAGGTCAAACGATGACAGCACGCCCACCCAGACACACAAGCAGGCCCACGAGGCCTACCGGCACCTTGCGCTCGTGGACTTCCCCGACGATCTCAAGCTTGGACTGAACCTCGGCTTCTATCGGACCTTCGCCGTTCCCACGATCGCCAGAGTGCTCGTCAGCACCGGCAAGATGATTGGCCGGCCCAAGGCACGTGCGAAAGCCACCGGAACGATGATGTACACGCTCATCGACAACGGTTTCCACTCACCGGCCGGACGCGAAACAGTTGCCGCCTTGAATCAGCTCCACGCACGACTCCCTGTGGGGAACGCCGAGTTCGTGTACGTACTTGCCACGTTCTGCGTAACCCCGCTGCGCTGGATCGACGAACACGGTTGGCGGCACACCACGACTGAGGAGAAGGCCGCAGCACACGGTTTCTTCCACGGCCTGGCCCAGCGGATGGGCATCCAGGGGGTCCCGGACTCCTATTCGGCTTTGGCCAGATGGATGGACGACTTCGAAGAGCGCCAGTTCGCGGTCACGGAGGAAGGCCGGGCCCTGCTGGAAGCCACCCGCGGGCTGCTCAGCGATCGCTTCCCGAAGCTGGCCGCACCCGTTGTACGAGTTGCCACTGATGCACTGATTGACGCCCGACTGCGTGCGGCACTGGGAGCAAGTGACCGGCCTGTTGTCATCCGATGGCTGGTCACAACGGCTCTGCGGCTTCGTGCTGCGCACCTGAGACACCAGCACCGTGGGGAGCTTGCAGGAAAGTCCGTTTCACCCATGCAGTAACGGTGACGAATTCGCTGCTGGAACGGCATTTCGCGATGACGGGAACGCTCACAACGGAGAAGTGATGTGCTCCACCGGTCGACGATCCGGTCGGCGAGCGCCAGGACACCGTGCGCCCGGCGTCGTCGGCCGGGGCGGCGAAGACCCGGCTGGAGCAGGCCTGAGTCATCGAGGCCGCCAACCGGTCGGCGGGCCGTACGGTCGTGCGCGCCCCCGAGGGTCTGGCCTAGGCTCAAGTGGATCTTGAGCTGGTCGCCGCAACTCCGATCGGCTGGCACTGCGTTGGTGGTCCAAGGAACGAGCCCGCATCCGCAGCGAGAAGGGCATCCGCTGGGGCGGACGTCCCCTCGCAGCCTGACTACCCCAGTAATCATTGCTGGTGAGAGCAATTGCCGCCGCCCGCCGCTCCGTCAGGGCCCCTGAGGCTGCTAGTCCCAGGGTTCGCCCGTGGTGGGGTCCAGGCCCGCCTCCAAGCGACGCTTCTGCTCGCGCCAGTTGACGAAAGAGTGTTCCTTCGGAAGGACGACGCTGATCGTCTCCTCCTGGAATTCATCATCGGTGAGCAGTCTGCGCAGGAACTCCACCATCCCGAAAGGGTGGACCTGGAAGGTGGGATTCGTGTGCCGACCGTGTACGAGCACGGGCCATCGGTCAGGATCGTCGGCCGTGGTCAGCCAGCAGTAGATGTCTGCGCCGCTCGTGACACCCCACGCCACGATGGAATCGGGGTCCACGTCCAGGGCCGCTCTGCCGCCGAGCATCTCCCAGGTGCCGCGGGCGTTGGCTGTCTCCTGCCGCAGGCCGGACCCGTCCGAATAGGCATCGGACCGCGGAACCGGCAACAGTATTCCAACTTCCCTGCTGACGCTGCCCGCCCCGTACGCCTCCATGAAAGCGACATAGTCGGCCGGAAACCGGGTCCCCCAGATCTCCTCGACCGCACTCCAGTCGATCCGTTCATCCACGCCGTGCGTCGTTGGCAGAACCTTTGCGAGCGCTGCCACCTGAGAAGTTTCGCCCACTGTCACTCCTTCCCGTGCATCTTCGAGGAGCCACAACTTATGTGATGGCATTCCCTGTGAAGACGGATGGTCTGGGGTTGACGCGGACGTCAACCCGGCGAACCATCCCGGTCACGGCACCGCCAGCGGATCTTTGCCAGGCGGACAAGGTCGGCGATCGGGAACGACGATGGACAGGAAGGGAGCGGCGTGCTCAAGGCTCGCTGGCCAGCCGTCGGCATTGGCGGACAGGCCGTAGTGCCCCATGGCGTGCGCCAGGCGGAAGCCGGAGTTGTGCGTCACGCTCCAGACCTACGGCCCGCGCCTGGTATCGCGCGTGCTTCCCATCACGGGATGGGACTGGGCAGACCATGCGATTCACCCGGTCGGCGTGTCCAGCTCGCCGGTTCAGGCGAATGGGCCGTCTCATGGCTGGTGAACCACAACCGCATCCGTGTGCGAGGTGGCCGATGTACAACATGCGCGCCGAACGACGGGAAACGGAGAACGGCCCGGGACTGCTCTGGCACGTTCTCGATCGTGATGGCCGTTCTCTGTGCGGTCAGAAGGCAACCGTCTCACCAGAAGGCGCGATGGAGCGCGAGGATTACTGCCATCTCTGCATGAAGGACGTGGCCGCCACGGTCGGCGCAAGCTTCGCTGGTGCACCTCCCTACGCCCATCGTGGGGAGCGGCGGGCATGAGCGGGCCCTCGACCGGAGTGCACCCCGAGGGCGTGCCAGCCGAAGGCCCACGCACAGCCGCCCGGCCGCGGCTGGTCGAGCGATGGCGCGAGGCCGCGGACCGGAATCTCACCCCGACCAAACGGTCGCTCATCGTCACGTGGGCGTCCTTCGGCACGACATGGGGCACAGTGCGGCTGATCGCGCACGGCATCCGGGGCGGCTGGCTGCCCTGGGGCAACATCTCCGCTGGCGGCGAGCACCTGCACCACTACAACATCGGCATCGCCATGCTGGCAGGCATTGGGCTGATCGCCGTACGCGGTGACGAACAGGCCGTTGGTCACCCCGTGGTCGCCGCTGCCTACGGCGCCGGAACCGCTCTGATCACCGACGAGTTCGCCTTGCTGCTCGACCTGCAGGACGTCTACTGGGCCAAGCAGGGACGCCTCAGCGTCGACGTCTCCCTCGGCGTCCTCGCCACGCTCGGCACCTACCTCACCGCCAAGCCGTTCTGGGACGAGATTGCCAAGGTGACACGCCATCACATCGCCTCCGCCGCGAAGCACAGCCTCTCGTCAGCCGGGTAACCAGACCGACGGTGACACGCGCACTGGCCGCGGTCAGGTGCTCCAGGCTGCGTCGCCCCGGCGGATGCGGCCGAGGATGTCGCGGTGGTACGCGGCCAGCCCTTCAGGGGCGATGGGGGCGGGGCTTTGGGAGAGGGTGTACCACTCGTCGGCGCCGGTGTACTGGATGGCGGCGCGGGCAGTGCGGCCGTCGTCGTCCCACGTGGGGGAGACGGTGAGGTCCCCGGTGATGACGCCGACTTCGTAGGTCATCACCCCGCCCGGCCCGGCGGTGACCTGGTCCACGTACCGTTCGCTACCGGGCGGCTCGTCGGCGGGGACCTGTCCGGAGTCCGGGCTGCGGGTCATGCGGAGCAGGTGTTCAGCATCGTGTTCAGCATTCCCTTTTCCGGCTCGGTGATGTTGAGGGTGTACACGTACTTCACGTGGACCCAGGCCCGGCTGTAGGTACACCAGTAGGAGTGCATCGGCTGCCACTGGTCGGGGGACTGATCCCCCTTCTGCCGGTTGGACGATGCCGATACCGCCAGCAGCTGAGGGTTTTCAAGGTCGTTGGCGAACTTCCTGCGCAGGGAAGTGCTCCACAGGTCAGCGCCGGAGCGCCCAGGCGTTGGCGAGAGGGACCATGTAGTCGATGTCCACCTCGGTGGACGGCTTCGTGGCCACCTTCCCGTCGTACGGGCTGACCCAGGTGCCGGCCACCGCGCGGCACTTGTCGTCCTGGACAACGCCCTGGCCATCTCGGGCGAGCACGACTTCCCGGGTGTCGCAGGTGCCGTACTGGGTGATCCAGTGCGGGAACTTCGCGCGCGAGTAGCCCGTCATCGGATGCGGGGCCGCGACGTTCAGCTCGTCGTGTTCTTTGCGAACCACGTCGGCAGGCGGCGGTTCGGGAAGCTCCTGCCGCGCCAGTGGGGAGGCGGCCGGCTGGTGGCCGCTGGCTGCCGGGGGAGCCGCCGCAGAAGAGGGCGCGGCAGTGAGCGGGGAGATGAGGGACAGGCTCAGCAGGGCGGGGACGGCAAGCCGTCGCCACAAACGCGAGTCGATCGTATGGCCATGACTAGTGGGACAGTCTGCCGAGCCGCGGCACCGCCCCTCTGGCGCGGTGTGTCCGCACGCGTCCGTTGACCGTCCGGACCGAACGAAGGCGTGTGGCCTGCCGGGCCCGCGCCATGGCGTACTCCGGCGGCGCTGTCTCACGTCCACGGGCAGCCGTGGCGCGGCTTCTCACGCACAGCCGGCCATGCGCGGGCGCGTACACCTCCGGCGGGCGCCGGGCCGCACATCGGCGCTGCTGCCTGAAAGAACCTGCTTCTAAAGCTCGATGCTTCTTGATCTTGAGGCTTCGTTGTCCGCGAGGCGCGGAGCAGCCCATGTGACCGAAGTGCTGCTGGACTGCGTGTACCTCCCCGTACCACGTTCGAAGCCGCGGGGGGAAACGGCTACGGGGGCTGGGAATGCTGGTGACTGAGTACAGGACGGATGTCGTGTCGGCGCCGGAGCGGCCCGCGCTGTTCGAGGAAATCACAGCAGGGTCGTACATCCGCAATCGGCTGCGCAGCAACGACCGGGAGGACTTCCGTGCCAAGGTGCGTGCCTTGGACCTGGGGGAGTTACAGGTGTCCGCGCTGTCCTTCCCGCATCTGGAGATCGCGCGGACAGCGAGGATAATCCGGCAGTCCGACCCCGAGGTGTACATGATCAATTACCATCTCGGTGGGGAGGGGTCTTTTTCCCAGGCCGGGAATAACACGGCGTTTCATGCGGGCGACCTCACGGTGCTGGACAGCAGTCATCCCTTCGACGCGCACCGCCACACTCTTCAGGACAGCTGGCCGCAACTGATCGTGCAGCTTCCTCACAAGCTGCTGCCGCTGCCGGAGAAGACGGTGCAGCGCCTGCTCGCTGTCCCGATCAGCGGGCGTTGCGGCATGGGCGGGGTGTTCGCCCGCTGGCTGACCGACCTCAACACGCGCGCCGGCGAGTTCACTCCGGCTGACATTCCCACTCTCGCCTCGGTCATCCTGGGCCTTCTGGCGTCCGCACTCGCCCGCTTCCTGGAGGCCGAGGCGGAGCTGAGCCCGGAGGCCCGCAGAAACGCCCTGCAGGCCCGGATCAACGCGTTCGTCGAGCAGCACCTCGCCGACCCGGACATGACCCCCCAGACGATCGCGGACGCCCACCACATCTCCCTGCGCCATCTCCAGCACCTACTCGCTGGGAACGCCACATCACCGGCAGCCTGGATACGCCACCGCCGTCTGGAACGCTGCCGACTCGACCTGGCCAACCCCCGCGCCTGAACTCCCGCCCGATCCAGGCCATCGCCGCCTGCTGGGGCTTCACCAACCCGACGCACTTCAGCCGACTGTTCCGAACCACCTACGGGATACCGCCACGGGACTACAGGAACCTGCCGTCCCAGGCGTGCGCGAATCGTCAACACACCTGCGCGGAATGGCAAGGACAGGGGGTGCCGCGCTCGGCATCCTAAATGCCGAACACTCAGACATCTGTACCTCGGTCTCACTCAAGCCGCTGAACCGTAGACGAAGACACGAGGTGCGGGCTGCCAAGCACCGGGCGACCATCCTCAATGGACCGGTCCGGTCCGGTCCGGACCGGTCCGGTCCGGTCCGGACCGGACCGGCCGTGGACCGCGGTCACGTCCGCTGGAGTGGTGTATCGACGGCCACTCGGTGATCTCGTTTTGAGGCTATGCGGTGAGTTCGGTGGGCAGGACGGTGTCGTCGGTTTCTGACTCGATCGGGTGGAGGCGGGCCTTG
>NZ_VMNX01000117.1 GCF_009377235.1 Streptomyces acidicola
GACGTTTGAGGACGAGGACGTACAGCCCGATGAGCGGGGGTCTGGGAGCGGCAGCCCCCAGGTAAGGGACGGGACTGGGTAGGGGCGGCGGGGGCGAGACAAGGGCCTCAGCCCGAGAGCACCTCCGCGAACGCCCCCTCCTCCTGCTCGACACCGCTGCAGTCGTTGCGCGCGGCACCTGACGAAGAGTCATCGCTCCCGCACTGTCGATCACGGAAGGCCGCCCACATGGACACCCAGCCGATGCCCTTCTCCTCGGCGAACTCCCGCACCTGCGCCCCGTCATCGACCGTGAACGTCTCCTCGTCGACATCGTTCTGCCCGATCATCGACGTGAGCGCCATACCCCGCCACGCCGCGGAGTCCGAGAGACCGAAGATGTCGGCGAGTTGGTCGTGGGTCGCCTCGGCGGACTGCTCCGCGTAGTCGCCCATGTCACCGTCGTACGAACTGCCGTAGTTCATGGTCATGATGTTGACCGTGGAGACCTGGACGGAGTTGTCGTTCGCCGAGTCCAGCAGCGCCATGCCGTCGTCGCCGAGACCGGAGGGCATGACGGGCAGGGTGAAGGACACGGACAGGTCCGGGCGGTCCTTCTGGAGCAGGGCTATCGCCTTGGAGCGCAGGTTCACCGAGCCGGAGTCCTTCAGCGCGTCCCCCTCGATGTCGAAGTCGGCCTCACTCGCCCCGGCCGCGTCGAGCGCCTCCCCGTACGCCTCCGCCAACTCCGACGCGCTGTCGCAGGACTGGGCCAGCTCTGTCCCCGCCGCCCCGCCGAAGGACACCCGTACGGTCGCCCCCGAGTCCGTCAGCGCCGCGATGCGGGACTTGACCGCGGAGTCGCCGATCGCCTTCGACCCGTCCCACATCGGCGTGCAGTCACTGCCGTCCGCGAGCACGAACGCCAGGTTGTACGCCGACGCCGACCCCGCCGAGTCCAGGCCGGACGCGGTCGTGGCGCTCACATAGGGCGCGTACCCCGTCGTCGACTCCCCGGCGGCGGGGCCGGTACTGGTCGGTTTCGGCGGCTGGGCCTGTGCCGTGGACGTGCCGCCGTTGCCGCCGTCACCTGAACTCGATTCCGATCCCGATCCCGATCCCGATCCCGAGGAGCAGCCCGCACACGCCAGCGCCACCAGGCAGAACACTCCGGCAACAGGTTTCAGGAAACTCCGCATCGGCATATGACCCGCCCTGAATCTCGTTCGTGATGTCTGTCTCATCGCGGAAACAAAGCGCGTTTCCGTGCGGGAAATGAATCACACGGGCTGTGCCTCATGAAGATCATCGAAGTGCAGGAGGTTCACGGGAAAGTCGGGAGGAAGCGGGCAAACCCGGCTTTGTGACCGGAAGTTATGGGTCATAAGCATCTCTCCGCCCGCGCGCAGACGTTCTGGGATTCTCCAAGGAAAGGCACAGTTAAAGGCGTTTCTCATGGGCATCTCACAAAGGAGACGGGGAATTGGGCGCATAAAGCCTGCCTGGTATCCCGGGGCAATGCGCCAGGGCACGCGGGTGCGCCGGGGCACGCGGGGTGGGCCGGGCGCGGGTGCGTCCGGCCCGTGCTGCCAGAATGGGCCCTGTGACCCGCGCATCCCTGGACAAGCAGCCGCACGAAGTCGCCTCGATGTTCGACGACGTGGCGGAACGGTACGACCTGACCAACGACGTGCTGTCCCTCGGGCAGGCCCGGCTGTGGCGCAAGGAGGTCGCCAGGGCCGTCGACGCGCGGCCCGCGCAGAAGGTCCTGGACCTCGCCGCCGGCACCGCCACCTCGTCGCTGCCGTTCGCGCGGACGGGTGCCTACGTCGTGCCGTGCGACTTCTCGCTCGGGATGCTCCGCGTCGGCAAGCAGCGGAACTCCTGGCTGCCCTTCACGGCGGGTGACGCGACGAAACTCCCCTTCAAGGACGACACCTTCGACGCGGTGACAATCTCGTTCGGGCTGCGGAACGTCCAGGACACGGATGCCGCGCTGCGCGAGATGTACCGGGTGACCAGGCCCGGCGGCCGGGTGGTGATCTGCGAGTTCTCGCACCCCACGTGGGCGCCGTTCCGCACCGTCTACACCGAGTACCTGATGCGCGCGCTGCCTCCGGCGGCGCGGGCGGTGTCGTCCAGCCCCGACGCGTACGTGTACCTCGCCGAGTCCATCCGCGCGTGGCCGGACCAGCGGGCGCTGGCCGGGCGCCTGGGTGAGGCGGGCTGGGGGAAGGTGGCGTGGCGGAACCTGACGGGTGGGGTCGTGGCGTTGCACAGGGGCTTCAAGCAGGCGTGACCGCGTCCGCGCGGCACTACCGGAGCGCTACCGCAGCAACGGAACCTGAGCACTACCGCAGCACCGGGAACGGATCCCCGGGCGCGTCCAACTCCCGCTGCAGGCCACCGGGAGGCGGCCCACCCCGCCGGGGCTCACGCACGCCCCCGCCCCCCTCGCCCTCACCGAAGTCGAACCACACGGTGACCACGGCCCCGCGAGGCACCTCCGTCCCGGGCTGCGGATACTGCCGTACGACGTAGTCGACGACGGCGAGATGGAATTCGGGGCGGTCGGGCGCGGCGAGCAGCACACCACGTGCCTGGGCCGTCTCACGCGCGTCCACGGCCATCAGACCGACGAACCGCGGCACGCGCACTTCAGGTGTCTTGGGCGTTATGTGCACAGATGTCACCCCCAGCGGTACTGGCAGCGTAACCGCGAGGGGGTGTCCGTCGGAAGCTTTCGGTGCCTATCCGTAACCAAATCTGTAGCTATTGACTACATAGGGTTACAGGTCGAGTCGGTATTGGTGTCCGAGCGCCTTTGTGGTGGGCGTCGTGAAGAGCTCTTCCAGCTCCATGCCCAGGCGCTGGGTCACGGCGATGGAGCGCTTGTTCTCGGCGAGGACCATGGCGACGACGGTCGGGACGCCCGCCCGGCGCACGCGGTCGAGGGTCTCCCGGGCCGCCGCGGTGACGTATCCCTTGCCCCAGTGGGATCGAGCGAGCCGCCAGCCGATCTCGATCTCGCCCACCGGGCCGAAGCTCTCGTGCGGCCACGGCTGGGCGCCCGTGAAGCCGATGACCTGGTCGTCCGCGTCGAGCATGGTCCAGAAGCAGAAGCCGTGCTCGGCGTCGTGGCGGCGCTGGCGGGCGGTGAACTCCTCGTAGAAGGACACCTCGGCGGACCTGCCCCCGTGGAACTCCATGACCTCGGGGTTGTCGAAGGCCCGGTGCCAGGCGATGGCGTCCTCGTCGGTGGGGACACGCAACCGCACGTCGGGGAGAGCTCTGTTCACAGGGGCAGCCCTTCAGCCAGGTGATCGGTACCGCTGAATAGACTGCCCATGTCCAGTGCCCGTCAGCACGCTGTTTTCGAGTCTTCGCGGTTTCGGTCTCGGTCTCGTTCCGAGTCGTCGCGGTCTCGGACTGCGCACGCTGATTTCGAGACTCGGGGAGAACCCGCCGTGACCGAGCCCCAGCCCCTTACCGAACACACCGCCGATGTGATCGTCGTCGGGGCCGGACCAGCCGGTTCCACCACCGCGTACCACCTCGCCAAGGCCGGACTGGACGTCCTGCTGCTGGAGAAGACCGCCTTCCCGCGCGAGAAGGTGTGCGGCGACGGTCTGACGCCCCGTGCGACGAAGCAGTTGGTGTCCATGGGCATCGACATCTCCGAGGAGGCCGGCTGGCTCCGCAACAAGGGGCTGCGCATCATCGGTGGCGGCGTCCGCCTCCAGCTCGACTGGCCGGATCTCGCCGCCTACCCGAACTACGGCCTGGTCCGCAAGCGCGACGACTTCGACGAGCAACTGGCCCGGCAGGCCCAGAAGGCGGGCGCGCGACTGTACGAGCGCTGCAACGTCGGCGCCCCGATCATCGACGACCGCACGGGCCGCATCAAGGGCGTACACGCCAAGCTCGGCGACGCCGAGTCGGGTTCGAAGGAGAAGCGGGACGTCACGTTCCACGCGCCGCTGGTCGTGGCGGCGGACGGCAACTCCACCCGCCTGTCCCTCGCGATGGGCCTGCACCGCCGCGAGGACCGTCCCATGGGCGTCGCGGTCCGCACGTACTTCACCTCGCCGCGCCACGACGACGACTACCTGGAGTCCTGGCTGGAGCTCTGGGACCGCCGCGGTCCCGGAGAGGACCGACTGCTCCCCGGCTACGGCTGGATCTTCGGCATGGGGGACGGCACGTCGAACGTCGGCCTGGGCGTCCTGAACACCTCGTCCTCCTTCAAGGAACTGGACTGGCGCGAGGTCCTCAAGGCCTGGTGCGCGTCGATGCCCGAGGAGTGGGGCTACACCCCGGACAACATGACCGGCCCGATCCGCGGCGCCGCCCTCCCCATGGCCTTCAACCGCCAGCCCCACTACACCAAGGGCCTGCTGCTGGTCGGCGACGCGGGCGGCCTCGTCAACCCCTTCAACGGCGAGGGCATCGCCTACGCCATGGAGTCCGGCCAGATCGCCGCGGACGTCATCGTCCAGGCCCACGCCCGGTCGACCCCCGGCCAGCGCGAACTCGCCCTGCGGAGCTACCCGCGCATCCTGAAGGACACCTACGGCGGCTACTACACGCTCGGCCGCGCCTTCGTGAAGCTCATCGGCAACCCGAAGGTCATGAAGCTGGCGACCGAACGCGGCCTCACCCACCCCCTGCTGATGAAGTTCACCCTGAAGCTCCTGGCCAACCTCACCGACCCGACGGGCGGCGACGCGATGGACCGCATCATCAACGGCCTGAGCAAGGTGGCCCCGAAGGCCTGAGCACGGTGACGGCGTGCGAGGGCTCCGACCCACTCACCGGGGCCCCTCGCACGGCGGGAGGACATGGCCGGAGGGTGCTCGCCCGATCGCCGTCGTGGGTCGGTTGGTCCCGCCGGTGTGAGGATGCTGTGGGTGACGCGGCGGTGACCTTCCGTTCCAACGGGTGTCTCCCTACCTTCCGTATGCATGACAACAGAGCGCACGGACCAACCGCCGGAGCCCCCCGCTCCCACCCGTAGACGCTTCCTCGCAGGCGCCGGAGCCGCGGCCACCGTCGGCACGGTCACTGTCGGCACTGCCACCGCCGGCACTGCCACAGGTGCCCTCGCCTTGTGGCAGGCCGGACCGGCGGCCGCCGCTCCCGCCGGGCGCGCCGCCGGCAAACACGTCGCCGTCCTCGGCGGCGGGGTCTCCGGCCTCAGCGCCGCCCAGGAACTCGCCGAACGCGGCTACGCCGTCACCGTCCACGAGTACTACGACGTCCTCGGCGGCAAGGCCCGGTCGATGGACGTGCCGGGAACCGGCGAGGGCGGCCGCAAGCCCCTTCCCGGTGAGCACGGTTTCCGCTTCTTCCCCGGCTTCTACCGGAACCTGCCGGACGCGATGCGCCGCATCCCCTTCCCCGGCAACGCCGACGGCGTCCGCGGCAACCTCCGCAGCGGCACCGAGGCCCTCTTCCCCCGGGCCGGCGGCCGTCCCGACCTGCACTTCCCGCTGCGCCGCGCCACCACCCCGCCCGCGCCCGGCGACATCACCCCGTCCTGGATACGCGACCAGATCCTGTCGGTCCTCGACCTGGGCACCCGCCTGCCCGCCCACGAGGCCGCGTACTTCGCGAACCGTCTCCTCGTCCACCTCACCAGCTGTGACGCCCGCCGCGAGGACGAGTGGGAGAAGACCAGCTGGTGGGAGTTCATCCGCGCGGGACAGATGAGCGAGGAGTACCGGATCGTCCTCGGCATCGGCCAGACCCGCAACCTCGTCGCCACCCGCGCCGAGGTGGCCTCCACGCGTACCGTCGGCCGCGTCATCATCGAGGCGCTGCTGCTGTGGGGCCTGCTCGGCCGCGGCATGGACGGCGACGCCGACATCGACCGTGTCCTCAACGCCCCCACCAGCGAAGCCTGGATCGATCCCTGGGCCGGCCATCTGCGCTCCCTGGGCGTCGAGTTCGCCATGAGCACCCAGGTGCGGGAGGTGCTGTACTCGGACGGCCGCGTCACCGGCGTACGTGTCCTGGACCGGGACAGGGGCGCCGAACGCACCATCACGGCCGACCACTACGTCTCCGCCCTGCCCGTCGAGCACGCCCGCACCACCTGGGGCCCGGCCCTGCGCGCCGCCGACCCGCAGCTCGCCCGGTGCGACGCGCTTCAGGCGGACTGGATGGTCGGCGTGATGTTCTATCTGCGCACCCCCACCCCGGTCGTCCACGGCCACATCAACTGCCTCGACTCACCCTGGTCGGTCACCGGCATCGGGCAGGCCCAGTTCTGGGACGTACGGGACTTTCCGGCGGACTACGGCGACGGGCGCGCCCGCGACTGTCTCTCCGTGATCATCTCGGAGTGGGACAAGCCGGGGATCCTGTACGGCAAGACGGCCCGCGAGTGTACGAAGGAAGAAGTGGTCGCCGAGTGCTGGGCACAGCTGAAGGACGCCCTGAACGACTCCGGCAAGACCACGCTCACCGACGACGACCGCCTCGGCTGGTTCATGGACCCCGCGGTGACCGGCCTCGGCGGCCCCGACCCGCAGAACCGGGAGCAGCTCCTCATCCACCCGACGGGAACGCTCTACAACCGGCCCACGGCGCGTACGGCCGTACCGAACTTCTTCCTCGCCGGCGACTACGTCCGCACCGATGTCGACCTGGCCACCATGGAGGGCGCCAACGAGTCGGCGCGCCGGGCCGTCAACGCGCTGCTGGACGCGGACCGTTCGGACGCCGAGCGGTGTGAGATCTGGGAGCTCTACCGGCCTCCGGAGATGGAACCCCTCAAGCGCGTCGACGAACTGCGCCACCGGCTCGGCCTGCCGAACACGTTCGACCTGGGCTGAGGGGCGTTGCCGCGGCATGACACCCCGCGGCATGACTCCCCACGGCATGACTCCCCACGGCGTGCCTCCCCGCGGCACGACTCACACAGCACAGCGCGAGGGCCACCGCCCCGAGGCGGCAGCCCTCACTCCGTACGAGGTACTGGGACAGCGGGCGGGTCAGAGAACCCGCACCGCACCCGTCGCCGGGTAGCCGGACAGGTCCTGGATCACGACGCCCTTGGAGGGGTTGGCCGCGTCGAGGTACTGGCCGTTCCCGATGTAGGTGCCCACGTGGTACGCCGAGCCCTTCGCACCCCAGTACAGGATGTCGCCGACCTGAAGGTTGGACAGCGAGACGTCGGTGCCGACCGTCGACTGGTCCTGCGAGACCCGGGGGAGGTCCACGCCGACCTGCTTGTAGGCGGCCTGCATCAGCGAGGAGCAGTCCCACGCGTTGGGGCCCGAGGCACCCAGGACGTAGGCGTCGCCCAGCTGCGCCTTGAGGAAGCTGACGACCGTCGCGACACTGCCGCTGGCCGGGGCGGACGCCGAGGTCGACGTCGAGGCCGAGGTCGCCTTCGAGGTCAGGGTGGCCCGCTCGGCGGCGCGCGTGGCAGCGCGCTCGGCGGCTGCCCGCCGCTCGGCCTCGGCCTTCTTCTTGGCCTCCGCCTTCGCTTCCTTGAGGTCCGCCGCGGCCTGCTCGGCGGCCTTGGCGGTGGCAGCGTCACGCTCGGCCTGCAGCTCGTAGTTCGCGGCGGTCTGCTGCATGGCGTCCGCGGACTGCGCGACCTGGGAGGCCACGTCGGCCGTGAGCGTGGGCAGTTCGATCGTCTGGGTCACGGGCTCCGCGGCGTACGCCGACGCGGACGCACCGGCCACTGCCACGCTGCCGAGAATGCCGCCGGCGACCCCGGCACGCATCGCCATCGTCGAGGCGTTGCTGCGGGGCTTCCGGTGGCTGCGTATGTGAGCGGTGTGGGACATGGGTACAAGCGGTACCAGGGGCTCCTCCATACCTACAAGGAACGTGTGGTCCGCCACAGTTGTTCAATCTGCCCCCAAATCCGGGGGTGGGTCGCTCCTTATTGACGCCGTAACGGGCAATGCGGACACCATCACTCAAGCCTGTGATCACGGTCTTTCGTCGATACGTCCGAATTGCTCTCCGCCTACCACTGGTTGCGGCGGGTGGCCAAGCCCGGTTTCTCGGCGCTCCTCGTGAGTGTGATGCAGGTCACGGAGCGGTGATCGTGACGGCCGTGCCACGCGCAGGTGAATTCGGGTCGCGGGAGCTCGTGAATGCGTGCACGCGTCCACATTCGTTCGCCGCCCCTCCCGTGGATGTGAATGCGCTCCTCTATCAAGCCCCGATGTCCAGGGCCAATTTGCATGCAACGGAAGCCTCTTGATATGGAGACGCACTGCGTGACCAGGGGTTACGATCGAAAATGTCACTTCTGGTGATCGCTCTGACGCTTCGGGTGTGAAGATCACTGCTCATCCGACTTCATGATCGTTCGTCAGGTGGTGAAGATCACAAAGTCCTTGCTTACCCCCGTGTCGCAGATCACAGACCGGCGGGCATAGGATGCGGGGCAGTTGGGCTTGTGACCTGCTTCACATGTTCGCGATCTTCGCCGGGACGAGCGGGGCTCGTGGGACTGGTGAGGCAGGTGGTGGGTCCAACGCAACCGCCAGCAGTCAGTGCCGACTGAGAGGAGCGAGGAGCGGTGAACGCGTATGCGCCCATCCTCGTACTGGGAGCCCTCGGGGCAGGCTTTGCGATCTTCTCCGTGGTCATGGCCACGCTGATCGGTCCGAAGCGCTACAACCGGGCGAAGCTTGAGGCCTACGAGTGCGGTATCGAGCCGACCCCCACGCCGGCCGGCGGCGGGCGTTTCCCCATCAAGTACTACCTGACGGCGATGCTCTTCATCGTCTTCGACATCGAGATCGTCTTCCTCTACCCGTGGGCCGTCACCTTCGACGCCCTGGGTGTTTTCGGGCTCGTGGAGATGCTGCTCTTCGTGCTCACCGTCTTCGTCGCCTACGCGTACGTATGGCGGCGCGGCGGCCTGGAATGGGACTGAGGGGCCTTTCAATCATGGGACTCGAAGAAAAGCTGCCGAGCGGCTTCCTGCTGACCACCGTCGAGCAGGCCGCGGGCTGGGTGCGCAAGGCGTCTGTCTTCCCCGCCACCTTCGGCCTCGCCTGTTGCGCCATCGAGATGATGACCACGGGCGCGGGACGCTACGACCTGGCCCGATTCGGCATGGAGGTCTTCCGCGGCTCACCCCGCCAGGCGGACCTCATGATCGTCGCCGGACGGGTCAGCCAGAAGATGGCGCCGGTGCTGCGGCAGGTCTATGACCAGATGCCGAACCCCAAGTGGGTGATCTCCATGGGGGTCTGCGCGTCCTCGGGCGGCATGTTCAACAACTACGCCATCGTCCAGGGCGTCGACCACATCGTCCCGGTCGACATCTATCTCCCGGGCTGTCCGCCACGGCCCGAGATGCTGATGGACGCGATCCTCAAGCTCCACCAGAAGATCCAGACCTCCAAGCTCGGTGTGAACGCCGAGGAGGCGGCCCGCGAGGCCGAGGAGGCCGCGCTCAAGGCGCTCCCCACCATCGAGATGAAGGGGCTGCTGCGATGAGCGACGCGAACGGCAAGGGCACGAACGGGGTCAACCCCGAGAAGGACCTCGGAGCCTCCAACCTCCCCGGCCAGCGCGGCGAGGGCGGCGAGGAGATCCGCGTCCAGCGCGGCATGTTCGGCGCCAACAACGGCGGCGACACCTCCGGCTACGGCGGCCTGGTCCGCTCCATTCGGCTGCCCGGTCCGGCCACCCGCCCCTACGGCGGCTGGTTCGACGAGGTCGCCGACGAACTCGAGGGCGCCCTGGAGGAACAGGGACTCGTCCCCGAGAACGTCGTCGACAAGACCGTCGTCGACCGCGACGAGCTCACGTTCCACGTCGAACGCGAGTACCTGCTCCGCGTCGCCCAGACCCTCCGCGACGACCCGGCGCTCCGCTTCGAGCTGTGCACCGGCGTCAGCGGCGTCCACTACCCGGGCGACAAGGGCCGCGAGCTGCACGCCGTCTACCACCTGCGCTCGATCACCCACAACCGGCTGATCCGCGTGGAGGTCTCCGCCCCCGACGCCGACCCGCACATCCCGTCGCTCGTCTCCGTCTACCCGACGAACGACTGGCACGAGCGCGAGACGTACGACTTCTTCGGCATCGTCTTCGACGGTCACCCGGCGCTGACGCGGATCATGATGCCGGACGACTGGCAGGGCTTCCCGCAGCGCAAGGACTACCCCCTCGGCGGCATCCCCGTCGAGTACAAGGGCGCCCAGATCCCGGCTCCGGACCAGCGGAGGTCGTACTCATGAGCACCTCGCACGCATCTGCCGCTTCGGCGCGCGAGACCACCGAAGGCACCGTCTACACGGTCACCGGCGGCGACTGGGACGAGGTCGTCGAGACCGCGGCCAAGGCCGACGACGAGCGCCTGATCGTCAACATGGGCCCCCAGCACCCGTCCACCCACGGCGTGCTCCGGCTCATCCTGGAGATCGAGGGCGAGACCGTCACCGAGGCCCGCTGCGGCATCGGCTACCTCCACACCGGTATCGAGAAGAACCTCGAGTACCGGACCTGGACCCAGGGCACGACCTTCGTGACCCGCATGGACTACCTCACGCCGTTCTTCAACGAGACGGCGTACTGCCTCGCCGTCGAGAAGCTCCTCGGCATCGAGGACCAGGTCCCGGACCGCGCCACGATCATCCGCGTGCTCCTGATGGAACTGAACCGGCTCTCCTCCCACCTGGTGTGCATCGCCACCGGCGGCATGGAGCTGGGCGCCACCACGATCATGATCTACGGGTTCCGGGACCGTGAACTCATCCTCGACATCTACGAGCTGATCACCGGCCTGCGGATGAACCACGCGTACATCCGGCCCGGAGGACTCGCCCAGGACCTGCCGCCGGGCGCGGTGGACCAGATCCGCGAGTTCGTGAAGAAGATGAAGAAGAACCTTCCCGAGTACGACAAGCTCGCCACCGGGAACCCCATCTTCAAGGCCCGTATGCAGGACGTCGGCTACCTCGACCTGGCCGGCTGCATGGCCCTCGGCGCCACCGGCCCGATCCTCCGCTCGGCGGGCCTGCCGCACGACCTGCGCAAGACGCAGCCGTACTGCGGCTACGAGACGTACGACTTCGACGTCCCGACCGCCGACAGCTGCGACTCCTACGGGCGCTTCCTGATCCGCCTGGAGGAGATGCGCCAGTCGCTCAGGATCGTCGAGCAGTGCCTGGACCGGCTGGAGCCCGGCCCGGTCATGGTCGACGACAAGAAGATCGCGTGGCCCGCCCAGCTCGCCCTGGGACCGGACGGACTGGGCAACTCCCTGGACCACATCAAGAAGATCATGGGCAGCTCCATGGAGGCCCTGATCCACCACTTCAAGCTGGTGACCGAGGGCTTCCGCGTCCCGCCGGGACAGGCGTACACGGCGGTCGAGTCGCCCAAGGGCGAGCTCGGGGTGCACGTCGTGTCCGACGGAGGCACCCGCCCCTACCGGGTCCACTTCAGGGACCCGTCCTTCACCAACCTGCAGGCCATGGCGGCGATGTGCGAGGGCGGCCAGGTCGCCGACGTCATCGTCGCCGTCGCGTCCATCGACCCCGTGATGGGAGGCGTCGACCGGTGACCACCACCCCCGAGGGCGTCAGCCTGGGCATGCCCCAACTGCCCCCGCCCGACTACCCGGACGACGTCCGGGCCCGGCTGGAGCGGGACGCGGCGGAGGTCGTCGCCCGCTACCCGGACTCCCGCTCGGCCCTGCTGCCGTTGCTGCACCTCGTGCAGGCGGAGGAGGGCCACGTCACCCGCACCGGCATGCAGTTCTGCGCCGAGGTGCTCGGCCTGACCACGGCCGAGGTCACCGCGGTCGCCACCTTCTACACCATGTACCGGCGCAAGCCCTCCGGTGACTACCAGGTGGGCGTCTGCACCAACACCCTGTGCGCGGTGATGGGCGGCGACGCCATCTTCGAGGCGCTCCAGGACCACCTGGGCGTCGGCAACGGCGAGACCACCGACGACGGCAAGGTCACCCTGGAGCACATCGAGTGCAACGCGGCCTGTGACTTCGCACCGGTCGTGATGGTCAACTGGGAGTTCTTCGACAACCAGACCGTGGACAGCGCGAGGCAGCTCGTCGACGACCTGCGTGCGGGAGCGCAGGTCGAGCCGACCCGAGGCGCCCCCCTGTGCACGTTCAAGGAGACCGCCCGGATCCTGGCGGGGTTCCCCGACGAGCGGGACGGAGCCGTCGAGGCGAGCGGCAGCGCGGGACCCGCCTCCCTGATCGGCCTCCGCCTGGCCAAGGGCGAGGCCGGCGCGCGCGTGGTGCATCCGCGGGACGGCGGACCCCACGACGAGCCGCAGGACACATCGGCCACCGACCCCGCCCGCCCGGCGGGTCCTGACGCCGAGGAGGGGGAGTGATGACGTTGGCAGCCGAGATCAAGGACCACAGCCCGGAGAAGCTGCTCGCACCCGTGCTGTCGTCCTTCTGGGACGAGGACAAGTCCTGGACGCTGGATGTCTACCGAAGGCACGAAGGGTACGAGGGGCTCCGCAAGGCGCTCGCCATGTCACCGGACGACGTGATCGCTTACGTCAAGGACTCCGGGCTGCGCGGGCGTGGAGGCGCGGGATTCCCGACGGGAATGAAATGGCAGTTCATTCCGCAGGGTGATGGAAAACCGCACTATCTAGTTGTCAACGCCGACGAATCGGAGCCCGGAACGTGCAAGGACATTCCGCTCCTCTTCGCGAACCCGCATAGCCTCATCGAGGGCATGGTCATCGCGTGTTATGCCATCAGGTCGTCGCATGCCTTCATCTATCTGCGTGGTGAAGTCGTCCCCGTTCTGCGGCGGTTGCACGAGGCCGTGCGAGAGGCCTACGCGGCGGGCTACCTCGGCAAGAACATCCTGGGCAGCGGACTCGACCTCGACATCACCGTGCACGCGGGCGCGGGCGCGTACATCTGCGGTGAGGAGACCGCACTGCTGGACTCGCTCGAAGGCCGCCGTGGTCAACCGCGGCTCCGTCCCCCCTTTCCTGCTGTCGCGGGCCTCTATGCGTGCCCGACTGTTGTGAACAACGTCGAGTCGATCGCCTCGGTTCCCGCGATTCTGAAAAACGGCAAGGACTGGTTCAGGTCGATGGGCAGCGAGAAGTCACCGGGCTTCACGCTCTACTCGCTCAGCGGCCACGTCGCCCGCCCCGGTCAGTACGAGGCCCCGCTCGGCATCACTCTCCGCCAGCTCCTCGACATGAGCGGCGGCATGCGGCCCGGGCACCGGCTGAAGTTCTGGACGCCGGGCGGCTCCTCCACGCCGATGTTCACCGACGAGCACCTCGACGTGCCCCTCGACTACGAGGGCGTCGGCGCCGCCGGGTCCATGCTCGGCACCAAGGCATTGCAGTGCTTCGACGAGACCACCTGCGTCGTACGGGCCGTCACCCGCTGGACCGAGTTCTACGCCCACGAGTCCTGCGGCAAGTGCACACCCTGCCGTGAAGGGACTTACTGGCTCGTGCAGTTGCTGCGCGACATCGAGGCCGGCAAGGGCATCATGTCCGACCTCGACAAGCTGAACGACATCGCCGACAACATCAACGGCAAGTCCTTCTGCGCCCTCGGCGACGGCGCCGCCTCGCCGATCTTCTCCTCCCTCAAGTACTTCCGCGAGGAGTACGAGGAGCACATCACGGGCCGGGGCTGCCCCTTCGACCCGGCCAAGTCCACGGCCTGGGCCGACAAGCGCACGGAGGTGAACGCATGACGGTGACCACCAGCGCTCCGTCCGGGGGCGGAGAAGCGGCGGTCCCGCCGGAGGACCTCGTCTCGCTGACGATCGACGGCGTCGAGATCAGCGTGCCCAAGGGCACCCTGGTCATCCGGGCCGCCGAGCAACTCGGCATCGAGATCCCACGGTTCTGCGACCACCCTCTCCTCGACCCGGCCGGCGCCTGCCGCCAGTGCATCGTCGAGGTCGAGGGCCAGCGCAAGCCCATGGCGTCCTGCACGATCACCTGCACCGACGGGATGGTCGTCAAGACCCACCTCACCTCGCCCGTCGCCGAGAAGGCCCAGAAGGGTGTGATGGAGCTCCTGCTCATCAACCACCCGCTGGACTGCCCCGTCTGCGACAAGGGCGGCGAGTGCCCCCTGCAGAACCAGGCCATGTCGCACGGCCACGCCGAGTCCCGCTTCGAAGGAAAGAAGCGCACCTTCGAGAAGCCCGTGCCGATCTCCACACAGGTGCTGCTCGACCGTGAGCGGTGCGTGCTGTGCGCCCGCTGCACCCGGTTCTCCAACCAGATCGCGGGCGACCCGATGATCGAGCTGCTCGAGCGGGGCGCGCTCCAGCAGGTCGGTACCGGTGAGGGCGACCCCTTCGAGTCGTACTTCTCCGGGAACACCATCCAGATCTGCCCGGTGGGCGCGCTGACCTCGGCGGCCTACCGCTTCCGCTCCCGCCCCTTCGACCTGGTCTCCTCGCCGTCCATGTGCGAGCACTGCTCCGGCGGCTGCGCGACGCGTACGGACCACCGGCGCGGCAAGGTCATGCGGCGGCTCGCCGCACAGGACCCCGAGGTCAACGAGGAGTGGATCTGCGACAAGGGGCGGTTCGCGTTCCGGTACGCGCAGCGGCCGGACCGGCTGACGACGCCGCTCGTGCGCGGCGAGTCGGGTGAGCTGGAGCCCGCTTCCTGGCCGGAGGCCCTCGCGGCCGCGGCCCAGGGGCTGTCGGCCGCGCGCGGCCGTGCCGGTGTCCTGACCGGCGGCCGTCTGACCGTCGAGGACGCGTACGCGTACAGCAAGTTCGCGCGCGTGGCGCTCGACACGAACGACATCGACTTCCGCGCGCGCGTGCACAGCGGCGAGGAGGCCGACTTCCTGGCCGCCCGGGTGGCGGGACGCGGACACGACCTCGACGGTACGGGCGTCACGTACGCCTCGCTGGAGAAGGCGCCCGCGGTGCTGCTCGTCGGGTTCGAGGCCGAGGAGGAGGCGCCCGGCGTCTTCCTGCGGCTGCGCAAGGCCTGGCGGGGGCACGGACAGAAGGTGTTCTCGCTGGCCACGTACGGGACCCGGGGCCTGGAGAAGGCCGGCGGCACGCTGCTGCCGGCCGCGCCCGGCACCGAGACCGAGTGGCTGGACGCCCTCGCGGGCCGGGTCGGTCTGGAGGAGGACGGGGCGAAGGCCGCCGAGGCGCTGCGCACCGAGGGCGCGGTGATCGTCGTCGGTGAGCGGCTGGCCGCGGTGGCCGGAGGGCTCACCGCCGCCGTACGGGCCGCGACCGCGACCGGAGCCGGGCTGGTGTGGATTCCGCGCCGGGCCGGGGAGCGCGGCGCGATCGAGGCCGGCGCGGTGCCGTCGCTGCTGCCGGGCGGGCGCCCGGCCACCGACTCACGCGCGAGGGTCGAGGTCGCCTCCGCCTGGGGCGTCGCCGAACTCCCGCTTCGCCACGGCCGCGACACCGGCCAGATCGTCGAGGCCGCAGCGAGCGGCGAGCTGGGCGCGCTGGTGGTGGCGGGCGTGGAGGTCGCCGACCTTCCCGACCCGGCACGCGCGCGCGAGGCGCTTGCCGGAGTCGGCTTCCTGGTGTCGCTGGAACTGCGGCCCAGCGAGGTCACCGAGCGCGCGGACGTGGTCTTCCCCGTCGCCGCCGTCGCCGAGAAGGCGGGCAGCTTCGTCAACTGGGAGGGCCGGGTACGCCCCTTCGAGGCCGCCCTCAAGCCCGACCAGATGACCCGCCGCCTGGCACCTACCGACGGGCGTGTGCTCCAGATGCTGGCCGACGCCATGGACGTCCACCTGGGTCTGCCCGATCTGCGCACCACGCGCGCGGAGATCGACCGCCTCGGCGCGTGGGACGGGCCGCAGGCGAGCGACCCGCTGGCGATCGGCGGCCAGCTGCCGCGGCCGGCCGCCGGAGAGGCCGTCCTGGCCGGACACCGGCTGCTGCTCGACCAGGGCCGCCTCCAGGACGGCGACGCGGCACTCGCCGGAACGCGGCACGCCGCACGCGCGCGCGTGTCGGCCGCCACGGCCGCCGAGGCGGGCGTCAAGGACGGTGACCTCCTCGCGGTCAGCGGCCCCGCCGGGGCCGTGGAACTCCCGCTGCAGATCACCGAGATGCCCGACCGCGTGGTCTGGCTCCCGCTGAACTCCGCCGGAACAGGCGTCGCCTCCGACACCGGGGCGCTGCCCGGCGCACTCGTCCGCATCGGCCCGGCGACCCTCGCCCCCGAGGACTCGAAGGAGGTGGAGGCGTGACGGCGTACCTCGCCGCGGAGGACCTCTCCATGTTCGGCCGCGACCCGTGGTGGCTGGTCGTCATCAAGGCGGTGTTCTGCTTCGCCTTCCTGATGGTGACCGTGCTCTTCTCCATCGTGTGGGAGCGCAAGGTCGTCGCCTGGATGCAGCTGCGCATCGGCCCCAACCGGCACGGCCCCTGGGGCATGCTCCAGTCGCTCGCCGACGGCATCAAGCTGATGCTCAAGGAAGACGTCATCGTCAAACGCGCGGACAAGGTGGTGTACGTCCTCGCGCCGATCGTCGCGGCCATCCCGGCCTTCATGGCGATCGCGGTGATCCCCTTCGGGCCGGCCGGCAACGAGGTCTCGATCTTCGGCCAGCGCACCACGATGCAGCTCACGGACCTGCCGATCGCGATGCTCTACATCCTCGCGGTCGCCTCGGTGGGCATCTACGGGATCGTGCTGGCGGGCTGGAGCTCCGGATCCACGTACCCCCTGCTCGGCGGCCTGCGCTCGTGCGCGCAGATGATCTCGTACGAGATCGCCATGGGCGCCGCCTTCGCCTCCGTGTTCCTCTACTCGGGGTCGATGTCGACGTCGGCGATCGTCGAGGCCCAGCAGGACCGCTGGTTCGTCATCCTGCTGCCGGTCTCGTTCCTGATCTACATCGTGACCATGGTCGGCGAGACCAACCGCGCCCCCTTCGACATGCCGGAGTCCGAGGGCGACCTGGTCGGCGGCTTCAACACCGAGTACTCGTCCATCAAGTTCGCGATGTTCATGCTCGCCGAGTACGTGAACATGGTGACCGTCTCGGCCGTGTCCGTGACGCTCTTCCTCGGCGGCTGGCGGGCACCGTGGCCGATCAGCACCTTCTGGGAGGGTGCCAACCACGGCTGGTGGCCCATGCTCTGGTTCGTGGTGAAGGTGCAGCTGCTGCTGTTCTTCTTCATCTGGCTGCGCGGCACGCTCCCGCGCGTCCGCTACGACCAGCTGATGAAGCTGGGCTGGAAGGTCCTCATCCCGGTCTCCGTGGTCTGGCTGATGCTGGTGGCGACCGTGCGGACCCTGCGCAACGAGAACTACGCATTCTCCGAGATCGCGCTGTACGTCGGCGGAGCCGTCCTCGTCCTGCTGCTGCTCTCGTTCGTCGCGGACATGTTCCGCAACCGCCAGGAGGCGCAGGACAAGCCCGCCGAACCCGCCGCGTTCGACCCCATGGCCGGCGGATTCCCCGTACCGCCCCTGCCCGGTCAGACCCTGCCGCCGGTGCCGCGCAGGCGCCCGCGCCGTGAGCGGGAGCTGATTGTCAGTGGCGGGTCCGATACTGACAGTGACGGATCTTCGAGTGGAAGGGAGGCGTCCGATGGCTGATGAGCCGAAGGAGACCAAGCCGGGTTTCCAGAACCCCGTCGCCGGCTTCGGCGTGACCTTCAAGGCCATGTTCAAGAAGCGGCTGACCGAGCAGTACCCGGAGCAGCAGAAGACCACCGCACCGCGGTTCCACGGCCGGCACCAGCTCAACCGCCATCCGGACGGCCTGGAGAAGTGCATCGGCTGCGAGCTGTGCGCCTGGGCCTGTCCCGCCGACGCGATCTACGTGGAGGGCGCGGACAACACGGACGAGGAGCGCTACTCGCCGGGCGAGCGGTACGGCCGCGTCTACCAGATCAACTACGCCCGCTGCATCCTGTGCGGCCTGTGCATCGAGGCGTGCCCCACGCGCGCGCTGACGATGACCAACGAGTTCGAGCTGGCCGACTCCAGCCGCGCCAACCTCATCTACACCAAGGAGCAACTGCTCGCCGGCCTCGAAGAGGGCATGGTCGACACGCCGCACGCGATCTACCCCGGCATGGACGAGCAGGACTACTACCGGGGACTCGTCACCGAGGCCGCGCCCGGGACGGAGCCTCAGGTCGCTGTCTCCAAGGGAGAAAAGCCCCAGGAAGAGGGGGCTGACGCATGACCGCACAGCTCGCCGCCTACACCACCTCCACCGGTGAGGCGTTCCAGTTCTGGGTGCTCGGCACGATCGCCGTGATCGGCGCCCTGTGCACCGTCTTCATGAAGAAGGCCGTGCACAGTGCGCTCTGCCTCGCCGGCACCATGATCGTCCTGGCGGTGTTCTACCTCGCCAACGGCGCCTACTTCCTGGGCATCGTGCAGATCGTCGTCTACACCGGCGCGATCATGATGCTGTTCCTGTTCGTGGTGATGCTTGTCGGCGTCACGGCGGCGGACTCCTTGAAAGAGACCATCAAGGGCCAGCGCTGGCTGGCTCTTCTCTGTGGCCTCGGCTTCGGCACCCTGCTGATCGGGGGCATCGGCAACGCCTCGCTGAAGGAGTTCAACGGCCTGGGCCGGGCGAACGCGAACGGCAACGTGGAGGGCCTCGCCACTCTCATCTTCACGAAGTACGTGTTCGCCTTCGAACTCACCGGCGCCCTGCTCATCACGGCCACGGTGGGCGCCATGGTGCTCACCCACCGCGAGCGCACCGAGCGCGCCAAGACCCAGCGCGAGCTGGCCGAGCAGCGCGTCCGCGAGGGCAAGCACGTACCGCCGCTGCCGGCGCCCGGTGTGTACGCACGGCACAACGCGGTGGACATCGCCGGCCTCCTCCCGGACGGCACCCCGTCCGAGCTCACCGTCAGCAAGACGCTGCGGGACCGCGGTCAGGTCCGTGACGTGTCGACCGAGGCGCTCAGTGATCTCAAGGCACTGGAGCAGCGCGCCGAGGACCGGCTGGAGCGCTCGAACAGCGGAGGCTCGAACAGCGGGGAGGCCTCGAAGTGAATCCCGTCAACTACCTGTATCTCGCGGCCCTGTTGTTCACGATCGGCGCCACCGGCGTGCTCATCAGGCGGAACGCGATCGTGGTGTTCATGTGCGTGGAGCTGATGCTCAACGCCTGCAACCTCGCGTTCGTCGCCTTCGCCCGGATGCACGGCAACCTCGACGGCCAGATCATCGCCTTCTTCACGATGGTCGTCGCCGCGGCGGAGGTCGTGGTCGGACTCGCGATCATCGTGTCGGTGTTCCGTGCCCGCCACTCGGCCTCGGTCGACGACGCCAGCCTGATGAAGCTGTAAGGGGTCGGAAGAATCGTGGAGAACCTGATTGCGCTGCTGGTGGCGGCGCCCCTGCTCGGAGCGGCCGTCCTCTTGTGTGGCGGCCGGCGCCTCGACGCCGTCGGCCACTGGATCGGCACGGCTTTCGCGGCCGCCTCCTTCGTGCTCGGCGTCGTCCTCTTCGCCGACATGCTGGGCAAGAGCCCCGAACACCGGACCTTGATGCAGCATCTGTTCAGCTGGATCCCGGTCGAGGGTTTCCAGGCGAACGTCGGCTTCCAGCTCGACCAGCTGTCGATGACGTTCGTCCTGCTCATCACCGGAGTCGGCTCCCTCATCCATGTGTACTCGATCGGGTACATGGAGCACGACGAGCGCCGACGCCGCTTCTTCGGCTATCTGAACCTGTTCCTCGCGGCGATGCTGCTGCTCGTCGTCGCCGACAACTACCTGCTGCTGTACGTCGGCTGGGAGGGCGTCGGTCTCGCCTCGTACCTGCTGATCGGCTTCTGGCAGCACAAGCCCAGCGCCGCGACCGCCGCGAAGAAGGCCTTCCTGGTCAACCGCGTCGGCGACATGGGGCTGTCCATCGCCATCATGCTGATGTTCACCACCTTCGGGACCTTCGCCTTCGGGCCGGTCCTTCAGTCCACCGGTGACGCCGGCGAGGGCAAACTCACCGCCATCGGCCTGATGCTGCTGCTCGCCGCCTGCGGCAAGTCCGCCCAGGTGCCGCTGCAGTCCTGGCTCGGGGACGCGATGGAGGGCCCGACCCCGGTCTCGGCCCTCATCCACGCCGCGACCATGGTGACCGCGGGCGTCTACCTGATCGTCCGCTCCGGGGACATCTTCAACGCGGCGCCCGACGCTCAGCTGGCCGTCACCGTGGTCGGCGCGGTCACGCTCCTCTTCGGTGCGATCGTCGGTTGCGCGAAGGACGACATCAAGAAGGCCCTCGCCGGGTCGACCATGTCGCAGATCGGCTACATGGTGCTGGCCGCGGGCCTCGGTCCCATCGGCTACGCCTTCGCGATCATGCACCTGGTGACGCACGGCTTCTTCAAGGCCGGGCTGTTCCTCGGCGCCGGATCGGTCATGCACGGCATGAACGACGAGGTCGACATGAGGAAGTACGGCGGCCTGCGGAAGTACATGCCGATCACCTTCGTGACGTTCGGCCTCGGCTACCTCGCGATCATCGGCTTCCCCGGTCTGTCCGGCTTCTTCTCCAAGGACAAGATCATCGAGGCGGCGTTCGCCAAGGGCGGCGCCGAGGGCTGGATCCTCGGCGGCGCGGCCCTGCTGGGCGCGGCCATCACGGCGTTCTACATGACGCGCGTGATGCTGATGACGTTCTTCGGCGAGAAGCGCTGGCAGCCCGACGAGCACGGCAACGAGCCGCACCCGCACGAGTCGCCCAAGGTCATGACGATCCCCATGATCGTGCTGGCCGTCGGCTCGGTCTTCGCGGGCGCGTTCTTCGGCATCGGCGAGCGGTTCGTGAAGTGGCTGGAGCCCGTCACCGGCTTCGAGCACGGCCACCCGCCGGTCAGCGCGCTGACGGTCACGCTCTCCACGGTGGCCGTGATGGTCGTCGGCGTCGGCTTCGCCTACGCCCAGTACGGGCGCCGCCCCGTCCCGGTCGTCGCCCCGCGCGGATCGCTGCTCACCCGGGCCGCCCGGCGCGACCTCCTCCAGGACGACTTCAACCATGTCGTCCTGGTCCGCGGCGGCGAACACCTCACGCGCTCCCTGGTGTACGTCGACCACACGCTGGTCGACGGCGTCGTCAACGGCACGGCAGCCACGATGGGCGGCCTCTCCGGACGGCTGCGCAAGCTGCAGAACGGCTTCGCGCGGTCGTACGCGGTCTCGATGTTCGGCGGTGCGGCGGTCCTCATCGCCGCGACCCTGCTGATGAGGGCGGTCTGATACCGATGTCCTTTCCTCTGCTGACAGCGACGGCGGTGCTCCCGGCCCTAGGGGCGATCGCCACGGCCGCCGTACCGGCCGCCAAGCGCACCGCCGCCAAATGGCTGGCGCTGATCGTCTCGCTGGGCACGCTCGCGCTCGCCGTGACCGTGCTCATGCGTTTCGACCCGGGCGGCGCCCGCTACCAACTCACCGAATCCCACGCCTGGATCCCGGAGTTCGGGGTGCGGTACGAGCTGGGCGTGGACGGCATCGCGGTGGCGCTGATCGCGCTCACGGCCGTGCTGATCCCGTTCATCATCCTGGCGGGCTGGCACGACGCCGACCCGCTGGAGACGGGCAGCAAGCGGTGGCGGCCGACGCAGGGCTTCTTCGCCCTGATCCTGGCCGTCGAGGCGATGGTGATCATCTCCTTCGAGGCCACCGACGTCTTCCTCTTCTACATCTTCTTCGAAGCCATGCTCATCCCGATGTACTTCCTCATCGGTGGCTTCGGGGACCGTGCCCATGAGCACGGAGAGGAGACGGCCGCGACGCAACGGTCGTACGCGGCCGTGAAATTCCTCCTCTACAACCTGGTCGGCGGCCTCATCATGCTGGCCGCGGTCATCGGCCTGTACGTGGTCGCCGGGAACTTCTCGCTCACGGAGATCGCCGAGGCCCGCGCCAACGGTTCGCTGCACATGGCGACCAGCACGGAGCGGTGGCTGTTCCTCGGCTTCTTCTTCGCGTTCGCGGTGAAGGCGCCCCTGTGGCCGCTGCACACCTGGCTGCCGAACGCGATGGGCGAGGCCACCGCCCCGGTCGCCGTCCTGATCACGGCGGTCGTCGACAAGGTGGGCACGTTCGCGATGCTGCGCTTCTGCCTCCAGCTGTTCCCGGAGGCGAGCAAGTGGGCGACGCCCGCGATCCTCGTCCTCGCCCTCATCAGCATCATCTACGGTGCGCTGCTCGCCGTCGGCCAGCGCGACATCAAGCGCCTGGTCGCGTACGCGTCGATCTCGCACTTCGGCTTCATCATCATGGGCATCTTCGCGATGACCAGCCAGGGCCAGTCGGGCGCCACGCTCTACATGGTCAACCACGGGATCTCGACCGCCGCGCTGATGCTCGTGGCGGGCTTCCTGATCTCGCGGCGCGGGTCGCGGCTCATCGCCGACTACGGGGGCGTGCAGAAGGTCGCCCCGGTGCTCGCCGGCACGTTCCTGATCGGCGGCCTCGCGACCCTCTCCCTGCCCGGGCTCGCCCCGTTCGTCAGTGAGTTCCTGGTCCTGGTCGGCACGTTCTCGCGCTATCCGGTGATCGGGATCATCGCGACCCTCGGCATCGTCCTCGCCGCTCTCTACACCCTCGTCCTCTACCAGAGGACGATGACGGGCCCGGTCAAGGCCGAGGTCGCACACATGCCCGACCTCAGGGTGCGGGAACTCGTGGTGGTCGCCCCGCTGGTCGTGTTGCTGATCTTCCTGGGCGTCTACCCGAAGCCGGTCACCGACATCGTCAACCCGGCGGTCAAGCAGACCATGTCCGACGTCCATAAGAAGGACCCCCAGCCCGAGGTGGAGGCGGCCAAGTGAGCGCACCAGCCGTCCACAGCCTGTGGACAATGGCAGCCGATCCGATCGAGAAGATCCAGGCGCCGAAGATCGAGTACGGGCAGTTGTCGCCCACCCTGATCGTCATCGGGGCGGCGATCCTCGGGGTGCTGATCGAGGCCTTCGTGCCGCGCAGGTCCCGGTACTACGTTCAGGTGTTCGTGGCAATCGTCGCACTCGCCGCCTCCTTCGCGGCGGTCGTCGGGCTCGCGGCGGGCGGATACGGCACCACGAAGGCCGGCATCGCGGCGATGGGCGCCATCGCCGTCGACGGACCTGCCCTGTTCCTTCAGGGCACGATCCTGCTGGCCGGACTGCTCGGCGTGTTCACCTTCGCCGAGCGGCGGCTGGACCCGGCGGCGCACGGCAAACGCGTCGACTCGTTCGCCGCACAGGCCGCGTCCGTGCCGGGCAGCGACAGCGAGAAGGCCGCGGTGAAGGCAGGGTTCACCACCACCGAGGTGTTCCCGCTGCTGCTCTTCGCGATCGGCGGCATGCTGATCTTCCCGGCGGCGAACGACCTGCTGACCCTGTTCATCGCCCTCGAGGTCTTCTCACTGCCGCTGTACCTGCTGTGCGCCGTGGCCCGCCGCAAGCGGCTCATCTCGCAGGAGGCCGCGGTCAAGTACTTCCTGCTGGGCGCCTTCGCCTCCGCGTTCACCCTCTTCGGCATCGCGCTGCTGTACGGATACGCGGGCTCGGTGTCCTACGCGACGATCGCCCAGGTCGTCGACGGCACCGTCCAGAACGTCAGCCCGGCGCTCGCGGGCACCATGGGCAACGACGCGCTGCTGCTCGTCGGCGGCGCGATGGTGGTCATGGGCCTGCTGTTCAAGGTGGGCGCGGTGCCGTTCCACATGTGGACGCCGGACGTCTACCAGGGCGCGCCGACCCCGGTCACCGGCTTCATGGCGGCGGCGACGAAGGTGGCGGCCTTCGGCGCGCTGCTCAGGCTCCTGTACGTCGTCCTGCCCGGCCTGCGCTGGGACTGGCGGCCGGTCATGTGGGCCGTCGCGATCGTCACCATGCTGGGCGGCGCCATCGTCGCGATCACCCAGACCGACATCAAGCGGCTGCTGGCGTACTCGTCGATCGCGCACGCGGGATTCATCCTCGCGGGTGTCATCGCGACCTCGCCGGACGGCGTCTCGTCAGTGCTGTTCTACCTGGGCGCGTACTCGTTCGTGACGATCGGCGCCTTCGCGGTGGTCACCCTCGTACGGGACGCGGGCGGCGAGGCCACCCACCTGTCCAAGTGGGCCGGGCTCGGACGCAGATCCCCGCTGGTGGCGGCCGTGTTCGCGGTGTTCCTGCTGGCCTTCGCGGGCATTCCGCTGACCTCCGGGTTCGCCGGGAAGTTCGCCGTGTTCAAGGCGGCGGCCGAGAGCGGGGCGGGAGCGATCGTCGTGATCGGTGTGATCTCGTCGGCCATCGCGGCGTTCTTCTACATCCGCGTGATCGTGCTCATGTTCTTCAGCCAGCCGCGCCCCGAGGGGCCGACGGTCGCCGTGCCGTCACCGCTGACCATGACGGCGATCGGCGTGGGCGTGGCGGTCACACTCGTGCTCGGTGTGGCGCCGCAGTACTTCCTGGACCTGGCGGGACAGGCGGGAGTGTTCGTGCGGTGACGCTCCGCTGAGCGGTGCGGACACGCGTGGGACCCGGTCTCCTCAGGGGGCCGGGTCCCGTCGTCTGTCACGGATGCGGGCGGAGGAGGCCGGATGCCAGGGGTGCAGCCTGTGGATAACTCTGAGGCTGTCGGTGCGGGCCCCTATCGTGGCAAGGGCGGGGGAAACACGGACAACGCACGGGGGACGGGTGACAAGTGGGATGGGCGGGACTGGTGTGATGGCGGAAGTGGACGGGATGGTCGCAGGGGCAGCATGCTCGGCCGACAGCGAGGCGCTGGCCGTGCTGGACCGGGTCTTCGGGTACGAGGCCTTCCGCGGTGAGCAGGAAGCGATCATCGAGCACGTGGTGGCGGGCGGCGATGCCGTCGTGCTGATGCCGACCGGCGGCGGCAAGTCACTCTGCTACCAGATTCCGGCGCTGGTCAGACCGGGTACGGGCGTGGTCGTCTCCCCGCTGATCGCGCTGATGCAGGACCAGGTGGACGCGCTGCGGGCGCTGGGCGTGCGCGCCGGGTTCATCAACTCCACGCAGGACTTCGACGAGCGGCGCGTGGTCGAGGCGGAGTTCCTGGCCGGCGAGCTGGACCTGCTGTATCTGGCGCCGGAGCGACTGCGGCTCGACACGTCTCTGGACCTGCTGTCGCGGGGCAAGATCTCGGTGTTCGCGATCGACGAGGCGCACTGCGTGTCGCAGTGGGGCCACGACTTCCGGCCCGACTACCTGGCACTGTCGCTGCTGGGCGAGCGCTGGCCGGACGTCCCCCGTATCGCGCTGACCGCGACGGCCACGCGCGCCACGCACCGGGAGATCACCGAGCGGCTGGTCATGCCGAGGGCCCGTCACTTCGAGGCCAGCTTCGACCGGCCCAACATCCAGTACCGGATCATCCCCAAGGCCGACCCCAAGAAGCAGCTGCTGTCCTTCCTCAAGCAGGAGCACGCGGGCGACGCGGGGATCGTGTACTGCCTGTCGCGGAACTCGGTGGAGAAGACGGCCGAGTTCCTGAGCCGGAACGGCATCGAGGCCGTGCCGTACCACGCCGGTCTGGACGCCGGCACGCGCGCCGCCCACCAGGCACGGTTCCTGCGTGAGGAGGGCCTGGTCGTCGTGGCGACCATCGCCTTCGGCATGGGCATCGACAAGCCGGACGTGCGGTTCGTCGCGCACCTCGATCTGCCGAAGTCGGTGGAGGGGTACTACCAGGAGACGGGCCGTGCGGGCCGTGACGGGTCGCCGTCCACGGCATGGATGGCGTACGGGCTCCAGGACGTCGTCCAGCAGCGGAAGCTGATCCAGACCGGCGAGGGCGACGAGGCGTTCCGCCGCCGGGCCGCCGCCCACCTGGACTCCATGCTGGCGCTGTGCGAGACGGTCCAGTGTCGGCGGGGGCAGCTGCTGGCCTACTTCGGGCAGGAGCCGGTGCCTGGAGGCTGCGGCAACTGCGACACGTGCCTGACCCCTCCGGAGACCTGGGACGGCACCGTCGCCGCGCAGAAGCTGCTGTCCACGGTGGTGCGGTTGCAGCGGGAGCGCGGGCAGAAGTTCGGGGCCGTGCAGATCATCGACATCCTGTTGGGGAAGCGGACCGGCAAGGTCATTCAGTTCGACCACGACCAGCTGTCCGTCTTCGGGATCGGCGAGGAGCTGAGCGAGGGCGAATGGCGGGGTGTCGTACGGCAGTTGCTCGCGCAGGGGCTGCTCGCGGTGGAGGGCGAGTACGGGACGCTGGTGCTGACCGAGGACAGCGGGTCCGTGCTGCGGAGGGATCGGGAGGTGCCGCTTCGGAAGGAGCCGAAGAAGGCGGTGGCCTCGGGGGCTGCCTCGGGGGGCTCGTCGTCCTCCGGCCGGGGCGAGCGCAAGGCGAAGGCCGCGGTGGCGGAGCTGCCCGAGGAACTGCTGCCGGTCTTCGAGGCGCTGCGCGCCTGGCGTGCCGAGCAGGCGCGCGAGCAGGGCGTCCCGGCGTACGTCATCTTCCACGACGCCACGCTCCGCGAGATCGCCACGGCGCGGCCGACGTCGGTGGACCAGCTGGGCGGCATCAGCGGGGTCGGGGAGAAGAAGCTGGCGACGTACGGGGAAGGGGTGCTGGCGGTGCTCGCCGCCCTGGGCGGGGCTCCGGAGGAGCCGGTGGCCTCCGAGGGCTCGAAGGCCTCGGCGCGCGGGGCGGGCGGGGCGGGCGACGTGGGCGCGGACGACCCCTTCGACTGGCCGGACGCGGAGCCGGACCCAGGGCCGGACGACTGGGCGTAGGAGACGCGTGATGGACCAGCGGGACGAGCCGGCGCGGGCGGACCGGTCGGATCAGTCGGGGCAGCCGGACCGGTCGGGGCAGTCGGACCAGTTGGGGCAGCCGGACAAGCCGGGGCAGCGGGACGCCGTCGTTGCCGTGCTGCGGCGCGGCGACCGCTTGCTGGTCATAGAGCGCGGCCCGGAAGCCCGGCGGTCGGGCTACTGGGCGCCGCTCAGCGGGAAGGTCGAGCCGGGGGAAAGCCAGGCGGAGGCACTGGTCCGGGAGGTCCGCGAAGAGGTGGGACTGAAGGTGTTCCCGCTGGCGAAGGTGTGGGAGTCGGAGACGGACGACCGGCAGTTCCTGCTGCACTGGTGGACAGCGGACGTGGGAGAGGGAGAGAGACAGGGGGAGGGAGAAGGTGACGGTGAGGGTGAGGTCGTCATGCAACCGGGCGAGGTGAGCGACGCGCGGTGGGTCACGGTGGAGGAGTTCCTGGCACTGGAGCCCACCTTCGCGCAGGACCGGGAGTTCTTCGAGCGGGTGCTGCCCGAGATACCGCCGCCCGGCTCGGCTCAGCATCCCCTCTCACGACCACAGTGACCTTGACGGGCTGTTGAGGGCGCGGGGCAGTGCGCCACGACGAACCCGCAGCAGCCCACAGGCAGCACCCGGCAGACGCTACCGACCGGCCACACCCCCGGAAGGGTTCGGTACGACGCGGCCCCTCACCTCGCCCAGTCCCACGCGCGTGCCATGGGGGCCCGGGGCCCAGGCCGTGAGGGTGACCTCGTCGCCGTCCTCCAGGAAGGTGCGCTTGCCGTCGGGGAGGTCGAGGGGGTCGCGGCCGTTCCAGGTGAGTTCCAGGAGGGAGCCGCGCTCGCGTTCCGAGGGGCCGCTGACCGTTCCGGAGCCGTACAGGTCGCCCGTGCGCAGGGACGCGCCGTTCACCGTCATGTGGGCCAACTGCTGCGCGGCGGTCCAGTACATGGTCGAGAACGGCGGCTCGGAGACGACGTGGCCGTTGATCGCCACGGAGATGCGGAGGTCGTAGCCGGTGGGTTCCTCGGCCGTGTCGTCCAGGTAGGGCAGCAGGTCGTGTGTCCGCTCGGGCGGAGCCACGCGGGCCTCCTCCAGGGCGTCGAGCGGGGTGATCCACGCCGAGACGGACGTGGCGAAGGACTTGCCGAGGAACGGGCCGAGGGGCACGTACTCCCAGGCCTGGACGTCCCGCGCCGACCAGTCGTTCAGGAGGCACAGGCCGAAGACGTGGTCCCGGAAGGAGGAGAGGGGGACCGGAACACCCATGGGGGAGGGCGTTCCCACCACGAAGCCGACCTCGGCCTCGATGTCCAGACGGGTGGAGGGGCCGAAGG